>JAFXIQ010000018.1 GCA_017533005.1 Clostridia bacterium | reverse complement strand
GGTCGCGTCATTGACAGCTTTTACAGTGAGTGATATAATCTTTTAGTGATTTATAAAATACTTTTCGTAGGTGGTTTATGATTAAAGAGTATGACAACGGACGTTTTGATGGCGAATTAAACGCTCTAGGCAACAGAGCAAAAGGCACTTTTTACTACAACAACGGCGATACGTTTAAAGGAGAATGGGCAAACGATAAGATTGTTTACGGCACCTATACTTATGCTAATGGAGAAATTTACGTTGGCGCCTATGAAAACGGTATGCGCAATGGTATCGGTATCTTTTATTTTAACGACGGCGATAATTATAACGGCGAATGGCTGAACGGCCTACGAAATGGCAAGGGCACTTACATTTGGGTAAACGGTGCTTATTACGAAGGCGAATATAAAAAAGGCAAACGCCATGGTAAAGGCACTATGCACTACGTTAACGGAGACGTCTATGACGGAGATTGGATAAGCGACGATAGACACGGCAAAGGCACTTATACCCAAGCTACCGGCGAGCAACTCATCGGCACCTTTAAAAAGGACAAATTCTCGGGCAAAGGCGTTTATACCAAGCCTAACGGTAGTAGATACGAAGGCGGTTGGAAAGACAATAAGATGCACGGAAAAGGCACTTACGAATGGGCAAACGGCGACGTTTATACAGGCTATTATACAAACGGACAACGCAACGGTAAAGGAACTTACAAAAAGGCAAATGGGGAAATTTACGTAGGTCATTTCATGAACGGAATGCGCAACGGTAAAGGCGTTTTTAAACGCTCTAACGGCGACGTTTATAAAGGTTATTATAAAGACGACAAACGTCACGGCAAAGGCACTCTAATAATTGCAAACGGCGAAAAATACGTGGGCGAATTCGTGGAAAACGTTATTTGTGGAAACGGTAAAATTGCTTATTCTAACGGCCTAAAATACACCGGCGAATTCCAAAACGGCAAACCTAACGGCAAAGGTGTATCTACTTGGCCCGACGGACAAATAAACAAAGGCTCTTTCAAAGACGGCTTGCCTCACGGCTTTGGTGAATGTGTTTTTGCCGGTGGAGTCAAATACAGAGGCGAGTGGAACGAAGGTAAAATGGAAGGCTACGGCACTATTTGGTTCACTAACGGAAATCAATACAGCGGAACGTTCTTAAATGACAAAATGCACGGCAAAGGCATCTTTTTCTTCAACGACGGCGACAAATACGACGGCGAATTCAAAAACGGATTGCGCCATGGCTACGGTAAATACGAAAAACTTAACGGCGAATGCATCTCCGGCAAATGGGAAAACGATAAATTTATCAACTAGATTTACATTGTTTATGAATTGTTAAAGAATTGTAAAAGTTTAAACTAAATCTCTTAAAATAAAGACCTCGACTGCAGTCGAGGTCTTTTTCTATTTGTTTAAGGTGTTTTCTATTTATGCGCGGGAAGATTGCCGTCTATTTTGTTGTTCATATCCCATATCGTTAAGTCCCAACTCTTTGCGAGGCTATTGCATATTGTGCCTAGGTCGGCGTGCGATACGAAATCTCCTCTCAAATCGGCGACGTCACCGTCGTCTACTCTATCGAAATAGGTTTCTCCGGGTTTCTTGCTAGCTAAATGAGAGCAGTTCGTATATACGTTTTCTTTTATTCCACCGTTCGTTATCAAAGCAAAGTTGTATCTATTGTTACTAGAGTCTTCACTAAGTATCATATTCAATCCGTCGTAAACTGCTATTAAACTATTCTCTACGTGAGCTCCAATTCCCGATAACCCACCTATATTTACGTCCGTTCCCCCCGTTGCGTGTAGCTCGCTAACGTACGCGTACGAATCAACTATTTCCGCACCAAATCCTACAAGCCCGCCTACGCATAAGTTAGCGTATCTATTAACGGAATATACTTTTATAAAGCTAGCTTTAGTCGCGTCTTTATCCATATATACGTAGCTGTTTTCTATCCTGTCACAGCTACCTGCTATACCACCGGCACTTACGTAGAAGCTGTCTTGATAGCTATCACCACCACAACAAATTACGTAGTCGTCTTTTTCAAATATTACGTGGCTAGCTTTTACTTTGCCACCATCGCCAACAATTGCACCGGCGCTACCGCTTCTATTTTTTACAGTTAGGGATACGTTAATCGCTATATCGGTTGCCGAACAACCAATTATTTGGGTTGAGCTGTTTGCCTTCCCAACAATTCCACCAACGTCGTAAAAGTTATTTATTTCTAGGTTTATATGACACTTGGTAAGGTGTACGTTTTCTATAACGTTGGTGCCGGTCTTACCGCTTCCAATAAATCCTAACGCCAATCCATAGTTCTCGTTATCTCTTTTTACTTTAGTGTCTATTTCTACTTGTAGGTTCTTGATGGTTGCGCCGTTCAAGCAACTGAAAAGCCCCCACTCGTTCACTCCTGCAGAGCCACCACCTTGTAGGGATAAGCCCTTTATTACGTGGTTATCTCCGTCGAATTCGCCCGCAAAATCCCATACCATCGGCTCATCGCCTGCAAAATCAAGGTCGCACGCTAGACGGTATTTGCCTTCCTTTTCTTCCATTGGGTTCTCGCAAAGGATTTGATCGAAGTCGGTAACTGAAGTTATCAAACGATAGCCTTCGTCATCGTAAATTTCGCTATAGAACTTGGGATAAACGTCAATACTCTTTACACTGCTCGTGTCTATCTTTGAAATCTTACTTTTAAACGAATCGTCTCTATACCAACCTAAAAAGTAGTGGTTTTCCCATTCGGGGGCAGTGAGAATGATATCTTCGTCTTCCACGGTAAAACTCGTGGGGTTAGAATGTGTTGCGCCTTCTGGCATATGATAGGTTATCGCTCTTGCGTAGGGTGTAAACTTGGGATAAAGCACAAGGTCGCCCATTGTTCCTTGGGATATTTTATTTATAATTACGTCGGGATTATCAAGAGTATACCAACCTAAAAATCTATAATGATTCTTGTTTGCACTGGGAAGCTCTTCTTCCGTCGTAACGTAGAATATAGTTATTCCCATACCGTTGACGCTTTCGCCGTTAGACAAATCCGTCATATAAGTTACCCTATATTCTTTGCATCTAAAATACGGTGTAACTACGATATCTTCGCCCAGCATTTTGAAACTGCTTTCCGTTATCCATTCCCCTTTTATTTCAAGGTGGTCGAACTCGTAGCCTTCGTTGGGATAAGCGGTAAGCGTTACGATTTCGTTTTTCTTTGCAGACGTTTTATCGAGAGTTATAGTGCCATAATTCCCTTCCATAACGGTAATATTGTGCGGGCTCCCCGTTGGAACGTCGTCCATAAGCGAACAGCCGGCTAACGTCAGCGCACAGAATATTAATATTGATATTATAATAAAATATTTCTTCTTCATATAATCTAAGTATATCACTCAACCGACCTTCTGTCAACGCGAACCGAATTCAGTTAACCCTTTTTCTACAAAATTCGACAATTTTCGCGCTGAATTTTTTACAAAATTATTTATTTTATCGTTAAATATGTTGTTTTGTGTAGAAATATTTGTTATTATTAGTGCATTAGACAGATAAATTTGTAATTTTTTTGCCATTTTGAAAAAAGAATAAACTTAAGCACGGCTGGTGCTCTATTTTCTGTGCGCAAAAATTGCTTTTTGGGAGTATTTATGTATAATTTAAATCAAAATAACACTTTTTCGGTAAAAAATATTGCGATAGAAGCCCTTATTCAAAATATAATTATTTCTTGTGGTATTTCTCCACAATTATACGGCTATCGCTACCTAAAAGAAGCTATTAAAATCGTTGTAAAATCCCCTAGATTGTTGAATAATATAACCAAAGAATTATATCCAGCCGTGGCAGACGCCTGCGAAACAACGCCGTGCAAAGTCGAGCGTTCTATCCGTCACGCGATAGATATTGCGTGGGGAAATGGAAAAATCTACTTCGTAAACACACTCTACGGCGTGCCGATTTTTTGTGAAAGCCACAAACCGACTAACGGCGAATTTATTGCTATCGTTAGCGACAAGCTACTTTTGGAAATAGAATTAAACGTAGAGCACACTTATTAAATTATTTCTTGAAAATCTCTTTATATTTTGTTACAATCTAAATATGAAGAAATTTAGGCAAGTTTATGTTGAAATAACTAATATTTGCAATCTTAACTGCTCTTTTTGCCCTAAACACAGTCGAAAAATGGGATATATGAGTGTATTAGACTTCGAACGCGTTGCAAAAAGCATCGCGCCACTAACCAGAGTGGTGTGTCTTCACCTTATGGGCGAACCACTTTTGCACCCTGAATTCGATAAAATATGCGAAATCGCACGCGAAAACGGCTTGCAAATTTACCTAACGACAAACGGAACTCTTCTAAAAAATCACCTTGACGTATTCAAAAACGGTCTTGTGAAACGGATTTCCGTGAGTTTGCATAGTTACGAAGCTAACGCTCGCAATATGCCTTTAAGTGAATATTTATATGAATTGTTTGAAATTTCGCGCGAAATCACTACTTGTGAACACGTTTTCGTTGAGTTTAGGTTATGGAATGAAGGCGGTCAAAACGCGCTAAACTCGCGCATTATCGACATAGCAAACGAATTTTTTAATAGCAAGCTCCCCTATCAATTAACGGAAAACGTCTTCGTTACAAACGAGATATATTTTTCGCCGGACGAGATTTTTGAGTGGCCCTGCGATACGGAAAGCTCTGCGCCTTGCGAGAACAAGTATTGCTACGGCTTGCGTTCGCACTTCGGGGTGCTATGCGACGGACAAGTGGTTGCGTGTTGCTTGGATAACGACGGAAAGCTCGCTCTCGGCAATATTTTCGATACTCCTATCGAAGAAATTCTCGCATCAAAGCGTGCCGTTAATATTCGCGATGGGTTTCAACACAATATTGCAGTTGAAGATTTCTGTAAAACCTGTTCTTTCACTAATAAATTCGATGTAAAATGATGCTTTTTAATAAGGAGTATTTATGACCAAATCTCGTTTAACCATCTTAATTCTTTCCGTTATCGCACTCGTTGCGCTTACCGGTGTTCTTGTTTATGAGTCTTGCCTACCGGGAAAAGTTTCTAGCGAACATAGTGGCGCAGTGAGTGACGCAGTTATCGACGCTACGGAAAATATAGAAAGCGTCGTCGGTGGTGGTGGAGAAAGCACTCCCGACAAGCCTTCATTAAGTGATAAAATGAAAGACAACTTCAGTGATTTTACGTACTACGTAAGAAAGGGTATCGGGCACTTCGGGGCGTTTTTAGTGCTCGCAGTTTTCGCTACTCTCGCTTTCCTTCTGTCACACGTAAAACCCTTTCCTGCGCTACTGCTCACTATAATATACGGATTCTTCTTTGCGACCTTTACGGAAAGCTTGCAACTCATTACCCCCGGAAGAGTGGGCGCAATTAAAGACGTATTGCTCGACTTCTCGGGATATTTAGTAGGCACGGTTATTACTTTGTTAGTGCTATTAATAATTCGCGTTGTTAAGAAAAAGAAGCTTAAATTAGCGTAATTCCTACTATAAAAGGCAGTCGCAAGACTGCCTTTTCTTTATTTCAGTTTATTTTTCGGACAAACCTTGATGCAAATACCACACACGCTACCTCTGCCGACGTCTTGGAAGTGCTTTTTCATATATTCACTACACTTCTCTGCGCTGAAGTTGCGCTCTCCGTTTGTAGTAGGTAGCTCTCCGTAAATCGCTCCCGCAGGACACGCCTTAACACAAAGCTCGCAGTTTCCACATCCGTTCTCTATAATTGGCTGTTCGGGAATAAGTGGCATATCGGTTAAAATCGTTGCGAGTCGCACTTTACTACCATATTCCTTCGAGATAAATAGCCCACTCTTTCCAACAAACCCTAACCCACTTTTAACAGCGTAGGTTTTGTGGGGAACTACACCGTTGTAGGGCGCGTTTTTACCCTGACTTTGGCTCGCTGCAACTGGGAATGCGTTGTACCCCATCTTCTCTATTGCTCTCGCTAGTCGGTAAGCAATATTGTCAAGATAGGTATTTAGCGTACGATAAGCGTGGAAATACGCGTAACTCGGTGCGGTTTCTATGCTTTCAAGTATGCTATCCGTGTATTTAAGCGCGATAGAAACGGCATTGGTTAAATTGGGGGCAAGTGGCGTTTGTTGGTCGCCATTTTTGCAAAACCCTATTAGGTCCACGCCTAATTTTAGGGCGAGCGCTTTTAGTTCTTGTTGTTCTTTTGAAATTACCATATCCATATTATAAGTATAGCATCTTATCCGTGAAATGTCACTACGAATTTCTTTAATACGGAAATAATTGAGTTTTAATACGTGGTGTGGTAGAATTGAATAAGAAACTTAAGGAGTTGTTTATGTTTGACTTAAGAGAAACGGCAAAGGAGCATATAATCGTTACGGCACACAGGGGAAAAGCCGGTGGCAATATCCCTTGTAATACTATGGCTAGCTATCAAATCGCCTTGAAAGAAGGCGCGGATATCATAGAAATCGACGTAGCAAAAAGCCTTGACGGCGAGTTGTTCTTGTTCCACCCAGGAATGGAACTCGCGCACTTAGGGCTACCATTCTCGCTAAATTTGTTACCTTCTTCGATAATTAAGAAAATCCCCTATCGTAATTCCGACGGTGTAAAAACTCAATTCAATATAACGACTTTTGATGATTTCCTAGAAGAGTTCAAAGATAAGTGCTTCATAAACGTTGATAAGTTCTGGTCTTCTCCGAAGAAGATTTACGAAAAGATAAAAGCACATAATATGATTGACCAAGTGCTCGTTAAAAGCCGTCCTTCAAAGAAGGTTTTCGATATTCTTGAGAATATTGCTCCCGAGCTTCCGTATATGCCTATCGTTCGCAATTCGCACGAATATCACGATACGCTCATTAAGGCTAATCTCAACTACGTAGGCGTGGAAGTGCTATTCAATAGCGAAGACTCCCCCTTGCTACATCCCGAATTTATCGAGCGTATGAAAAAGGATAATATTTTATTATGGTCGAACACTATCGTTTTCAACAAAATCGTTCAACTATCAGCAGGGCACAGCGACGACACGGCGCTCACGGCAAGCGAAGATAACGGTTGGGGCTGGCACGTCGACCACGGCTTCGATATTATCCAAACCGACTGGCCGATGCTACTCATAGATTATCTAAAACGCACGAACAAGTATTACAAGTAATCCCTTATTGCATTTTATTGTGGTAAAATTACTTTTTTTGTGTTATACTAACCACACTAGAATAAAATTAATTAGCTTATGAAGGTTAAAGTTTCAGTTTTTGATAAATTTAAAAATGATGCTCTTTATCGTACGAAAATATTTTTGTACGCTTCTTTAACGTTCAATATTGCTTATTCTTCCTATTTATTCGTGTCGTCCTTGGTAGTACATTCAAAGTGGTTCTTTATAATGTCTATTTACTATGGACTACTATCCATAGTGCGCGCTTTTCTATTCGTACAAATCAACCCCGATACGAGTATAAGCTCAAAAATTAAAACTATGCGTGGCTGTGGCTTGTTTCTACTGCTTATCGACGTTGTGGTTTCGGCGATGTTTTTCATCTTGCTTGAAGACGACTACGTCGCAAATTATGGCGAAAATCAAGTTATTATGCTCGCAACCTATACTTTCATATCTTTTGGCGTTATGGTAGCAAACGGAACGCGTGTTGTTAAGAAAAACGACCACGTTTACTCTAGCGCAAAAATCTTAAGCCTTAACGCAGCGAGTGTTTCTCTAGTTACGTTAACTAATACTATGTTATCTACTTGGGGAAACGGCAACACTTCTCTTAGAAACGTCCTTCTTCCTACGGTAAGTGGCGTTGTTGCCGTTTTTGTCATTATTTGTGCTATCATTATGATACTCAAATCTTATCTAGATTTACGCACGTTAGAGTTCGAATTAGAATAGTATCTTTACGCGTAAAAGACTATTATAAATAACAAAAAGACCGCATTGTGCGGTCTTTCATTTTGTTTTTGTGTTTATTTCTTCTTTTTCTTGAGTAGGAAGTTCACTAGTAGGTAAATTCCGATTAGCACGACTATCGTTATTATCATTACTAGATACATTGCGAGTAGGCTAACTTCTTTATCAAAGAAGAACATTTTTGCGTCGAAAGCATTACGCATACTATCAACGACTTGACTAGGTATACCGTTATTACCTATTTCTTCTATAACGCCACGCATCATATGGTTTCTTATTAGTCCCGTTCCATAGGTTCCCGGGAATATCATTAATGCGTCTTGTAGCCCGTCAGCAAATTGTGAAATAGGCATATATGCGCCACTAATAAAGCCGTAAACCGTGCTTACTAGCGTTGCCACTGCGCTGATTTCGCCTTGCGTTTTTAAGAAACGGCAAACAATCGATGATAACGCCGTGCCGAACATTACGAGTATGATTATATCAACTATCGTGAGTATAACGTCCACGAACGATAGATAAAATCCCACTACCGATAAATAAACAAGTCCTATTGCAAATGCTATTAGGCAAACGATAAGCGTTACGATTGCCGTTGCTAAATAGTAACTCAAGCTCAATACCCACGAGCTAACGGGTGCAATCGTAAGGTCTTTTATATTTCCGTTAGCTTTATCTGCGACCATAGTCATATTCGAGCAGAACGCTATCGTTACGGTTGAAGTTGCGAGTAGCGAAGAAATTAACCAACTACCGGCAAATCCATTCAAAACTTCTTCCGAAAGGCTCATTCCGGCAGGAATATTAGCTTGTAAGCTATCAATATATACACTCTTCAAGAACGTTACGAATAGAACTAGTAGAATTAAAGGGGTTATTAACGAAGATAAAAACGCTCCTTTATCCTTGAAATACATTTTTATATTTCTTTCCAACAATGATAAGAACGTCATATTAAAATACCTCCTTTAACGCTTTGCCCGTTACGCTCAAGAATACGTCGTCCATATTACCCTTAATTACTTCGTAGTCAATGAACAACTCGGGATATTCTTTAATAAGCTCGGTGGCTTTTGCGGTATTTTCTACGGCTATCCTATATCCACCTACCATCTTTTGATACGGAAGATTGAGCGCTTTTACCGCCTCTTCTTCTACACCATAAAGTTGTATAAAGTCGCCCGTATATTTATTTTTAAGCTCAATCGGCGTGCCTTCGCCCACGATTTTCCCCGAGTCAAGTATCACTATGTAGTCGGCGTCAAGCGTTTCTTCCATATAGTGCGTAGTCAAAAATACCGTGATTCCATTTTCCGCTCTCAATTTGTTGATAGCATTCCATACGAGCTTCCTTGTTTGTGGGTCAAGTCCCGTCGTCGGCTCGTCTAAAATTAGTATTTGTGGGTTGTGTAATAGGGCTCTCGCAATATCTACTCTGCGCTTTTCTCCACCAGAAAGCTTGCTAAAAGTTCTCTTTAACAACGGCTTAATGTCAAGAAGCGCGTCGATTTCTTCGAATTTTCTGTCGAATTCTTCCTTTTTGATACCGTATAACGCGGCTCTTGACTTCAAATTATCCTTCACAGTCAATGGCATATCTAACGCAGAAACTTGGAACACAACGCCCAAATCTCTCTTAATTTTATCGATATCTTCATCTAAATCAACGCCGTTTACGTAGACCTTTCCACTGTCTTTTTGCAGTTGCCCACACATAATGGAAATCGTTGTAGATTTGCCGGCTCCGTTCAAGCCAAGAAATGCGTACAACTCACCTTTTTTGACGGTTATACTCAAGTCTTGCACCGCTTTAACGTCTTTGAAACTCTTATACAAATTTTTAATTTCTATAATGTTTTCCATTTTTTTCCTCAAAATTTAGTCTTAATATATTATAACATTACTGTCAATACGTTCTATATTATATGTTTTGAATAATCAACATCATAAGTGGTAGCGTGGCAAGTGACAATATCGTGCTCAATAGCACCACGTTAGCAGCTGATTTTTGACCTTCATTGAGCATTTCTGCAAAAGTCAATACGATTGCTGCAACCGGACAACAACACATTACGTAAAAGGATACCTTTAGCGCATAGTCAATGGGTAAAAACCAGGTTAGCAGTAGTCCTAATAGTGGCATTATTACGAGTTTAACTGCAGTTGCTATGTAGGTGGTCGCATCAACGAAAATAGACTTAAACTCAACCGTAGCAAGGCGCATTCCCATTATTACCATACATAGAGGCGTGCTCATTCTACCGACAAGCGTTATAGCATCGTTTAATACTGCAGGAAGCGTTACCTTCGCAAAGAACAAAGGAAGCGCTACGACAAGTGCTACAACTGCCGGATTTAAAATAATTTTTAGGGGTTTGATGTACTTTTTATCTTGTGTTATAAGCGCACTCGCAACCGTCCAGCCGAGTATGCTCATTGCGATGAAAAATATCGTTGAATAGAGAGCGGCTTCGGGGTTGTTAGGTAATAGGGCTTCTAGAAGTGGAACACCCATAAAGGTACAGTTACCAAATGCGCTAGCAACGTTTGCTACGCGATAACGGACGTCTGCGTACTTCTTTTTCAACACAAAGAACATACCGAACAGCATCACTCCCATAAGTAGTAACGCTAGCCCGAATATGATTCCGATGTTAGCGAGCAGTCCCCAACTAAACTCGGTTTTTTGGAAGGTGTATATCGTTAAACACGGTTGACAAACGTACATCAAAAAGACTGCGAATGCCGATATGGCGTTTTCTTTGACAAGCTTTGTTTTGACAAGAAGAAAACCGGGCACGGCGTATAAAAGCATAATTGCAACTGTAACTAATGATATCGTAAACATACTCGTCCTCTGTCCTATAAGTAAAGTTTAATGCTGTCTTCTATCCAGTAGTCGTAACACGCTTCGGGGTTCATTCGCTCGTAGCTCTTCGCCTTTTTATATAGCTCAACTCCGTCGGACGGGTCGTGCCAAAGGTCCACGAAAATCGTATCAAAATCCCTCGTCTTTCCGCTCTCCATATACTCGAAAGCATCACTCTTTACTATGTTTATTTTATTCTTATTCTTCACGTAAGGAAGTATTATTTCTTTGAAAAGTTCTATCGCGTTACCGTCACGCTCTACTATAGTAACGGTTTCCACTTCGCTCTTTTCGGATACCGAAAACGCGTAGTATCCCAACCCTAGCCCAAACGTCAACACACGACCTTTCGCGCGTGAAACGGGACTCGCCATAGTACGGATTTCGTTAGGAGTTATGAGCATCCATTCGCGTCCGTTCTCGTATATCGCAGGGTAGGAATATTCTCTGTCAAAGAAACCAATTCTTGGTACGACTTTACCGTCAAAGTACACCGTTGGGTTGTCGTAAACAAAGCCTTCGTAGGCGCTATATTTGTCGAGCTTTATTTCCCACGCTCCGATTTTTCCTTCCTTAAAAGGTATCGCTTTTAGATACGCGTTTGCCTCGTATTCTTCGGGATTGAGCTTCTTTACCATAGGTAAAAAATACTCCCTAAACATCTGCTTTTCTTCTTGACTTCTCGTGCTGTCCACACCAAGAAGCTCCGCAAGTAGCGCGGAAAACGCACGCTCTTCACTGTCTTTATCGCCACCCGTTACCATATCAATAAGTTCTTTGTTTATGGCGCAAGGCGCGTTGTTTAAGTAGCGCGCAACCAAGCAAAATACCTTGTAAGAAGTCTCGTTCATTTTCATTTGAGCTTCACCGTTACCACGCTCACAGACATCGGTGCTAGGGCTACTTTTAGTTCGTTACCTTCTACGTAAACAGCACCTTCAGTCGGTGTTACGTTCTCTATTACTCTCTCGTTATCAATAAGGTTTCGTAATAGTTTATCTCCGTACAAAGTGGTCGACTTCGCGCTCTCAACGTCTGCGTTCTCTATCTTTATTTCATAACTAACGTCGGCTTCTCCGTTGTAAGCTATTTTTACGTAGAGTTCGCGCTTCTCTTCGTTCATAGTCGCCGACAAGTAGACGTTTTTATCTTCGCTCTTAACGTCAAGTAGCGTTTCCCCGTCCGTTTCCATAAACATTTGTTGCACGTAATAGTTCGGAGTGCGCATCGTTTCACGCGCATTGAACCATATCAAGTTGGGATACCAATTCGCAGGACGTTCGGGATTTACGTTCGAACGAATTTTTGCAAAAAGCGGTGCGTACGCAACCATATCTATGACGTCGGAGTTTCTCTCGATACTTGTCATAAACGCGCCCTCTGCCACTGCCGTTAGCATCGTGTTATTCTCTTCTTCTTTCTTGATATTTCTTCCGTACTTCTTATATTTGTTGTGAGCAGCGTACTCCGATATAAACACCTTTGCGCTATTCCTGTCATAGTTATCGTAAAGGCTATCTCCCTTCTCAAAAAACCACTCCGGCGTGCAATAATAATGCTCGTCTACGATAGCGTCTTGATGCCCTTCTTTATTAATGAAATTCCATAC
The DNA here is from genome assembly GCA_017533005.1 of Clostridia bacterium. Lineage (GTDB taxonomy): Bacteria > Bacillota > Clostridia > Christensenellales > DTU072 > RGIG6449. The sequence continues at coordinate 8,008 of JAFXIQ010000018.1, read as the reverse complement.
CCCGAAAGTGCCGTCGCCTTGTCCTTTAGTAGTTACGCCGTTGGCAATAACAAGCGACAAGCCGTATTCTTCGATAAGGTTTCTTCCGTCTACGTCTTGAAGCGCCTTTTTAACAGTCGCGAAGTTTCTCTCATAAGCGTCGCCCCAATTCTCGTTGCCGATACCGAGATGTCGCATCTTGAAAGGTGTAGGGTGCCCGTAGCTCGCGCGAAGCTCTGCCCATTCTCTTTCCCTATCATCGCTCGCATTTACGTCGCCGAGCGCAAAATAAATCAAATCGACAGCATAATCAATGACGTCTGTCTTGAAAGCTTCTTTATCTCTATCACAGTCCACGCGAAGCGCGACTTTATCGTTGAAGCATTGACAAGTTAGTCCCGCGTTTATCATAGGCACTGCAGACGCGCCTATCTCATCGCAAATTACGAAGAACTCATAAAATCCTATATCGTAAGATTGGAAGTATCCCCAACGATTAGGAGTGCCCTTTCTTTTCATTCTGTCGCCAATCGTATTTTTCCAACGATAAGCATTCTCATAAGGTCCTACGCCTTCTACTATGCATCCACCCGGGAAACGTACGAAACGCGGACGTAAATCATAAAGTGCTTGCATCATATCTTTGCGAAGTCCAAGCTCTCTAAAATACTCGTTATCTGCACGCCACACGTTAGTTAAATCGCGCACCGATACGAAGTCGATTTCTACTTCTCCGGCTCCGATTTCTAGTAGTAAAGCGCTATCAACACTCTCTTTTCCGACGACTTCAACTTGATATTTATTCCAATCACTACTAATTGTAAAAGTGGTCTTTTCGGTAACTGTTTTATTGTTTTTAGTTCCTAAATACGCGGTTATCGTACTTTCGCCAACAGCTCTCGCATAGAAAGAAATTCTATATGTATTCCCTTTTACAACACCCATTCCGTAATCACTCGGTGTGCCTAAAGGGAAGAAGCCGGTATTCAATATCGTAACGCCTTGCCCTTTTATTTTTAGGTGCGTAGGGTTCTCTTCAACAACAGGATGCTCCCTTGTCATTTCTAGTTCGAACTCTTCGCCGTTTACTATTTTCCAAGACTTCCAAGGCTCGTTTATAATCTTTCCTATTCTCTCTTTTTTGAATAGCTTTTTACTCTCTTTTAAATATTGACATTGAAAATTACCGTTTTGTGTGAGCTCCGAGCTCATTCCACCGTCAGCACTAAACCCGATATCTTCATAAAAAATACCGAATAATAAGTCGTTAATTTTCGTAGGCTTTTTCTTTTTTATATCAATAATCATTTTTAAAATCCGTGATTGTCTGGGTCTCTATATTGTCTTACGTTGATATTTTCTTTCGCTATCATTTCCATATCCTCTGCCGTCAACTCAAAGTCGAAAACGTCGAAATTCTCTATCATTCTCTCTTTGTGCGTGGTCTTTGGAATAGTTACAACTCCACTCTGTAAATCCCAACGTAATACTATTTGTGCGGGAGTCTTACCATACTTTTCCGCGAGTTTTTCTATGCTCTTTAGCTCAAAGGTTTTGCCCCTTAATAATGGTGCCCAAGCTTCCACTCTTATTCCGTGGTTTTTACAATACTCACGAAGTTCGACTTGTTGAAATAGCGGATTGAATTCAACTTGATTTATTGCGGGAACGATATTTGCCGTTACCAATAAATCTTCTATATGATGTTCTTTGAAGTTTGACAAGCCTATTGCGCGCAAGGCTTTTTCTTCCACAAGTCTTTCAAAAGCGCGCCACGTTTCGCGATTTTTCTTTGTCGGCCAATGAATTAACATTAGGTCAATATAGTCTAAATTAAGGAGTTTCAACGCCCTATCAACGGCAAAAAGTGCGTTATCATATCCGCAATCCGTCGTCCATATTTTCGTAGTTAAAAAGACGTCTTTTCTATCTAACCCACTATCCTTAATTGCACGCCCGACGCCCACTTCGTTCTCATAGAAAAACGCCGTGTCGATATGTCTATATCCCACTTGTAGCGCATCGCTCACGCACCTATAAGCAACGTCGTTATCGTCGATTTTATAGGTACCAAACCCTAACGCCGGTATGCTAACTCCATTATTCAAAATTATATTTTTCTCAAACTTTTCCATACTATCATTATAAAACAAAATCTTTTAATTTTCAATAACAAAAAAGCAACCAAGTTAATGGTTGCTTTTTAAAAGTGTTTTTTCTTGTTGATTTATGCTTTTGCCTTTTCGTATAGCTCTTTAGCCATTCCTAGGTTCTTTTTTACACCTTTTCCGTTTTCATAACAGCTCGCCAAGTTTAATATCGCTTGTTTGTTCCCTTGTTTTGCTGATTCTAAATACAGTTTATAGGCTTTTTCTAAATCAACTTCCACTCCTTCTCCGTATTCGTAACACATACCTAGGTTGCATTGTGCTAGAGAATATCCTTGATTAGCGGACTTTGTATACCATTTAATAGCTTCATTTACATCTCTTGCCGTTCCTGTTCCTTCTCTATAACATCTTGCTAGAGCGTTTTGAGCCTTTGCGTGACCTTGTTCAGCTGCTCTTGTTAGCCACTTAACAGCTTCCCTATAGTCCTTTTCTACGCCTATTCCCAATATATAACAGTTTCCTACGTTACTTTGAGCTTTTGCTAATCCTTGTTCGGCTGCTTTCATATATAGCTGAAATGCTTTCTTTTCATCCTTTTTTTCTCCCGTTCCGTAATCAAAACAGTATCCATACGTATTGATTGCAAGAAGGTAGTTTTTTTTAGCTAATTTTTTTAGCATTTTTGCAGCTTTTTCTTCGTTTTTGCTGTTACCACTATTGAGAAGCTCTAAAGCTATTTGATATTCTTCGTATAAATCTTTCATTTTTTAATTTTACTTATTTTCGAAATTTTCTAGTACTTGAACTGATACTTCGAAGCAGTCGGCTAAACCTTGTACGTCTAGGTTATCGTAGGTATCGCGTCTTGTGTGGTAGTAGTCTTGTAGATTGTGGTCCATTGCCGTAATACCAACTGCCTTAAATCCACCTTGATTGAATGCTGCTGAATCGGTTGCGCCTAGTGGTACGGTCGTGAGTGAACACTTAATATCAAGTTCTTTTGCTGCGTCCATAAACATATCGGTAGCCGTTTTATCTGCAGGAACAAATCCGTTAAGGTCTTTATAGTTAGCACCTAGGAATCTTCCTTCGTGAATGGTGTCGTAAGCAAATATGTAAGTTTCTACGTCTTTATATTCGTCTTTATGAGCTTTTGCCCATGCTTTTGCTCCACGTAGACCTGCTTCTTCAGAACCCGTTAGGATAACGCCAACTTCTGTATTTTCTAGTTCAATGCCTTGTTCTTTTAAAGCTTTTAGAATTGCAATACCCATATAGCAACCGGTTAGGTTATCGTTTGCGCCGTCAACTACTTGTTTTTCGTTCCACATGAAGTACATTCCTACGAAAATAGGTAGAGTTCCTAGTGCAACGTAACCTAAAATTCTTGTAACGCCTTCACTAATTTCGGGACCAACTCCTTCGTTGATTACCATAGATGCGATAGAAATTCCTGCTACGTATATAACTGCTGCCATTGTTAGTAAGAAGTGAGCAATAAATCCCCAACCGCCGATATAATAATTCAAAGTCCATTCGTATGCTGAATCGGGGTGACCGTTGAAGAATATTCTTCTCTTAACTTCGCCTGTAGGTTTTTTGATTGCCGTAACGTTATGACTAACTTTTTTCTTGAAGAGTTTATCAATCATTTGACGATAAAGCAAAAATTGACCTAGCATAAGTACCATTGCTAGTAGTACTAGTACTATGGTTATAATAGGCATAATGAAATACGCTGCTATACCGATAAGAACTAGCGTTACGCTGAAATATATCCATCCGAAAAACGAACCGGGGTATACGTCGAAAGGTTCTACTTTAACTTCGTCACTGTATTCTTTTAGTTGTTCTGCCATATAATTAATGGCATCGGTTTCGCCTTGGCTACCTGGGTCACGCTTTCCGAAAGTTTTGATAACTTTTGTTATCTCTTCTTCCATAAATTTAGCAGACTCTTGTTTTGTTGCTTTAACTTTTGAAAGGTCCATGATTTTCTCCTTAAAAATTTCTTATGCCTCATTTTAACATTTTTGCCAATTTTTTTCAATACTATTTTAGGAATTTATATATATATTAGATTTCTAATAAAGTTATTGTAAATTTAGGTGTTTTATGTTATAATGTTATCATGATAGATATTAAAAGTTTATGGCGAGATATATGTTCTAATTTATCCCCTACCGGTATAAATACCATTTCATATTCGGTATTTATCGAGGGGCTAGTTCCTTTGTGCATAAAGGACAACGTTCTTATTCTTCTCGCACCCACTAGTAACAACAAAATTACCGTCAATAAGAACTATAAGCATCACTTAATAGCTTCACTTCAAGAACTTCATTCCACTATTACGGATATCGAAGTCATTATAGAAGAAGAAAAATCTTATTACGCTCAAGAAATTGAGGCTTATACCGCTCAATTAGCACCCGTTGAAGTTAAAGAAAAACCAGTTTCTCAATTCGTTGCAAGATATACTTTTGAGAACTTCGTTGTTGGCGATAGTAATAAACTCGCTTTCAACGCGGCAAAAACCGTTGCTCAAAATCCGGGCTCTGCAGAAGGTTATTTGTCTTTCAATCCGTTGTTTTTATACGGTGACGTAGGACTAGGAAAAACCCACCTACTACACGCCATAGGTAACTACTTGAACGAAAATAACCCACAACTAAAAGTTCTTTACGTTCCTGCAGAAAAACTTACTAACGAATACGTAGAATCGCTCTTCCATTATTCATCTCAAGACAACACTATGAATATTAGAGCTTTCCGCGAAAAATATCGTTCTTGTGACGTACTTATGATTGACGACGTGCAATTTTTGCAAAATAAATCAGGCTCACAAGAAATTCTATTCCATATCTTCAACGACTTATATCAAGCAGGTAAACAAATTATTCTATCTTCCGACCGCCCACCAAAGGAAATTGGTACTCTAGAAGATAGACTTCGTTCTCGTTTTGAAGGTGGTTTACTCGCTGACATAAGCTCACCTAACCTAGAAATGCGTATTGCTATTATCAGGAAAAAGATGTTCCTGGAAAAAGTAGCTATAAACGACGACGTCGTATACTTTTTAGCAGAACAATGCGATAGTAATATAAGAGAATTAGAAGGTAATCTATCCAAGGTTATTCTTTACTCACATCTCGTTAATAAGCCTTACCCTGATATCGAAACTGCAAAAGAAGCTCTACGCCATAACGCTCCCAAAAAATCAGGTATAGATACTTCTGATATTATCAACGCAGTATCTTCATATACAAGGATTTCCAAGAGCGACCTTATAGGTAAAAAGAGAACAAAAGATATCGCGGAAGCACGTATGTATGCTATCTATATTATTATAGAACTTCTACCAACGATTCCCCTTGTTACAATAGGACAAATCTTCGGTGGACGCGACCATACGACAATCATTCACGCCCGTGACAAAATTGCTTCTCAAATCAAAACTAACGACGAAACTGCTAGAGCAATTAAGGACATTAAAGGTCTACTTAATATGTAGTTAATATGTTGAAAACTTTACGTTAAGATATTAACAAAATATCAACATAAAAACTGTAATAAAATATAGTTAAACTCGAAAAAAACATAAAAATTAAGCCAAAAAATATAGTAATCAACATATCAACATGGCTTATTATAATATAAATAACCCAATATATAATATTTATTAAAACAGGTGAAAAAATGAAATTTATATGTAATCCAGACGAGCTATCACAAGCGCTATCAATAGTAAGTAAAGCTATATCAAATAAAACCAACGTTCCGATTTTAGAAGGTATAAAAATATTTGTAGAAGGAGATACCGTAACCCTCACGGCAACCGACCTAGAACTCTTCATTGAAAAGAAAATTAAAGCAACTATTTCACTAGAAGGCGAAGCTGTTGTAACAGGTAAATTCTTCACTGAATTTATCAGAAAGTTAAATTCTTTTAATCAAATTGAAATTGAAAAACTAGGTGCAAAATTAATCGTTAAATATGGTGAAAACGAAACCGAAATTCAATGCCTAGAAGAAGATACTTATCCAGAAATTAAGAATATCGGAGAAGACGCAGGTTTTTCAATTAAAGAAAGTGACTTAAAAGAAACTCTTGAAAAAACCATTTTCTGCGTAGCAGTAGATGATTCAAGACCTATTCTTAAAGGTTGTTTACTAGACTTAAAGGGCGACGAATTAACTACGGTTGCTCTAGATGGATTCCGTCTATCAATATGTAAATGCGAAGTCGCTGACGCTATGGGAGATGCAAAAATAGTTGTTCCCGGCAAGATTTTAGGTGAAATCACAAGAATATTTGAAGATAGCGATAATATCGTAAAAGTAAGAATTCAAAAGAATAACGTTCTATTTGATTTGGGACACACCAAAATTACTACAAGACTAATAGAAGGAGAATATATCCAATACGAAAAAATTATTCCTTCTAACAGCAATAGCCAAATCGTCGTAGAAAAAGGCGCATTAGAAGCAGGTCTAGATAGAGCATCACTTATTGCAAGAAATAAGAAAAATAACTATCTAAAATTATCGATTTCTAACGGAAACGTTAATATTAGCAGTAATTCTGACCTAGGTTCAATCAAAGAAAACGTTGCTTGTTCTCTAGAAGGAAAAGATATAGATATCGCATTTAACAGTAAATATCTATTCGAAGCATTTAATAAAATTAAAGAAGATTTCATAAAAATCAGCTTTATAGGAAGCAACGCTCCTGCAGTAGTAACTCCAACCGAAGGCGATAAATATAAGTTCATTATTCTACCGGTAAGACTACTCGGCTAATAATATAAATAGGGATTATATATAATAAAAATATAAATAAAAGGTACGTTGAAATATACGTACTTTTTTATTTGAAAAAAATTATAAAAATAATAAAATATCAAAAATGAATAATTATTCTCTTTTAATTTTATTAAAATTTTGAAAATAAACAAATTAATTTTTTATTGAGTTTTAATAAAAAATATAAAAAATAGTTAAAAATATGTTTCAATTACACTAAAAACAAATAAAATAACGATAAATTAGATAAATATTAAGAATTATAGATAAAAAGATGGTTGATTTATTAAAAATTATATAATTTAAACAAAAAATAAAGTAGAAAGTTATATAAATAAAGAATAAATGAGATATAAAAACAAAAAACTGATAAAAAACGAAATTAGTTAAATAAGCAGGCAAAAATAAAAGAAATCAGAAGTATTTATTAAGTTAAATATAAAGAATAAGACGTTTAATAAAAAATAATAGAAAATAGAAGAATATTAATCCCCTACTACGTTGGATTATAAAAATATGGGGATAAACAAATAAATTTGTGGATAACTAGGGTAAAATAGGTAAAGTTATCCACAAAAGAAAATATTTATCAACAAAATTTCTTTGTAATTTATAACATATTTGAAGTAAATTACTAATGTTTCATGTGAAACAATCACAAATTTATAAAATAAAACATAATAATAAATAAAAATTAAGTAGTTAAATAAATATTGATAATTGATTAAAAATAAGTATAACGAATAAATTATTCGGCTATAACAAAATATTAATAAATAGTTTCACGTGAAACATCGAGTAAACGACATATAATAAACGAAAAAATCACACAAAAATTAATTATAAAAAAAACTTAAAATTTCAATAAAAATTGTAAGATAAAAAGACGTGAATTTTGGTGAAAATTCAAGAGTTCAGCAGAGCATAAAATTTTCTAAAAAGCAAGTCTTATTAGAACATGATATTTATAATAGATTCCAAAAAAAATAAGACGAATAGCAAGCACCATAGAACGGTAGATTTTTAAGAAAAACGTATTAATTTTTACCCGAAGAGACATAGTTTCACGTGAAACATATATAATTGTGGTTATAGCAGTTAGGCACCACAAT
>JAFXIQ010000017.1 GCA_017533005.1 Clostridia bacterium | reverse complement strand
TTTCGTATTCTATGCCGTTTGCTTTAACTTGCTGTTCGTTAATTCCAGTAGTAGCAACAGTCATATCAAAGAGTTTAATAACCGAAGAGCCTTGCGAGCCTTTATATTCACTTTTTAATCCACAAATATTATCGGCAACTATTCGTGCTTGCTTGTTGGCAGGCCCTGCAAGTGAAATTACTGAATCTTTATCGGTTATAAAGTGCTTTACTTCAACTGCGTCCCCTACTGCATAGATGTCAGGAATTGAAGTTTCCATTTTTGCGTTGACTTTGATTGCACCTTTAACGCCAAGTTCTAAACCTATCTTTTTAGCAAGTGTGTTTTCGGGCTCAACTCCAACTGCAAGCACAACCATATCAGCGCTTATATTTGAGCCGTTATCAAGGTTAAGCGAAACTTGGTCGCCTGTAATACTCATTTTATTTGTGTTAGTATTTAATAACAATTGTACGCCGTGGTGACGGAAATTAGCGTGGATAAACGACGCCATATCACAGTCCACCGTCGGCAAAAGATGGTTAGAGCGTTGCACGATAGTGGTTTTAATGCCTAATTCTGCAAGGTTTTCTGCCATTTCAAGACCGATAAAGCCACCACCTATAACAACTGACGTTTTAGGGTGTTTTTGTTCTATAAAGGCACGAATTTTAAGCGTATCTTCTACGGTGCGAAGTGTAAAAGTCCTTTCGTTTTCAGTATAGAAATCGGGCAAAATCGGTTTTGCACCGGGTGATAAAATTAGTTTATCGTAGGTTTCAGTAAAACTCGTTCCTGCTTTTAGGTCAGTTACGTGGACGGTTTTATTTTGCACGTCAATATCGGTTACTTCGTGATTAACTTTAGCGATTATTCTAAAACGGCGGAAGAAACTTTCGGGAGTTTGAAGTGTCAAATCTTCCTTATCTTCAATAACACCACCGATATAATACGGCAAACCACAGTTTGCATATGAAATATAACCCGAACGCTCAAAAATAATAATCTCTGCATTCTCGTCCAATCTTCTTATTCTTGCCGCAGCAGTTGCTCCACCTGCAACCCCACCTATAATTATGATTTTCATAGGCTCTCCTTTTATAATCTTCAATAAACAATAACCACCAAATTCTTGTTTATCAATTGGTTTATATCAACACTACCTGTATTAAAGTCAGATTTTTGCTGTACATCTTCGACAAAGACAAAGTCTGCGCCTTGTAGTAAAGCACCACTAACATTACGCTCGCATTCGGGCAAGCGCACTGCCATGCAAGTTCAATTTTACTAAATAATAAGACCATTCTATAAGAGTGGTCTTTTGTTGATATAAGCTGTAAATTAAGTTATTTCCAGTTAAAATCGCCAGAAAGCAGTATGGTCTTTTCGGGAGATACTACAAGTACTCCACCACCAACCATTCCTAACTTTTCGCTACTATCTTCCATTACGATTTTTATGTCACAAGGTTGAACATAGGAAACAAAAGGAATATGTCCTGCAAGTACTGCAAGGTCACCTTCTGTCCCCCTCACACTTATGCTAATAACATTATCACTAAAAACATCGCCGTCCGGGGAGCTGATTTTTAACAAAAAAGTTCTCATTTTATAGTTCTCTTTCCTTTTTCTACAGCTTCGTCAATAGTTCCTACGAACAAGAACGCGGACTCGGGAAGGTCATCGTGTTTGCCTTCTATAATTTCTTTAAAGCCACGTATGGTTTCACTCAAAGGAACATATGCGCCGGGTATACCCGTAAATTTCTCAGATACATCGAAGGGTTGAGACAAGAATCTTTGAATTTTTCTTGCTCTTTGTACCAAAAGTTTATCTTCGTCCGACAATTCATCCATGCCCATTATAGCGATAATATCCATTAGTTCTTGGTACCTTTGGAGTATGCGTTGTACTTCCCTCGCTACGCTATAATGTTCTTCCCCTAGGATTTCAGGTGAAAGTATACGGCTTGTTGATTCAAGAGGGTCAACGGCTGGATATATACCTTGAGATGCAATACTTCTTGACAAAACCGTAGTTGCATCCAAGTGTGCAAATGTGGTTGCGGGTGCTGGGTCAGTCAAGTCGTCTGCAGGAACATATACAGCTTGAATAGAAGTAATAGAACCCTTCTTTGTTGAAGTAATACGCTCTTGAAGGTCACCCATTTCTGTTGCTAGAGTAGGTTGATATCCTACTGCACTCGGCATACGACCTAGCAAAGCAGAAACTTCACTACCTGCTTGCGTAAAGCGGAAGATATTATCTATGAACAATAGAACATCTTGTCTTTCTTCATCTCTAAAATATTCTGCCATCGTAAGTCCGGAAAGAGCAACTCTCATTCTTGCTCCCGGTGGTTCGTTCATTTGTCCATATACCAGCGTCGTGTTGGAAAGAACGCCAGAGTCCTTCATTTCGTTATATAGGTCGTTACCTTCTCTAGTGCGTTCACCTACTCCGGTAAATACCGAAAGGCCACCGTGTTTCTTTGCTACATTATTGATGAGTTCCATAATAAGAACAGTCTTACCTACGCCAGCGCCACCGAACAAACCTATTTTTCCACCCTTGGAGAATGGACAAATTAAGTCTATAACTTTGATACCGGTTTCTAGTATTTCTGTCGAAGTAGAAAGTTCGCTGTAACTTGGAGCGACTCTATGAATATTCCATCTTTCACAATCGTCGTCAAAAGGCTTATTGTCTACCGTTTCACCAAGCACATTAAAAATTCTGCCAAGAGTTTTTCTACCAACGGGTACGGAAATAGTTTTTTCCGTATCGATTACAGGAGTACCTCTTTTTAAGCCGTCTGTAGACGACATTGCTATGCATCTAACAACATTGTCACCAATATGTTGAGCAACTTCAACGGTAAGTGTTTTATTGCCGATTTGCATTGTCAAAGCGTTATGAATTGACGGTAAAAATCCGTTTTCGAACCAAACATCTACGACGGGTCCCATAACTTGTGAAACGCTTCCTTTTGCTATGTTTGACATATTTTTCTCCTTTTATCAAATGCCACTGCCTGCAACAATTTCTGTTATCTCTTGAGTAATCGCACCTTGTCTTGCTCTGTTATATTCAAGTTCAAGGTTATTTATCATTTCTTGTGCGTTCTTTCCTGCACTATCCATTGCCACTCTTCTTGCCGCCACTTCCGATGCAAAGCTCTCTTTTACGCAAGAAATTATAACGCCTGCTATATATTCTGGGATGATTGCGTTTAAGACGGACAACTCATCGGGCTCAAAAACAGCCCCAACTGATTTCTTATCATTTGCCTTTTCGAGAGGAAGAATCCATTTGATATATGCTTCTTGCGACATCATAGAATTATAGCGAGTGCACAATATCCCGACTTTATCGCAATTTCCTTCTAGGAAGTCCTTACAAATTTCATTTGCAAGAGTCATTGCTTGCGAATATGAATAAGTTTCCGCACGCACAACATCTTTGCCATACCTATCGCACGCCCTTTTTCCCAAAGGTACAATTTCTGCTCCGGAAAACTCTTTTAGCAAACGGAAGATATTTGCATTATATCCGCCAGCTAGCCCACGATCTCCTGCAACTACTACCAAACGAACCTTGTCGCCTTCTCGCACGCTCATATACGCCGTTTTTTTACACTCGTCGTACGATGTTAAGGTGGATATGATTTCTTCTAAAGCAGACGCAAATTCTTTGCCTTTATACATTGCATCAAGAGCTTTTCGTATTTTGGACGACGCAACGAGCCCCATCGCCTTCGTAAGATGAAGGGTAGAATCCACGCTCTTTATTCTTGTACGCAATTGTTTAGTATCGGCGCCCATAAACTATTTTTCCATCTCCCTAAGAGCCATTTTTAGTTCTTCTATATCTTGTTCTTCCCAGCTTCCGTTTTCCACTCTATTTAAGAAAGAATTATACTTACTTTCTAACAATTCATAAAGTTTTGCTTCATACTCTTTGACGGACTTAACGGGTATTTCATTAAGATATCCGTTGATTACGGCATATACGATTGCTACTTGGCAACCAGGTCTTACAGGGGCGTTTCTACCTTGCTTTAAGACAGCAACTATCCTTTCGCCTAGGGCGAGTCTTGCCTTAGTATCTGCATCAAGGTCGCTACCGAATTGGGCAAAAGCTTGTAGTTCACGATATTGTGAGTACAATAGTTTTAGTTCGCCAGAAACCTTCTTCATGCCCTTAATTTGAGCAGAGCCACCTACACGACTAACCGATATACCAGGGTTTATTGCTGGCATAAC
>JAFXIQ010000016.1 GCA_017533005.1 Clostridia bacterium | reverse complement strand
CCGACGTTTCTGCAAAAGATATAATAAATGAAGTTGCTGAAATGACAGGAGCAGAGCCCGTATCTGCAATCGGCTCGAAAATAGTACTTTACAAGCCGTCAAAAAAGCACCCGAAAATTGTCCTATGAGCGAGAAAGAGAACCAAACTCCCGAAACTAAAGAAGTAAAGAAGCCCACTCCGGCAGAAATTGCTCGTAAAAAGCGCGAAGCTCGCGCTCTTCAAGAGTACAAGAGAAAGTATTTCGACTATTACGACGATATTAAGTACCACGGCAACGAAAAATGGTAAACTAGATTTACCATATCAGCCGTGTTCAGTTTGGTATGAATAAAAACGAAACCACCCAATAGGGTGGTTTTTTTATTAGAAATTTTGTCTTTAATATTACAAAAATTTCTCCATAATTTTCTTTACAACTACGCGTGTTATATGATAATATATTGGGTAGAAAATTTATACTGCGCGTGTATGCGTGCGAGCGAGGTTTTTATGAGAGGTTTGTTGACGCTTAAGTCGCTTTCACAACAAGAAATTATGGACATCATAGAGCTTGCTATTCGTTTCAAAAAAGGTTGGACAATTAACTTCCCGGGGAAGAAAATGGTCAACCTTTTTTATGAGAATTCAACAAGAACGCAATACAGCTTCCAAATGGCTATGATTAATCTAGGCATTACGCCTTTGTCTTTCAACCTTGCATCTTCTTCCGTTGCTAAAGGTGAAACCCTTTACGATACCGTTCGTACTTTCGAGAGCCTTGGTGTTGACGGTATTGTTATTAGGCATTCTCAAGACGTTTATTATAGGGACTTGGAAAGTATCAAGGTCCCTATTTTTAATGGTGGGGACGGTTCTAGTGACCACCCGACACAAACCCTTCTTGACCTAATGACAATATACGAAGAGTTTGGATATTTCGAAGGACTAAAGGTTGCTCTTGTCGGGGACATCTCACACTCAAGAGTTGCTCACGGCAATGCAGAAGTTATGAAGCGTTTAGGTATGGACGTTTACGTATCAGGTCCATCGCAATTTGCAGACCAAACGGCTAAATTTATCGAGCTTGACGATGCTGTCGAGAAGTGTGATATTATCAACCTACTTCGCGTACAATTCGAACGCCATCAAGAAGAAATGCAAATCACAAAGGAAGAGTATCACGAGCGTTACGGTTTGACAGTAGCACGCGTTGCTAATATGAAGCCCAAAGCAATTATAATGCACCCAGCACCCATCAACCGTGGTATAGAGATAGCTTCGGAAGTCGCTGAATGCAGTAAGTCGCGTATTTACAAACAAATGGAAAACGGCGTTTACATCCGTATGGCAGTCATAACTATGGCTTTGGAGGGAAGACTTTGAGCATTTTATTAAAAAACGCAAAAATCTTCATAAATAACGAGTTCGTTAGTCGTGACGTGCTTATAGAAGGTGATAAAATCGCCGAAATTGGTACTAACATTTGTTCTGCAGATAAAGTTTACGACGTTAACGGAATGTGGGTTATCGCAGGAGCAGTGGACGTACACGCGCACCTACGCGAGCCCGGTTTCGAGAACAAAGAAACTGTCGCGACGGGCACTCTTTCAGCAGCGAAAGGTGGTGTAACGACCATTATGCCTATGCCGAACTTGAATCCCGTTCCAGATAGTATAGAACATTTAAACGTGGAGCTTAACGCACTCAAAAATTCACTTGTAAGAGCATACCCATTCGGTGCCGTAACGGTTGGCGAGAACGGTAAAGAAATGGCTAATATAGAAGAGCTTTGTTCGTGCGTTAGAGCTTTAACCGATGATGGTAAATGCGTTAACGATTTAGCTATACTAAAAAACGCTATGCAAATAGCGAAAAAATACGATAAAATCATCGCTTCTCACGCAGAAGCTGATGGTTACAAAGACGGCGCAGAAGAGTACGTTGCAGTAGAGAGAGAAATAGCTCTCGTTAGAGAAACCGGCGTTAAATATCACTTCTGCCATATGTCTACGGCGAAGAGTTTCGAGCTTATTCGCGAAGCAAAAAAGGAAGGACTAGACGTTACTTGTGAAGTTTGCCCACATCATTTGCTACTCAATATAGATGATATCCAAGGTAGAACTTCATATAAAATGAATCCACCGCTTCGCAAGGAAAGTGATAGACAAGCAACCATTCAAGCTTTGCTTGACGGTACGGTTGATATGTTTGCTACCGACCACGCTCCACACACTCGTGAAGAAAAGGCTCGTCCTTATGATAAGGCGCCCAACGGTATTATTGGCTTTGAAACTTTAATTCCCGCGTTATATACCAATTTCGTGAGAACAGGGCTTATTACACCGGATAGGTTTACGGAACTACTCACCTACGCACCGGCAAGAAGATTCGAGCTTGCTTGTGGTGAGCTAAAAGTAGGGGCGCTCGCTGATATCGCTGTAATCGATACGGACAACGCTCGCGTGTATGAAGAGAGTGAAATACTTTCAAAAGCAAACAATACGCCTTTCATAGGCACTGAATTTTACGGTTACGTCGCGCTAACGCTTGTTGGCGGACAAGTAATATACGACAGAAATCTTTTTTAAGGAGCATACAATGAACGAAAGAATGCTTGTATTGGAAAATGGCAAGGTTTATTACGGTAAAGGTTTTGGAGCTAAAAACACCCGTATTGCCGAAATCGTTTTCAACACGTCAATGGTAGGTTATCAAGAAATACTTTCAGAAGCAGCCTATTGTGGTCAAATGGTAGTTATGAGCTATCCACTTATCGGTAACTATGGTTTAACCGATGAAGACTATGAGAGCAAGGGCATTTATATGTCTGGTTTCATCGTAAGAGAATATAACGATAGCCCTTCGAACTTCCGTTTCACAAAAACTTTGAGCGAAGTTATGGATGACAACGGTGTTGCAGGAATAAGTGGTTTAGATACTCGTGAAATCGTTAGAATTATAAGAGACGAGGGCTCTATGCTTGCTATGATAACGGACGCTGACCGAGATATCGAAGAGTGCTTACAAGAAATTGCAAATTACAAAGAAGAAACTCGCCTAGTAGAGAAAGTAAGCAGTAAGAATATGTGGTTTTCTAGAACGCGTAACCCCATACATACGGTTGTAGCTATCGACTGTGGTATTCGTCTTAACATGGTTAAGAGATTTAATCAAATGAGCTGTAACGTAGTAGTTGTACCTTACAACACGCCGATTGAAACCATCAAAAAATATAATCCTAGTGGACTATATATCAGTAACGGTCCCGGAAGCCCCGAGGAACTTCCGGAGATTGTAGAAGTTGTAAAGGCAATGCGTGGCACAATTCCTATGTTTGGCGTAGGGCTAGGCGCACAAATAATCGCACTCGCATACGGCGCTAAGGTAAACAAGATGTCGTTTGGACACCGTGGTGGAAATCATCCCGTAAGAAATTTAATCAATGATAAAGTTGAGATTTCTAGCCAAAACCACACTTATGCTGTAGATAAGAAATCTCTAGAAAACACAGGCTTAAACGTAACGCACGTTAACGTTCTAGATAATGAAGTTGAAGGAATGATTGACAATGTAAACAATGTTTTCGCATCGCAATATGCACCTGAGAGTGCATCTCGCCCAGAAGACAGTGGATATATTTTCGATGAGTTTATGCGCGCGATGAAAGAAGTTGGAGGAAAAGGAAATGCCGAAGAGAACAGATATTAAGAAAATTATGATGATAGGTTCAGGACCTATCGTAATTGGACAAGCAGCTGAATTCGACTATGCTGGAACGCAAGCTTGTCTTGCTCTTAAGGAAGAAGGCTACGAAGTTATTCTTGTCAACTCTAACCCTGCAACAATTATGACGGATACAAAGATGGCGGACAAGGTTTATATGGAACCATTGGACCTTGAACACGTTGCGAAAATCATACGCTACGAAAGACCCGACGCACTTCTATGCAGTATAGGTGGACAAACGGGCTTGAACCTAGGTATGCAATTATCTACGAAAGGCATTCTTGATGAATGCCAAGTAGAACTCTTGGGAACAAGTTATAGCGCTATAGCACAAGCTGAAGATAGACAATTATTTAAAGACTTATGCGAAAGAATAGGCGAACCTATTCTAGAGAGTTTAACTGCTAATACTATTGAAGAAGCTCTTGCAGCAGCAAATAAGATTGGTTACCCCATCGTTATCCGTCCCGCATTCACACTAGGTGGCACGGGTGGTGGATTTGCTGATAACGAAGAAGAATGTAGAGAGTTAGCAAAGAACGGCTTAAAACTCTCTCCCGTAACGCAAGTTCTAGTTGAAAAGTCCATCAAAGGCTTCAAAGAAATCGAATTTGAAGTTATGCGCGACAAGGCAGACACGGCTATTGCGATTTGCTCAATGGAAAACGTAGACCCCGTAGGTATCCATACTGGCGACAGCATTGTTGTAGCACCCTGCCAAACGCTAACGAATAAAGAATATCAAATGCTTCGTAACAGCGCACTACGCATTATCCGTGCGCTAGGAATAGAAGGTGGATGTAACGTTCAATTTGCGCTCGACCCATTTTCATTCCAATACTACGTAATAGAAGTTAATCCACGCGTTTCGCGTTCTTCGGCACTCGCAAGTAAAGCTTCTGGTTTCCCAATCGCGAGAGTTTCTGCAAAAATTGCTTGCGGACTTCGTCTTGATGAAATCGACCTACCAAACACAAAAGCTTGCTTCGAACCGGCTCTTGACTACGTTGTTTTGAAGTTCCCACGCTTCCCATTCGATAAATTCCAAACTGCAAAGCGTACGCTTTCAACACAAATGAAGGCAACCGGTGAAGTTATGAGTATCGGAAGAACGGTAGAAGAAGGTTTCTTGAAAGCTGTTCGTTCACTAGAAATCGGCGTTTGCCATATTTCTATCAAAGAGCATAAGGCAATGTCTAACCACGACCTAGTTGACCTTATCATTAAGAACACCGACGAAAGATTCTTTGCAATAGCAGAAGCTTTTAGAAGAGATATCACCCTTGACTACATTTACAGCTTAACGAAAATCGATAGATTCTTCTTGGAGAAGATTCAAAATATCGTTAACTTTGAAAAAGTGCTTTTAACCAACAAAGGCGACTTAGAAACGCTTAAAAAGGCAAAGAGAATGGGCTTCTCCGATGAGTTTATCGCTGAACTATGGGATAGCGACTTTAGAGCTATTTATGAGCTACGCAAAGCTAATAATATCTACCCCGTTTACAAGATGATAGATACTTGCGCAGCTGAATTTAAGTCATATACTCCATACCTATACTCAAGTTACGAAAAAGAAAACGAGAGTATTTGCGCTGACAAGAAGAAAGTTATCGTACTTGGTTCAGGTCCTATCCGTATCGGACAAGGCGTAGAATTCGACTACTCAACCGTTCATGCAGTATGGGCAATTCAAGAATGTGGTTATCAAGCTATAATCATAAATAACAATCCCGAAACCGTTTCAACCGATTACACGTTATCGGATAAACTATACTTTGAGCCGGAAACCTTTGAAGACGTTATGAATATCGTTGACTTCGAGAAACCTGACGGTGTTATCGTTGCACTAGGTGGACAAACGGCTATTAACCTAGCCGACGACCTTGACAAAGCAGGTGTAAAAATCCTAGGTAGCTCTGCACAAAGCATAGCTCTTGCAGAAGATAGAGACTTGTTCCTAGAAGTGCTAGAAAAACTACAAATCCCCGTCCCTGTAGGCAAAGCAGTTTACAACGTAGAAGCAGGCAAGAAGGCTGCTAAAGAAATCGGTTACCCAGTGCTAGTAAGACCTTCTTTCGTTCTCGGTGGAAGAATGATGCACATCGTTTATAGCGAAGCTCAACTTGTTCCTTTCTTAAGAGAGGCAGTTGCTTTGAATCCGAAACACCCCGTTCTAATCGATAAGTACATTATAGGTAAAGAATCGGAAGTCGACGCTGTTTGTGATGGGAAGGATGTATTTATCCCGGGTATTATGGAACATATTGAGAGAGCAGGCGTTCACAGTGGCGACTCAATGAGCGTATATCCTACGTATTCTCTTTCGCAAGAAGTTCAAGACACGATTATAGACTATACGACGAGAATAGGACTAGCACTCAATATAGTAGGCCCGTTCAATATCCAATTCGTTATAGACAAGAACGACAAAGTTTATATCATAGAAGTAAACCCAAGAAGTTCAAGAACGGTTCCTTTCCTGGCAAAGACCACAGGTGCACCTATTGCAAATATTGCAACCAAAGTTATGTTAGGTAACACGTTAGAAGAAATGGGTTGCGTAGGTGTAGCACCCAGAAAGAATAGATGGTTCGTTAAGTCACCCACTTTCTCATATAGTAAGCTCATAGGTCTTGACGCAGTTCTTTCACCGGAAATGAAATCAACGGGCGAAGCAATCGGTTATGACAACAGCCTAACGAGAGCGGTTTACAAGTCACTTAAGGCTAGTGGTATGAGAGTAAGTAATTACGGTACCGTACTTGCAACCATTGGTGACAGCAGTAAGGAAGACGCGCTACCCCTAATTAAAAGATTTTATAATCTTGGCTTTAACATCGAAGCTACGTCGGGAACTGCGAAGTTCTTAAAAGAACACGGCATTAAGACGCGTATAAGGAAGAAACTTTCACAAGGAAGTGAAGAAATTCTTGATAATATAAGAAAGGGTTATGTAACCTACATAGTAAACACCACTACTGAAGTCGCGAAAGAAATTAAAGACGGCAGTGTAATAAGAAGAACAGCCGTTGAAAATAACATTCCCGTCTTCACTTCTCTAGACACGGTAAAAGTACTACTAGACGTCTTGGAAGAAACCACAATGGGTATTTCAACAATAGATGCAGAATGATTAAAGAAAAGGTTAGAATTGTAAGCAATAATAGACTTTCCGACGGCGTATACGAGCTAGTGCTTGACGGTGCCTCTAAGGTTGACTGTGGTCAATTCATAGAGCTCACAATACCGGGATTTTATCTAAACAGACCGTTTAGCGTAGCAGATTATGAGAACGGCAAGCTCACCGTGTTATACAAAATTCTAGGTGAAGGCACGCTCGCAATGACCGGATTGAAAGAAGGCACATACCTAGATATGATTAACGGACTAGGAAACGGCTTCCTTGTTGATAGAGCAGAAAAGCCTCTTCTAGTAGGTGGTGGCATAGGAATTGCACCATTATACTATCTAGCAAAAGAGCTAGTAAAAAGAGGGAAAACACCCACGATAGTATTAGGCTATCGTACTAAAAATGAAGTTTTCTACCTTAAGGAATTCGAGAAGCTCGGTGTTACTATGGTAGCAACCGACGACGGCACGTTAGGACTAAAAGGTAACGTATTAACCGTTATTAAAGCTAGTGAAATCGACTTCGATTATTACTATGCTTGTGGACCGATGGTAATGCTCAATGCACTCAAAGAATATAGCACCAAGGGAGAAATTTCCTTGGAAGCACGTATGGGTTGTGGTTTCGGTGCTTGTATGGGTTGTTCAATAATGACGACTTCGGGTACCAAACGCGTATGCAAAGAGGGACCCGTATTCGATGCAGGGGAGGTAATCTAATATGTTCGTTACAGATATGAAAGTTAACCTTCTAGGCACAACGCTAGATAATCCTATAATTCCCGCTAGTGGAACTTTTGGATTTGGTTATGAATTTGCTAGTTGGTACGATATCAATATTCTCGGCTCCATTTCTTGCAAAGGTACTACGCTAGAAGCTAGGTATGGCAATCCGCTTCCTAGAATAGCCGAGTGTCCCGCAGGACTTATAAATGCAATCGGGCTTCAAAACCCCGGCGTTGAAAAGGTTATAAGCGAAGAGCTAGTTAAACTCAAAGAAGTTTATAAAAAGCCGGTAATAGCTAACGTTGGTGGACATAGCACCGACGAATACGTAAAAACCGTGAGTGCGTTTAACGACGTTGACAACGTTTTTGCAGTAGAACTCAATATTTCTTGCCCTAACGTTAAGGGTGGGGGAATGGCGTTTGGTACCGATTATAAAACGGCAAGCGAACTCGTAAAAAAGATTAAAGAAAAAGCCACTAAGCCGATTATAGTCAAATTAAGTCCCAACGTTACCGACGTTACGGAAATTGCACTAGCCGTTCAAGATGCAGGCGCAGATGCAGTCAGCCTTATAAACACACTTGTCGGTATGAGATTTAATTTGAGAACGGGCAAGCCTATTATTTCAGTAGGAAAGGGTGGATATAGTGGCCCAGGCGTATACCCCGTTGCACTTCGTATGGTCTATGAAGTAAGCAAAGCTCTCAATATCCCCGTAATTGGTATGGGTGGCATTTCTAAGTCTGAAGACGTCATAGAAATGATGACGGCAGGTGCTACTGCAGTTATGGTAGGCTCTGCTAACCTTATTAACCCCTTTGCTTGCAAGGAAATCATAGATAGACTACCTTACGTAATGGAAAAATATAGAATAAACAAACTAGAAGATATAATTGGGAGGGCACATTAATGGGTAAAGCTGTTATAATTGCTTGCGATTTTTCGTCAAGAGAAGAGCTATTTGGCTTTTTGGACAAGTTAGGAGAATATAAACCTTTCTTAAAGGTTGGAATGGAACTTTATTACAAAGAAGGTCCGGAAATGGTAAGAGAGTTGAAGAGAAGAGGATATAAAATTTTCCTTGACTTGAAACTTCACGATATTCCCAACACCGTATATAAAGCCATGAGAAATCTAGGCTCACTAGGCGTAGATATGACTAACGTACACGCTAGTGGTGGTATAAAAATGATGAGCGAAGCAAAACGTGGACTTCTTGAAGGAAGCAAAGGCGAAGCCCCCATTCTAATTGCAGTAACGCAACTAACTTCAACCGATGCTGATATGCTTAAGAACGAGCTTTTAATAGGAGAAACGCTAGAAAACACTGTTAGAACGTACGCGCTTAACGCAAAGAAAGCAGGACTTGACGGAGTAGTATGCTCCCCACTAGAAGCTCCTATTATTAAAGAGCTTGACCTAGTATCAGTAACCCCGGGCATTCGTCTTGCGGGCGACTCAAAGGACGACCAAAAGCGTATTTCTACACCGGCACTCGCAAAAGAACTAGGTAGCACTTACATAGTAGTAGGAAGAAGCATCACAGGAGCTGAAGACGTTAAAGCGGCGTATTTAAGATGTAAAAAGGAGTTTGAAGACTAATGGAAAATATCGAAGTAAGAGTAGCAAAAGCATTATTATCAATAAAAGCCGTATTTTTACGCCCACAAGAACCATTTACTTGGGCATCGGGCATTAAGTCACCGATATACTGTGATAACAGATTAACGCTTGCATATCCTAACGTACGTAAAGTTGTTGAGAACGCTATTGCAGAAGTCGTAAAGAACGAATACCCTGAATGTGAAGTACTAATGGGTACTTCGACTGCAGGTATTCCCCACGCAGCAATCGTATCCGAAATCCTTGATTTACCTATGGGATACGTTCGTGGTGGTAACAAAGAACACGGCAGAGGCAACCGTATTGAAGGCGCAGAAGTTAACGGCAAAAAAGTCGTAGTAGTAGAAGATTTAATTTCTACTGCAGGTTCTTCTATAGAAGTAGTTCTAGCGCTTCGTGAAGCAGGCGCTGACGTTCTTGGCATCGTTTCTATCTTCACTTATGGTATGCAAAAAGGTCTTGACCGTCTTGCTTCCGCAAACGTTAAAAACGTTTCTCTCTCCAACCTAGACACTCTCACCACCGTTGCCGTTGAAGAAAATTACATTTCAGAAAAGGAAAAAGGAATGCTCTTGAAGTTTAGGAGTAATCCCTCAGACGAATCCTGGATGAAATAACGGTGGATAAACTTCGTATAACTTCAAAAACAGCCCTAGGGCTTCGGGTCATTTACGACATAGTAAACTCCCCTTGCCCGTCGGGCTGTTTTTTCGTTCTACTTGTTTCTCCACCGTTATTACATAACGCTGGTGTAGGTCGTTGAGATAAGGTGTAACGTTAGTCATTTACGCTCTAGTAAACTCCTAGCTTAAAGCGTGGCGTTTTCGCGTATTGCTCGTTTCTCCACCGTTATTCCATAACGCTGGTGTTGGGCGTTGATACAAGTTTCCACTCAGTCACATACGTCTTAGTATGCTCTTGTCATAGAATGGGGGCTTTTCGCGTTCTACTTGTTTCTCCGCCGTTATTTGTATCTATATAATTTTGCGTTGTTACATAAGAACTAATCAATATATCATAATAAAATTCTCGGCAGAATATTTTTTGTCGGGATTTTTAATGGGACAATTTTGGGACATTACCCTTGTTATAATTAAGACATCAAGAGAGATAAGGAGTCCCTAAAATGAGAAAAAGAAGATTTGTTAAATAGTTCGTTGTGATAAGGAGTAAAGTTATGAGAGCTTGTTTCCGAGTGTAAGTTTTGTGTTTCATTTTTCATACTTTTCCTTTGTGAATTTTGCAAAGACGGCATCTTTTTAGGTGCTGTTTTTGTTTTTTATTCTATTCGAGTTAGCTTACGCATAGACTTTAATAAAAACTAGAAACGGAGGAGTTTATGTTTAGTTACGATATATACAAAGATATTGCTACTCGCACGGCGGGGGATATTTATCTAGGTGTCGTCGGCCCCGTTAGGACGGGTAAGTCGACTTTTATTAAGAGATTTATGGAAAAACTAGTTATCGACGGCATTCAAGATAGTGCAAAACGCGCACGTGCCATCGATGAATTGCCACTGTCCGCCGACGGTAAGACTATAATGACTACCGAGCCGAAGTTCGTTCCTAACGAAGCAATTAAGCTCACTATGGAAAACGCGGAGGCTTACGTTAGATTGATAGACTGCGTGGGTTACGTTGTTGACGGTGCGCTAGGACACTCGGAAGGGGATAAGCCAAGACTAGTTAAAACACCTTGGTCTAGCGAAGAAATGCCTTTTACTAGAGCTGCCGAAATTGGCACGGAAAAGGTCATTAAAGAGCATTCTACGATAGGAGTAGTGGTAACCACTGACGGTAGCATTACCGATATTCCACGAGCAAAATACGTAGATAGTGAAGAGCGCGTAGTTCGTGAATTGCAAGAAATAGGCAAACCTTTCGTTGTTGTTCTTAATTCAACCGAGCCTACTAACCCCGACACCTTGCGCCTTGCCGATAGCCTTATGGAACGTTACGGCGTGCCTGTAACACCTATGGACGTAGAGCATGCTAGTGAAGAAGATTTCAACTCGCTTATGTCAAGCGTACTTATGGAATTCCCCGTAACAAGAGTGGACGTCAATCTTCCCAAGTGGGTACGTGCATTAGGAGTGAAACATCCTATCGTTAGAAGTATTTGCGACGCGTTATTAAAGAGCGAACATTCCTTAAAATGTATGCATGACTGCGAAAAGTTCGATTTCAGCACCAAGAATTCGGAGTGCTTTGAAGAAGACTACGGTATGGTTGCAGACCCTGCGACCGGCGTTATCGAGATAATTCCCAAAATCAAGAATGGAGTTTTCTATAAAATCCTTGCTGAAGAATGTGGTACCGATATCGACGACGACTATAAGTTAATGAGCTATATGATTAAGGTTAGTCGCGCTTATAAAGATTATGAAAAGCTACGCGTAGCGATGGAAGAAGTTAAAGAAAGCGGTTACGGCGTTGTAATGCCAACAATGGAAGAACTCACGCTTGAGGACCCCGAAATCGTTAAACAAGGTACTCAATTCGGCGTTAAACTAAAGGCGTCAGCTCCATCAATTCACCTTATGAGAGTGGACGTAGAAACCGAAGTTAGCCCTATAATCGGTAGCGAACAACAGAGTGCCGACCTTATGAACTACCTAATGGCAGAGTTCGAAAACAACAAGCAAGGTATATGGGAAACGAATATGTTCGGCAAACCCTTATCGTCGCTTGTCAAGGAAGACTTAACAACGAAAATATCCAATATGCCACACGACGCGCAAAAGAAATTAAGACGCACCGTAACTCGTATTATCAACGAGGGTAAAGGTGGAGTACTTTGCATACTGCTATAAAAGAAAACCCTTGCCATCGGCAAGGGTTTTTTATGTGGGTAAATAATTTTAAATATCGCTTGTCATAGATTTATTGAAAAGGATACATGCTAGGCTGATACTTCCTATTAGGAAAACACTGATTGGAATAAAGCCGAGTAAGGAAGTTGTCGTTAACGCGTAAGGCGTGCCGAATGCGTTCGTTGCGTGCGTACATATTCTACCAAGTTCTACTGATGGATAGAAGGGGAGTACGCGACAAAACGTTGCGAAGCCACCCATAGTTTCTAGTGGCATCCAACAGCCACCTAAAATACCCGATAACGAAATGAAGATTGAGCATATACCCGGTGCGCTTTTGTCATTGAACACAATGCCTAAAAGTATACCGATAAAAATCGATATAAGCAACATAGGCAGTTGGCTAATTATAAGTAGTAACACCGAAGTGAAAGACATAAATTCAACGTTTAGTACAAGTGAAATTAAGTAACCGATTATTATGCTTATTACGCTCTGCGCTATGCCTATCATTAAACCTATCAACGCGTAGCCTAGTATAAACTCGTGCGCTTTCATAGGCGAAGAAAAGAGCCTTTTTAAGAAAGACGTTTGTTTGTCTTTTGATACTAGTTGCGACATATTGAGCATAACGAACGTATAAGAGAACATAAGTATCGCGGGAAGTAGTGACGTTAGTTCGAACATAGGCGTATTGCCTGAAGAAAAGCTGTTTATCACGTTGAAAATTATAAGCATAACAATAGGAAAACCTATTGAAAAGACGTAGGTCAATGGGTCGCGCGAAAGCTCCTTTAAGTTTCTTATCGTAAAATTAAGCGTTCTATTCATAAGCTTTCTCCACTAGCGAAACAAAGGCGTTCTCGAAGGTAGCCGTGCTTGTTAATTCCATTAGCTCTTGTGTAGTACCTACGGCTAAAACATTACCGTTGGACATAACTCCAACTCTATCGCATAATTGCTCGATTTCGTCCAAGTAATGGGAGGTTAAAATTATGGTCATTTTGCCTTTCAATTTGTTGATTATGGACCATAGCTCGCGCCTCGCAAGAACGTCAAGACCAAGCGTCGGTTCGTCTAAAAATAGAATTTGGGGCTCTGAAATCAATGCAACAGCTACCGAAAGTCTTCTTTTATATCCACCTGAAAGAGTTTTGGTTCTTTGATTGAGAACGGTATCAAGCTTAAACGTAGAAATAATTTCTTCTATCAAAGGACTATCTTTTTTGCCATAAACACTTGCAAAAAATTTAAGGTTTTCTTGAACGGTCAAGTTCTGTGCAACGGAGATTTCTTGCGGAGAAACGTCGATAATTTCTTTGATTTTAACAGCGTCTTTATCTAGGTCATAACCATTAACGATTACTTCGCCCGACGTCTTTTTCGTTAGCCCACAGAGTATCTTAATTAGAGTAGACTTGCCTGCTCCGTTAACTCCCAATAATCCGTACAGCTCTCCGTCTTTAACGTCTAGGTTGACGTTATTAAGGGCAGTTACGTGCTTATATTTCTTCGTTAAATTCTTGATGATTATCATGCCTATTTATCTAACAATGAGCTGGTAACGCTTTCAAAAAAATCAGCTTTTACTAAAGCGATGCCTTTATTTTTATCGCACAAAACAACTATAGAGTCGCCCGGCTTAATATCAAACATATCTCGTACGTCTTTAGGAATGACTATTTGTCCTTTCTCGCCGACTTTACTTATTCCTATATAAGTTTTCTTTTCCATTACTTCACCTCATTGATATGATTAGTTATACTTTTCATACTTATTATACCACGGCTAAAGTATTTGTCAACAAAAAAACCACTCGCGAGAGTGGTTTTTGTTTGTCCTATTTAATACTTAAGTATTATTCCCATTCGATAGTAGCGGGACCTTTTGGACTTAAATCGTAGAGAACACGGCATACGCCGGGAACTTCTGCTAGAATTCTATCCGTAATCTTCTTGAGAACAGCCCAATCGATTTCGGGAACGGTTGCCGTCATAGCATCTACGGTGTTGACGGCACGGATAATTACCGGCCAATCCCATGCGCGCTTGCCATCTCTTACGCCCGTTGAACGGAAATCGGGAACTACGGTAAAGAATTGCCATACTTTATTGGTAAGACCAGCTTTATCGAATTCTTCTCTCAAAATTGCATCTGATTCACGAAGTGAGTGGAGTCTATCTCTCTTGATTTCGCCCAAGCAACGAACGCCTAGTCCGGGACCGGGGAAGGGTTGTCTATCAACCATATTTGCAGGTAAACCTAGAGCTTTACCGACTACTCTAACTTCGTCTTTATAAAGAAGTCTAACGGGTTCTACTAGTTCAAATTGCATATCTTCGGGAAGACCACCTACGTTGTGGTGAGCTTTTACGCCGTCACTCTCGATGATGTCGGGATAAATGGTGCCTTGTGCTAGGAAAGAAATGCCTTCTAGCTTGCTAGCTTCTTCATCAAATACCTTAATAAATTCGCCACCGATGATTTTTCTCTTTGCTTCGGGTTCGGTAACGCCTTCTAGTAATGACAAGAATCTATCTGTTGCATCTACGTAGATTAGGTTAGCGTCGAGTCCATCTCTGAAAATTTCGATAACTTGTTCGCTTTCGCCTTTACGCATTAAGCCGTGGTTAACGTGAACGCATACGAGTTGTTTGCCTATAGCTTTGATTAGTAAAGCTGCTACAACCGAGCTGT
Organism: Clostridia bacterium; assembly: GCA_017533005.1. GTDB lineage: Bacteria > Bacillota > Clostridia > Christensenellales > DTU072 > RGIG6449. The sequence continues at coordinate 43,755 of JAFXIQ010000016.1, read as the reverse complement.
CTACACCACCGGATAGGGCGAGCAGTACCTTTTTGTCGCCAACTTGTGCGCGTACTTCTGCAACTTGTTCTGCAATAAATGCGTCGGCAAGTTCTTTTGTTGTGATTCTTTGCATATCGTCTGGTCTTTTGTTAAGCATATTTTGACTCCTTATTTTAATTATGCGATTAGCCTTTCGTTGAGTAGTTGGGGCTTTCTTTTGTGATTGAAATGTCGTGCGGGTGGCTCTCGATGAGTGCTGCACTAGTAATTTTAACGAATTCTGAGTTCAAACGTAAATCTTCAATGGTTGCTTTGCCACAGTAACCCATACCTGAACGGAGACCGCCCATTAGTTGGAATACTACGTCGGATAGACTGCCACGATAGGGAACGCGACCTTCTACTCCTTCCGGAACAAGCTTCTTGGCGTCTTCTTGGAAGTAGCGGTCTTTTGAGCCTGCTTCCATGGCGCTCATACTGCCCATACCACGATAGACTTTAAATCTTCTGCCTTGGAAGATTTCCATTTCACCGGGAGATTCAAGCGTTCCTGCTACTAGGCTACCAACCATGATTGCAGATGCGCCTGCTGCGATACCTTTTACGATATCGCCCGAATATTTAACACCACCGTCACCGATAATGCGCTTGCCGTATTTGTCAGCCATTTCTGCGCAGTTCATGATAGCGGAAATTTGTGGAACGCCGATACCTGCAACGATTCTCGTCGTGCAGATTGAGCCGGGGCCAATACCTACTTTAACTACGTCTGCACCTGCTAAAATTAGGTCGCGAGTAGCCTCTGCCGTTGCTACGTTACCTGCTATAATTGGTAGGTTGGGGAAAATCTTTCTAACTTCTTCAACTTTCTTAAGAACGCCTTCGCTATGGCCGTGTGCAGTATCCATTGCGATGATGTCGACTTTTGCATCTACCAATGCGTGTATTCTGTCAATTGTATTAGCGCCGATACCTACTGCGCCACCAACTAAAAGTCTACCGTTCTTATCTTTTGCACTGTTGGGGTACTGTATTGATTTTTCTATGTCCTTGATTGTAATAAGTCCCTTTAGATTACCTTCATCGTCAACCAACGGTAGCTTTTCTACACGATATTTGCCGAGGATTTTTTGTGCGTCTGCAAGAGTGGTTCCTACGGGTGCCGTGACTAGGTTTTCTTTTGTCATAACGTTGCCGATAGGTTGGTCAAAGTTGGTTTCGAATCTCAAGTCACGATTGGTTAGGATACCTACGAGCTTGGTGCCTCTAGTAATCGGAACACCGCTGATTTTATACTTGCGCATAAGTGCAAGTGCGTCGGTTACCATATTTTCCGGTGAGAGATAGAAGGGGTCGGTTATAACACCGTGTTCACTTCTCTTAACTCTATCAACTTGTGTAGCTTGGTCTTCGATAGATAGATTCTTGTGAATGATACCAATTCCTCCCTCACGTGCCATAGCGATTGCTAGGGGTGCTTCCGTAACGGTATCCATAGCTGCCGACATCAAAGGTATGTTGAGCTTGATATCGTCTGTCAACTTGGTTGATAAATCAACGTCTTTTGGTAACACTTGTGAGCGTTGGGGGACTAGTAAAACGTCGTCAAACGTTAGACCATCCATAATAATTTTGGACATAGAAAATTGCTCCTTTAAATTTATTTTTATTATTATATTATTTACGCGCGAACGTGTCAACGAATTTAGCTAATTTTTACTAGCTTTTCGATACAATTTCTTCGGGTTTTTCTTTTGACGCGCTTTGATAGGGCTTTATGAATATTTGCTATTGCAAATCCTTACAAAATATGGTATAATTGCTTGGAATGAATAAATTCAACAAAAAATGGAGAAGGAATATGAACAAAAACATTGACAAACTACTTCAAGAATTAACCCTCGAAGAAAAGGCTGCGCTTTGTTCGGGTTACGGATTCTGGGAAACTACTCCCATTAAAAGACTCGGTATACCTTCGGTTGTTATGACCGACGGCCCACACGGCGTTCGTAAAGAACAAGAACAAAGTAAGTTCGGTAACGTTTTTATGCCGGCTTATCCTTCAACTTGCTTCCCCCCTGCAGTTACGGCTGCAGCTACTTGGGATAGAAAAAACGTTTATGCAGTAGGTGAAGCTCTAGGTAGAGAAGCAAAGGCTCTTAAAGTTTCTACGCTACTAGGCCCCGGCATCAATATCAAGAGAAGCCCGCTATGTGGAAGAAACTTCGAATACTTCGCAGAAGACCCGTATCTAGCAGGCGAACTCGGCGTAGCATACGTTGACGGCGTTCAATCTACCGGTACCGGTACCTCCTTGAAACACTATGCAGTTAACTCTCAAGAATTCAGGAGAATGAATTCAAGTAGTGAAATCGATGATAGAACACTTCGTGAAATTTATCTATCAGCTTTTGAAGCCGTAGTTAAGAGAGCACAACCTCAAACTATTATGTGTTCTTACAACAGACTAAACGGCGTTCACGCATCACAAAATAAATACCTTTTGCACGACATTCTTAAAGAAGAATGGGGCTTCAAAGGTATCGTTGTTTCCGACTGGGGCGCAGTTGACAACAGAGTAGAAGGTATCAAGGCTGGCCTTCACCTAGAAATGCCTACTTCAGACGGCGTTCGCGATAAAGACATTGTTGACGCTGTTAACAACGGCACTCTAGAGATGGAAGCTCTAGATGCAATCGTTAAAGAAATACTTGAATACGTATTTGACGCTGCAGAAAAAATCGAACAAAACGTTCAAGAAGTCGACTTCGAAAAGCACCACGCACTCGCTCGCAAAGTTGCAGCAGACGGCGCAGTTCTTCTTAAAAATGAAGGCGATATTCTTCCCATTAACAAAGATGCTAACATCGCAGTCGTTGGTATGCTCGCAAAGGTATTGCGTTCACAAGGAAGCGGTAGTAGCCGTCTAAATCCCATCAAAGAAATCAGCTTCACCGACTATCTTGACAGCGTTGGCGCTAAATACGATTACGCAGACGGTTATATCTTGAAAGACGATAGCACGACCGATAAGCTAATAGCAAAAGCAGGTGAAGTCGCAAAAGGTAAAGACTACGTTCTAGCATTTATCGGCTTGACAGACGCTTTCGAATCAGAATCGTTCGATAGAGAACATCTCAATATCCCCGATTCACACCTTCGTATGCTCGAAGAAATTAAGAAATACAATGATAACATCATCGTAATATTGACCGGTGGCTCACCTTCAGTTATGCCTTACATCAACGACGTTAAAGCAATTCTTAACGTTTACCTTGGTGGACAAGCAGGTGGCGAAGCTACTTACGACCTAGTATTCGGTGACGTAGTTCCTAGCGGTAAACTCCCCGAAACATTCCCGCTATCAATCGAAGATACCATCGTTAACAAATATTACGAGAAAGAAAATGCTGAATACAGAGAAAGTATTTACGTTGGATACCGTTATTACGACACCGCAAAGAAAGACGTTCTATTCCCATTCGGATACGGTTTGTCCTATACTAAATTCAGCTACTCTAACCTTGAATTGAGCGCAAAAGAAATTACCGATAAAGATACTTTGACGGTAAGTTTCGACGTAACGAACGTTGGTAAGGTTGCAGGCGCAGAAGTTGCACAACTCTACGTTAAGGATTCCGAAAGCACGATTTTCGTTGCCGAAAAGGAACTAAAAGCATTCGATAAGGTTTACCTAGAACCCGGTGAAACCAAGAAGGTTACATTGACTCTTGATAAGCGCGCATTCGCATTCTACAACGTAATCGCAAAAGACTGGACGGTAGAAAGCGGTGAGTTCGAAATCTTGGTAGGTGCTTCTTCTAGAGATATACTTCTATCCGACAAAGTTACAGTTACTGCAGATGCCGTCGAAATCGCTGATTTGAGAGAAACGCTTCCTAGCTACTACAACGTTGGCGAAGATATACCTAAAGCCGAATTCGAAGCTCTACTTGGAAGAGAAGTTAAAGAATTCCAAATGCCTAAGAAAGGCGAAGTTGACGAAAACACCTGCGTAGGTCAATTCGAAACCACGCTTCTTGCAAAAATTATCCGTAAAGCATCAGGAACGGCTGCAGTTATGTTCTTGCCTCCCAAGAGCCCGATGTCACAAATCAAGATGGTTAAAGCCGGTGGCTTAGATATGCCTATCCGTAACCTTTATGCTATGAGTAACGGTGCTGTTCCTAGAGATTCTATCAGAGGACTAGTAACCTTATTGAACGGTAAGACTTTCAAGGGTATCGGTCAAATTATCGGTGGTTTCTTGAAACCTAGAACACACAAGAGGAAGATGTTCTAATGCAAGAATTAATATCCGCTACGAATAATAAAAACAAATTGAGAGAATTCAGGGAAATTCTCGGTGATAAATTTATTATTTCGTCACTCGCAGACGAAGGGATTACCGTCGAAATAGAAGAAGATGCGGATACTTTCTATGGTAACGCGCTCAAAAAAGCAAAAACGATTGCAGAGCTTACCGGTAAACCTGCGCTCGCAGACGATTCAGGTTTGATAGTCGATGCACTAGGCGGGGCCCCCGGCGTTTATTCAGCGAGATATGGTGGAGAAGATGGTAACGACGTACTTAATCGTGCTAAGCTTCTCCACGAAATGCGCGATATTACCGATAGAACGGCGCGTTTCTATTCTTCTATAGTGGTTTACTTCCCCGACGGAAGAATCGTTACTGCAGACGGCAGTGTAGAAGGCAGTATCCTTTACGAAGAGATAGGCGAAAACGGTTTCGGCTATGATTCGCTATTCTACTCTAACGAACTTGGCGTGAGCTTCGGTATAGCTACTCCCGAACAAAAAAATTCAATTAGCCATAGGGGTAGGGCGCTGAGAAAATTAGAAACGTTACTACGTGATTAAATCAAAAAGAACCTAGCAACTCGCTAGGTTCTTTATTTATAAATCGAATAGGGGATTTATCGCGCGCATAGTGTACGCAAATGAAAAACCTCATCCGTTTGGATGAGGTTATTCTTTGGAGCGGGAAACGGGATTCGGACCCGCGACTTTCACCTTGGCAAGGTGACACTCTACCACTGAGTCATTCCCGCGCTCGTGACAATGTGTATTATACACCATTGTCTAGGGTTTGTAAATCGTTTTTCAACAAATTACAAAGGTTTTTTTGGTGCGGCAGAAGGGACTTGAACCCCCACTTCATCGAAACTAGCTCCTAAGGCTAGCGCGTCTGCCAATTCCGCCACTGCCGCACGCAAATTATTAAGTTGTTGGAAACCGCACCCTTATTGGTGATCCATCGGAGATTCGAACTCCGGACACCTTGATTAAAAGTCAAGTGCTCTACCGACTGAGCTAATGGATCATATTTGGCAGGGGTGGCAGGATTTGAACCTACGGATGTCAGAGTCAAAGTCTGATGCCTTACCGCTTGGCGACACCCCTATGTTCTATTTTGGTAGGTAAAGGTGCGATTTCAATGGGGTGAGTAGTGGGGTTCGAACCCACGGCCTCAAGAGCCACAATCTTGCGCGCTGCCAACTGCGCCATACCCACCATAGGGTGTTATTTCTTTAAGGTGCGTTTCCTTATTGGTGAACCAGAAGGGATTCGAACCCCTGACCTACGGCTTAGAAGGCCGTTGCTCTATCCAACTGAGCTACTGATCCATAGATTAGTGGAGCGGGTGATGGGAATCGGACCCACGCGGCCAGCTTGGAAGGCTGGAATTCTACCATTGAACTACACCCGCGCTGTTCGTTCGTATTAAGTACGCTCACATAGTATATCTAATGCAAAGTTGTTTGTCAATCAAATAAACAATTTATATCTAAAATTTTTTTGACTTTTTTTACAGACCCCTTTATATGCCCCGTTATCATTGACATTGAACGTAAATATCGTTTACAATATTTCCTAGAAACCATATATTCGGTAGGCGATATGACTAAAAAGATTTTTTTAAGCCCGCAAAAAACTATGAATAAAGAAAATATCACGTTCAATGACGTGAAGGTTTTTGCTTACGAAAAATCTTTTGCCGACGAATTAAAATCTTATGGGAAAAATAATATCCTTAATATATATAGGGATATGTTCTACGTGAGAAAGTTCGAAGAGATGTTGCTTTCTGTTAAAAAGAATCGTGAATATAATGGAAAGCCTTTCTATTACGAAGGCGCATCGCATCTTGCAATAGGGCAAGAAGCTGCAGCAGTAGGACAAGCATACGCGCTAGACGTCAAAGACTTCTCGTTCGGCTCGCATAGAGCTCACGGTGAACTTATTGCACGCGGTTTGCGCGCAATCGAAACGCTCGACGACAATAGTCTTGTGAAAATTATGAGCGAGTCAAGCTCTAAATGTAATTACGAATTTTTGCGCGCAAAATTTCCCAAAAAATCAATCAAACAAATTGCCATAGAGTTTCTCTTGATGGGAACGGCTTGTGAGATTTTTGCCCGTTCAAACGGCTTCTTAAAGGGTATGAGCGGGTCTATGCACGTATTCTTTACGCCCTTCGGCGTTTATCCTAATAATGCTATAGTCGGTGGACAAGTGCCTATTGCCGTGGGCTCTGCGCTATATAAGAAAAAAGCAAACGACGGTAGTATTGCGGTTGCTAATTTCGGTGACGGCGCGATGGGTTGTGGAGTTGTTTACGAGTCGATGAACTTTTCTACGATGGCACAGTTTACTACGTTGTGGGAAAACAAAGGCGAGCTACCAATTCTATTTAACGTACTTAATAACGGCTACGGAATGGGTGGTCAAACGCGTGGCGAAACGATGGGCTACGACAGCCCTGCACGCCTTGGCGCAGGTATTACTCCACACGGTATGCACGCCGAAAGAGTAAACGGTATGAATGTTTTTGCAGTCATTGACGCGACTACTAGAAAGAAAAAATCTATACTTGAAGATAAGAAGCCAGCACTTCTTGACGTGGTGGTTTATCGCTATGCAGGACACTCGCAATCGGATAAAGAAAGCTGTAGAGTGGAAGAAGAAATTGACGCTTGGCGTACGCTAGACCCCGTTGAAAACTTTAAAAAAGATATGCTAAATAGCGGGGCTTTTACAGAGAGTGAAATCGATAAACTTGAAGAAAAAATCCTTGCCGATATAAACTATATTTATACCTTATCCATAGATGAAAACGTTTCTTCTAGCATCGTGAACGGTGGCGTTCAAGAGCTAGAAAAGACAACCTTCTCAAATATTGATAATTACAAATGTGGTGTTCTTAATAGCGAAATTAAGTTACCCAAACAAGAAATTTCTAGAATAAAAGAGATTTCTAAAAAGGCACGTATTAAGAGCTCTAACGAGCCTAGTATAACGCTGGGCGAAGCGCTCACGGAAGCTATAACGGAAGCATTTTATAGAGAGAGTTCGCTCGTGAGTTACGGCGAGAATTCTCGTGATTGGGGTGGAATAGCAGGAGTGTATAACGGACTGCAAGAAGCTTTGCCGTACGAGCGCTTGTTTAACTCTCCCGTATCCGAAGCAACGATGGTTTCTTGTGCAGTCGGTTACGCTATGAGTGGTGGTAGAGTTATTATCGATTTCATGTATTCCGACTTTATGGGAAGAGCTGGCGACGAGATATTTAATCAGCTAGCGAAGTGGCAAGCAATGAGCGTAGGCGAGTTTAAAATGCCCATCGTTTTGCGCGTTATGGTGGGGACTAAATACGGCACTCAACACTCGCAAGAATGGACGGCGCTAGCATCTCACGTGCCCGGGCTTAAAGTGTATTTCCCTGCGACTCCATACGATGCACGTGCGCTTATGAACAAAGCAACTAGTGGTAGCGACCCTGTTATTTTCTTCGAGAGTCAAAGACTTTACGAACAAGAAGAAATTCTTAATGAAGTGCCTACCGAATTCACGGAAATCGACTGTGAAAAACCCACCCTTGTAAAGAGTGGAGATAGCGTTACCATTATTACGTTGGGCGCGCCACTTTATAGAGCTTTAGAAGCAGAAAAAGCACTCGCGAGTAAAGGAGTTACTGTTGATATCATCGACCTTAAGGTCGTAGTTCCGTTGAATTATGAAGAAATTATCGCTTCCGTTAAGAAAACGGGACGCGTAGTACTTGTTTCAGATGCTTGCGAAAGAGGGTCTTTCTTAAAAGAAGTCGCAAGTGAAATAACGTATAGAAGTTTCAAAGATTTGAAAGCACCACCTATCGTTTTAGGTGCAAAAAATACCGTTACGCCACCTTACGAGTGTGACGCAAACTTTTTCCCGACTGCAAAGGATATAGAAAAAGCAGTTTTAGAAGTGGTTAGATTTTAACGTGAATATTGAATTATAGTTAGGGGCCGTTATTGACAAACGGCTCTTTTAGTTATATAATAATAAAATACACGGGCACGCGCCCGATTTATGGAGTTTAAAATGCAAGGACTTGATTTGATTAAAAAAGTAAAAATCGTTCCCGTTGTCAAAATTACGGACGTAGAAACCACTTTACCCGTTATGAATGCATTAAAAAACGGTGGTATTCCCATCGCGGAAATTACTTATCGTACCGAATGCGCTTCGGAAGCGATTGCACTTGCCGTTAAAAACTGCCCCGATATGCTAATAGGCGCAGGTACCGTCGTTAACGCAGAACAAGCCGTGAGCGCAATAGCTAGTGGTGCTCAATTCATAGTAAGTCCCGGATTTTCTGCAAAAGTTGCGGAAGTTTGTAAAGAAAAGGGTATCCTTTACATTCCCGGTGCGATTACACCTACCGAAATTATGGCAACTATGGAGTACGATTTACCGATTATTAAGTTCTTCCCTGCAGAAACTTTCGGTGGACTTGCTTCTATTAAGGCACTTTCTGCGCCATTCCCCAAGCACGTTTTTATTCCTACCGGTGGAATTAACAAGAGCAATATAAAAGAATATTTATCCTTCTCAAAAATTATTGCTTGCGGTGGTAGCTGGATGGTTAAAGACAGCCTAATAAACAATAAAGAATACGATAAAATTGAAGAAATTTCTCGTGAAGCTATAGAGGAGATTAACGCATGAAAGTTGTAACTTTTGGTGAAATAATGTTGCGTCTTGCCCCAGAGGGCTATACAAGATTTTTGCAAACCGATAAGTATCTAGCTACCTATGGTGGTGGCGAAGCCAACGTAGCAGTTTCTCTTGCCAATTTCGGAGAAGAAGTTAGTTACGTTACCAAGCTTCCCGATAATGAAATCGGTCAAGGCGCTATTAACAGCCTACGCGCGCTAGGCGTAGATACCACCAAAATCGTTCGTGGTGGGGATAGAGTAGGTATTTATTTCTTGGAAAAAGGCGCTTCGCAAAGACCGTCTAAAGTCATTTATGATAGAGCAGGCTCTGCAATAGCAAAAGCAACCGTCAACGATTTCGATTGGGAAGAAATTTTCAAGGGCGTCGATTGGTTCCATTTTACGGGAATTACGCCTGCACTTTCGCCTGAAATGGTAGAAGTTACTTTGACGGCTTGTAAAAAAGCAAAAGAAATGGGAGTTACGATTTCTTGCGACTTGAATTACAGAAAAAAACTATGGACAAAGCAAGAAGCTCAACTCGCAATGACACCCATCGTTAAATACGTAGACGTGCTTATCGCTAACGAAGAAGACGCAAACGACGTTTTCGGTATTACCGCAGGTAACGACGTTACGAAAGGCGAAGTGGAAAAAGACGCTTACAAAAAAGTAGCAACCGAACTTATGGCTAAATTTAACAACCTCAAGTACGTTGCAATTACGCTTCGTGGAAGTATTTCTGCTAACGATAACAGATGGTCTGCGATGCTCACTAACGGTAAGGACTTTTGGTTTGCAAAAGAATACCTTATCCACATAGTGGATAGAGTAGGTGGTGGAGATAGCTTCGGTGCAGGACTTATTTACGGTCTTAACCATTACGAACCCGCTCGCGCACTTGAATTCGCAGTGGCTGCATCTTGCTTAAAGCATACGATTGAAGGCGATTATAACTACAGCACCGTTCAAGAAGTTTTGAAACTCGCCGACGGCGATGGTAGTGGACGCGTTGTAAGATGATACTTAAGCTAAAGCCCGCAACAAAAGATTATATTTGGGGTGGAACTACACTTAAAAACGAGTGGGGAAAACTTTCTGATACCCAAAAAATCGCAGAGTGTTGGGAGTTTTCTTTGTATCCTTCTAGCGAAAGCCGTATTGTAGGTGGAGAGTTCGATGGGCTTACTTTAGCGGAGTTAAGAGAGAAAAAGCCGGAGCTTTTCGGAGTAAATTGTGAAAAGTTCGCGAGTTTTCCGATGCTCATTAAACTAATAGACGCTTGTGATAATCTTTCCGTACAAGTACACCCTAACGACGAGTACGCATTGAAAAACGAAAATAGCCTAGGCAAAACCGAAATATGGTATATAGCCGATGCAAAAGAAGGCGCGCAAATCTACTACGGACTAAATAGCGATTTGACGAGAGAAGCATTCGTTCAATCCATAAAGAACAACACCATAACCGATAAACTTAATGCAGTTAAAGTTAAAAAGGGGGATTTCTTCTTCGTTGAAGCAGGGACGATGCACGCGTTAGGCGCGGGCGTGATAGTGCTCGAAGTTCAAGAAAACTCCAACCTAACATATAGGGTTTACGACTATGATAGGCGTGATGCGATGGGTAGACCAAGGGAACTTCACGTTGAAAAGGCAATCGACGTTACTACGCTCGCTAAACAAGAAATTCCTTGTCAAGAAAAATGCTATTTAGCGCATCAAGGAGCAAAGGTTAGAACGCTCGCTTGTACCGACTACTTCAATACCGAAGAAGTTGTTATAGAAGATTGTTATGAAATCTATTGTGAGAGTAGTTTCGTTACCTTTACCGTGGTGGACGGACAAGGGAGAATGGGAGAATTTGCACTCAACAAGGGAGATACTTATATGCTTCCTGCAAAAACTAAAGAAAAAATATACGCCGACAAGGCATTAACAATAATAAAAACTAATTTGTGAGGTTATTATGTATTACATTGGAATTGACATTGGTGGTATGACTATTAAAGGTGGTCTAATCGACGAAAACGGCAAAATTTATGCTAAAAAGGCCGTTGCAACGCTTCCCGAAAGACATTATTCGGAAATTATAAAAGACATCGCAAGTCTTACCGAAGACCTTGTTAAAGAAGTTGGCATCACCGTTGATGATATAGTCGCAGTCGGTATGGGTATCCCCGGTACGATTAATTCGAAAACCGGTGTTATCACTTATGCTAATAACATCAATTTCGAAAAAGTTCCGATTGTTAAAGAATACAACAAATATATAAAAAAACCTACTTACATCGGTAACGACGCTAATATCGCTGCTCTTGGCGAAGCGCGTTTCGGTAGTGGTAAAGGCAGTAAAGATGTATGCTTCGTTACTCTCGGTACGGGTATCGGCACCGGCATTATCGTAGACGGTGTTTTGCTTGAAGGTAAACTCGGCGCAGGGGCAGAGGGTGGTCATATGACTATTAAAATCAACGGCGAACCTTGTTCTTGTGGTAAACGTGGTTGCTGGGAAGCTTATGCATCTGCTACTGCACTTATCAGACAAACTAAACAAGCTATTGATAAAAACCCCGATAGCTTAATGGTTAAATTTGCACAAAAAGAGGGTAAAGTTAGTGGTAAAACGGCTTTCCAAGCTGCAAAAATGGGCGATAAAGCAGGTAAAATCGTCGTTGATAGATACATTAAATACGTCGCTGAAGGCGTTATCAATCTTGTAAACCTATTTAGACCCGACTACGTTCTAATCGGCGGTGGTATTTCTAACGAAGGCGACTACCTAATGGAACGTATCCAAAGACGTGTTAACAGAATGAGCTACGGTGGACACCGTAATCCAAGAGTGCAAGTTAAAAAAGCTGAACTTCTTAACGATGCAGGTATTCTAGGCGCAGTAGCTTTGTGCTTAAAGTAAAATGAGATTTGAAGAAATATTATTAAAAGTTGAAAAACCCGGTCGATACGTCGGCGGGGAATACGGACTTCCTGACGTTAATAAGCCACGTAAGCTTAATTTCTGTATGTGCTTCCCCGACGTCTATGAAGTAGCTATGTCGAATTTGGGTGTAAAAATCCTTTACGACATTCTTAACGCTGACAAAGATATCGTTTGTGAAAGATGTTTCGCTCCGTGGATTGATATGGGCAAGGCTCTCAAAGAAAACGATATCCCGCTCGCTTCAATCGAAACGCGTAAGCCACTTAAGGACTTCGATATCGTGGGAATGAGCGTGCAATATGAGCTAGCTTACACTAACATATTGTATATGTTAGATTTAGCAAAAATTCCATTCAGGGCAAAGGATAGAGATGATAGCTATCCCATTTTGCTTGCAGGTGGACCCTGCGTTGCAAACCCAGAGCCCTTTGCAGATTTCTTTGATTTGATATGTATCGGTGACGGCGAAGTCGCAGACCTAGAAGTCGCAAAAGTCGTTATGAAATACAAGGGCAACAAACAAAAAATCCTAGAAGAATGCGCAAAAATAGAGGGAATTTACGTACCGAGTTTGTCGGAAATGAAAGACGGTGTATGCGTAACTCCCGTCAAAAAGACGGTCGTTACAGACCTTGACAAGGCGCATTTCCCTGTCAAACCTTTGGTTCCGAATATCGAAATAGTACACGATAGACCTATTCTTGAACTTTATCGTGGTTGCTACGCAGGTTGTAGATTTTGTCAAGCTTGCTTCTTCTATCGTCCTATCAGAATAAGAGAAAAGGAAACCATAAAAAAATACGCCGAAGCGCTTATCAAAAACACCGGTTGTGAAGAAATAGGTTTGAGCAGTTTGTCGAGTGGCGACTATCCCGATGTTTGTGGGCTTATAAAAGAACTATCAACGCTCGCTGACGAAAACGCCGTAAACTTGCAATTACCGAGCTTGCGACTAGATAGCTACACGGCGGAATTAACGAGAAAAACGCGTCACGGTAGTTTAACCTTTGCGCCAGAGGCAGGCACGCAAAGATTGCGCGACGTTATAAATAAAAACATTACCGAAGAAGACATCGAACGCACGATGCGCCTTGCTTTCAGCGAAGGGTATAGGAGCGTTAAGCTTTATTTTATGGTAGGACTTCCTACGGAAACCGATGAGGACGTTCTCGGTATTGCGGAAATAGCTAAAAAAGTCAAACGAATCTACATACAAACGACGGGTAGAAAAGATATAAATATTTCGGTTTCTACGTCGGTATTCGTTCCTAAACCCGTAACGCCTTTCCAATGGGTAGCACAACTTCCTATCGAAGAAATGAAGAGAAGACAGGCGCTACTTCGTAGCGAGCTTAAAAAAGTAAAGGGCTCTAGCTATTCTTGGCACGAAGAAACTACATCTTTTATGGAAGGCGTATTTGCTCGTGGCGATAGGGCACAATCTGCATTAATCGAGAGAGCTTATGAATTGGGCGCTTACTTCGACGGTTGGTCGGAATATTTCAAATACGACGTTTGGGTGCAAGCGATGAACGAAACGAATACCAACCCACTTAAGTACACGGGAGAACAACCTATGGATAAGCCACTCCCTTGGGATTTCATCGACTTTGGCGTTAAGCGCGCGTACCTAGAAAAAGAATATAACCTAGCACTTCAAGAAAAAACCTCGGAAGGTTGTAAATTCGGTTGCAAAGGCTGTGGAGCTAATAAGTATGTTAACTGTAAAATTCAAAAAGATTAATAACGCCGTTTATATGTCGCATATCGACATGCAGACCGTTATAAATAGAACGATAAAAAGAGCAGGATTGCGCCCCGAATATTCGCAAGGATTCAATCCACACGCACTACTTAAATTGTCCGTACCTATCCCACTAGGCTATGCAAGCGTGGCGGAATACTTTACGCTGGAAATAAAAGACGTAAGCGCGCAAGAATTTCTAGAAAAAACCAAGAACACTGCGCCACAAGGTATTGAATTTATAGAAGCGTGGGATACGGCCGTTAAACCGAATTTGACGGGTAAAACCATAGGCGCAACCTATAAAATTGACTACAAAAACATCGCCTCAATCGAAGAAAAACTAAATGATATCATTGAAAACAAACAGTTTTTCATAGAAAAAAAGACAAAAAAAGACGTTGAAATAAAAGAAGTTTCGGAGCTGATTTACGGATTGAATTATACAGAAAATACCCTTCTCGTAACGCTCGCGGCAGGGGAAAAGACGTTGCGTATAGATAAGTTTATCGAGTTTATCAATAAGAACTTCGAGCTAGAAATATCTTCCGTAGACGCGCTAAAGATAGCGCAAATTATAGACAACGGCAACAAGATATCAGCTGATGAATATATGAAGAAACTAACTCTTTAGGAGGTAGCATAGTGAAATATATAAATAGAGAGTACGGGCTCGCAGGCCGTCCTCCGTATTTCAAAGAATTTCATGAAGAAAGTATGGTAGGCCCCGAAATAACCGAGGACTGCTTCCTTAAAAGGCCCATCGTAGGGTTTGGATTAGAAGGCAGAGTGCCTAACGGTGCGCTTCTTGCAGGAACGCTAGGCTCGATTTGGGGTGTGGAATTTAACTATATGCGCAAGGGTAAGTGGACTACCGATAGCGACTTCATTGACGAAGTTGGTAAGTTCCTTGCTACTAGTACTAACAATAGATTCCGTTATTTGTGCCACGGCGGACTCGCCGTTACAATGGTTAAATATTCAAAAAATGCCGTTGTATTGAGCTTCTCGGCTCTTGAAAAAATCAAATTAAAAGTATCGTTTTACCCGATTACAACTAACGGCGCATCTATGAAGATTTCTTCCACGAGAGTTATGGGACAGGCTCCCAAACGCGCTGTTTTGGTAGGCGAAAATTCACATACCGATACATCGTTGATTGCAAAAGATAGATACGAAGCAATATACGATAACGGCGAAGACTTAGAGTTTTTCTTGGGTAGTATAGTCGCTGGCGAAGGTGGTCAATTCTTCGTGAAGAATAATAGAGTCGACTATAACATTATCCTTGATGCAACTAAGTCAAGACTACAAGTTTATTGCGCAATAGGCGATGCGAGTATTTTCGACAACACGCCTTCTCAAGAAGAGTTAGCTCGTGGCGTTAACAACGCAGAGTTGACATATTCAGCAGATAAAGTAGTTGGCAGTGGTACGCTTGCTTCACGCGTTTCTGAAATCTTTTCGCATTGTGCCGAGCATGAAATATTCAATCCTTTGACACTAGATTGCGTTTATGTGGAGAGTCGTAACAAAGTTGACGAGCATTTTGCATTCGACCCAACGGATATGGCGATAGGTGGGCTGATTTCATCATACACAAACCACGCTAAAAAAGCACAAATAACCGAATATTCCGACGACATAGTTATGGGTGCTATAGCAACGTGGGTGGCTTTTTGCAGAACGCGCGATAAGAAAATTCTTAAAGGTGCGTATCTTAGATGGCAAACGAAATGGACGATAGATGACAGTCTTGTTTCCGTAGACCTAATCACTAAACGCGAAATAGGCTACAAAATGGAAGGCTCGCCTTTGAAGGATATAAAAGCAGAACCTATTTACAGTTTAGAGTTCAATACTTACAAGCTTATAATGCTTGAAATAATGTTGAAGTCGGCAAAAATATTAGGACTCAATAGCGACGTTATGAGTCTTAATGCAATTATGATTTCCTTCGTTAAAAAATTTAACGACACGCTGTTCAATAAAAAACTAGGTAGATACGGAGACAGGTATTTAAATGGTAACTTCGCAGTCAATTACGGTGCAACGGCGTTTTTACCCTTGGTTACGAATGCGATAAGAGATAACGACAAACTTGATATGTTGCTTATCAACTTAACCGATGAGAATAAGTTCTGGGGCGACGTTATGGTGCCAACGATTTCGAAAGACAACTCGAGCTACGGCAAGTGGCTACGTAAAGCCGATGGCAGTTTCCGTGCTCCGTTTGAAGAGTTTACCGGCAGTGTGCTTCCACAATTTAACTACCTAATTTATATGGGATTAGTAAGGCAAGGAGTGCTTGACGTAGAAGCTAAATTTGCAGAGATTTCCATTAAGCTCTGGGAAAAATATTATAAGGGAAACGGCAGTGTTCCATCTATCTTTTTACCCAACGGTAAAATTGATGGCCAAGCACAAGAAAATTCGCTTTCAGGTAACCTTATGGGTATTATCGGTATATCCGAACTCATAGATGTAGAATATTTCAGAGATGATTTACGTCCGGCTATCAGATTCGGAACTTTAGCTGAAGGCGAGCATAGAATTTCTAACGTAAAGCTCTTCGGAAAGAAGATGGATTTGGCTATCGTCGACAATACTATGACGCTACACATCGATGATGAAAAGGTCTTTGAGAGCGTTGGTGGTAGAGTGGTCGTAAGAAACTATAACGAGAATGAAAACGGCGTGGAATTTATGGTGTTCGCTAGCGATTCTGCAACCTTAACTTTCGTGAGCCCTGCATTCGTGAAGAGAGATGGATTAAGCTCTACCTATCGCTTCAACGTTGAAGCTGGCAAGTACAAGGTTAGGGCTGTTGGTGGACATCTAAAGCTGGAAAAATTGATTTAGGGCGTAATTTGTGCGCTTAAAGGCAATTTTTATATTATTTAATTATATAAAAGTATGATTTTTTGCTTGCCAAAGCGAACTATTATATGATAATCTATATAAAGCCGCGCAGATAAGGTATAAGTGTGCCCTCGGCACCACCTCGATGGCGAGTTCCTAAAGGGAGGTAGACAAATATGTATGCAATCATCTTAACCGGTGGCAAGCAATACAAAGTTGAGACGGGTGACGTTCTTAAAGTTGAATTGCTAGACGCAAAAGTTGGTGACACAGTTAAACTACCCGTTCTTATGCTAAATAAAGACGGCGTTGTTACTGCAGGTGCACAAGCAGCTGAAGCATTTGCTAATGCAGAAGTCACTTTTATCGGCAAGGGTCCAAAGATTGATATTTTCACTTACAAGGCTAAGAAAAATATCCGCAAGAGACAAGGTCACAGACAACCCTACACCGAAATCAAAATCACAGAAATTGTAGGCTAACAATGACTACGGTCACATTCTTCTACCAAGACAGCTTAATAAGTGGCGTGGAGCTAAAAGGCCATACGGGTTATGCCAAAGCTGGCAAAGACATCGTGTGTGCGGCAATATCTACTCTAGCACAAAGCACACTTCTTGGGCTTATAGAAGTCCTTAAGCACAAGGTTGAGAGTAAGACCGGCGACGGATACCTCAAATATACTTTCGAGCCAAACGAGCAAACGGAAATTCTTATGAAGACTTTACTCATCGGACTCAAGGATATCAAGATAGGTTATCCAAAGCATCTAAAATTGGAGGAAACGAAAAATGTTTATTAATATTCAAATGTTCGCCCACAAGAAAGGTGTGGGTAGCTCCAGAAACGGACGCGATAGCGAAGCTAAAAGATTAGGACCAAAGCGTGCTGACGGTCAATTCGTTCTTGCTGGCAATATCCTAGTTAGACAAAGAGGAACAAAATTCCACCCCGGTCATAACGTTGGTATCGGCAAAGACGACACTCTTTTCGCTCTCATAGACGGTGTTGTTCGTTTTGAGCGCAAAGGCCGTGACGATAAACAAGTTAGTGTTTACGCAAAGGCTGAATAAGTAACTCATAGCAATTGGGACAGGTTCCCGAACCCCGATGTTATACACGGTTGACAATAATAAAATTTTAATAGAGGATACCGAAAACTTCGTTCCGAAAGATATTATTGAATGTGGACAGGTTTTTAGATACCTAAAAGATGACTTAAGCTACAAAATTTTTTCCAAAAATCTATTTTGTAGCTTGATTTATGTTAAGGACCGTGTTATAATTGAAACAACCAACGTAGATTACTTCGTAAACTACTTCGATTTAAACCGCGATTACGGTGCTATCAAAAAGGCGCTTTTGGGTTACCCAGAAGTTGAAAAATCAATTTCAGTCGCAAAAGGGCTCCGTATTCTCAACCAAGACCCGATAGAAACGATTATTTCGTTCATCATTTCGGCGAATAACAATATACCTAGAATACAGGGCATAATCGATAGGCTTTGTAAGGGCGCAGGTGAAGATATGGGTGGCTATTTCGCTTTCCCGACTATAGACGACCTTCTTCACAAACCTACTTCTTTTTATAAGGATATAGGCGCAGGGTATAGAGCTACCTATCTCACGAAAACCGTCGACGCATTAGCGCACGGATTTCAGATAGATATCGCGGATATGGATACGCCTACTGCGCGCAAACATTTGATGACGCTCACGGGCGTGGGTAGAAAAGTAGCCGATTGCATCTTGCTCTTCGGGTATCATAGGACGGACGTCTTCCCGACGGATACTTGGATAGAAAAGGTTTACGACAACTTGTACGGAGAAAGTAATCTGTCGGCTATCAAAAAATCAGATATATTTACAAGTCGTTTCGGCGAGCTGTCCGGGTACGCTCAACAATACCTATTCTACAGCGCGCGCGAAAGATTTATATAAAAATCACCATTGGAGGAAAAACAATGTCAAAACCAAAAATTATTATCCTTGCAGACATCGCTAGCTTAAGAGTTTCATGTGCAGGCTTTAAGCAAATCGTTAACACCCTAGAAGCTAAATTCGAAGTTGTTACCTGCAAATTCTATTCATACGTAGCAAAACGTAATCGTGACTTCAACGAATACATTTCTGCAAACGGTTTCGAAACTTCACTACCAAGTGCAAGCCGTCGTCGTAACAAACTCGACAGCAGACAAGTTATCGATGCAGCTGATATCGCAGCTAATGCAAAAATCGACGCTGTTGGTCTAATCACCGGTGAAGGCGACATTCTTCCCGTTGTTACACTACTAAAGAGTAAAGGTATTGACGTTTATGACATCAACGTAGCAGAAGGCAAATACACCTATGCTTACACCGGATTCGTTCCAGTTCCCACTTCAGCTCTTCGTGAAGGTTATGCTGCTCCCGCAACAAAACAAGTTATCAAGAAAGCTCCGAAGCCCGTTGTAGCTCCTGTTCGTACAGAAAACGCTTACATCGCACAAGCTAAGAAAGTTCTAAGCGGAAACGAAATCCTAGCTAAATACAGAAGATAATTAATCTCATAAAATTCGTAGCCTAGCGCGCTCACGCGTGCTAGGCTTTTTATGTTTTAAATACATTTTTATAACAGCCTTTTTGAGCAAAGCTTGCAATCTATTCAATATGGTTTTTGGGCTGTTTTTGTGCGTATTCGGTAGCTATAGATACAAAATACAAGCGAAACGGGAGAATTTACGAGCTGTCAAGGCGAGAGATTTTTCGCGAGTATTGCGTGGAAAAATTTGTTTTATTATGCGCGTGCGCTTGACTATGCGCGCGTAAGGTGGTACAATTCTTGCAATAACAAACTAATGGAGATGCTAAAATGGCAAAAGTTACTATCAATAAAGAAGCCTGCAAAGGCTGTGGACTATGCGTTAGTGCTTGTCCAAAAAACGTGCTAGCAATATCTTCATCGAATTCTAACAAGGCCGGTTATTTCGTGGCTGAAAGCGTAAACGACAACTGCATAGGTTGCATTTCTTGCGCACTTATGTGCCCTGATACGGCAATTACGGTAGAAAGATAGGAGTTAGCGTATGAAGAAATTAATGAAAGGCAATGAAGCAATCGCAGAAGCTGCTGTTCGCGGTGGATGCAGAGCATTTTTCGGTTATCCCATCACTCCTCAAAATGAGATTCCCGAGTATTTATCAAAAAGACTTCCTGAAGTAGGGGGCTGTTTCATACAAGCAGAAAGTGAAGTTTCTGCTATCAATATGGTTTACGGTGCTGCCGGTAGCGGTGCTCGTGCTATGACTTCTAGCTCTTCCCCAGGTATCAGCTTGAAGCAAGAAGGTATCAGCTATATTTGTGGTGCTGAACTACCTTGCGTTATCGTTAATATGGTTCGTGGAGGCCCTGGTCTAGGTGGTATTCAACCCGCTCAATCCGACTACTTCCAAACCGTTAAAGGTGGCGGTCACGGCGACTATCATATGCTCGTTTACGGACCAGGTTCCGTTCAAGAAGCCCTTGATATTATGTACGACGCTTTCGACAAAGCAGACGAATATCGTATGCCCGTTATGATTCTCGGCGATGGTATGATAGGTCAAATTATGGAAGCTGTTGAACTACCCGAAATGAAAGACCCCGCAACTTTCCCCAAGAAAGAATGGGCTACAGACGGTACGGGTATCGGCGCAAACAGAAGAATAGTCAATTCTCTATACATTGAACCCGACGTTCTAGAAGCTGTTAACCACAGACTTTTCGATAGATACGCTACTTTAGCAGAAAAAGAAACGCGTTACGAAGCTTACAAAGTAGAAGACGCTGAAATCGTTATCGTAGCTTACGGCACGGTTGCTCGTATTTGTAAGAGCGCTATCAATATGTTACGCGAAAAGGGTTACAAAGTAGGTATGATTAGACCTATAACGCTCTTCCCATTCCCCACAAAGGCTATCGAAGCTGTTGCAAGTCAAGAATGCGTTAAAGAGTTTATCTCCGTAGAACTTTCTATGGGACAAATGATAGAAGACGTTAAACTAGCTGTTAACGGCAAAAAAACCGTTAGCTTCTACGGTAGAACCGGTGGTAACGTTATGAGCCCCGAAGACGTAGCAGAATTTATCATCGCAAAGGAGAACAAGTAATATGGCAGTTGTATTCAAAAAGACAAGTATGTTAACAGATGTTCCCTTCCATTACTGCCCCGGTTGTGGTCACGGTATCGCACACAGACTAGTAGCAGAATGTCTAGAAGAACTTAACCTTCAAGGTAAAGTCGTTGGTATTGCTCCCGTTGGTTGCGCAGTTTTTGCTTATAACTACTTCAACTGTGACGTTCAAGAAGCTGCTCACGGCAGAGCTCCCGCAGTTGCAACCGGCGTTAAGAGATGCAACCCCGATAAAGTGGTTTTCGCTTATCAAGGCGACGGCGACTTGGCAAGTATCGGTACTGCTGAAATTATTCACGCTGCTGCTCGTGGCGAAAATATCACGGTTATCTTTATCAATAATGCTATTTACGGTATGACAGGTGGTCAAATGGCACCTACCACACTACTAGGTCAAAAGGCTACTACCTGCCAACTAGGTAGAAACGTTGCTCTCAACGGTAACCCCATTAGAGTTAGCGAAATGCTCGCTACTCTCGACGGCCCTAGCTATATCGCACGCGTAGCGCTTACTGACCCTGCAAACGTAACTAAAGCAAAGAGAGCTATCAAAAAAGCTTTCGAAAACCAAGTTGCAGGAAAAGGTTTCTCAATGGTTGAAGTGCTATCTCCATGTCCCACAAACTGGGGTGTATCACCTATTGACGCCGTTAAATACGTAAAAGAAGAAATGACCAAGCAATTCCCACTTGGCGTTTACAAAGATTGCTAGGAGGACACTAGAATGGAAGAAAAGATTATAATCGCTGGTTTTGGTGGACAAGGTGTTCTTTCTATCGGACAATTCATAGCTTATGCTGCTATCGAAGACGGTAAGGCTGTTACGTGGCTACCTAGCTACGGCCCCGAAATGCGTGGTGGAACGAGTAACTGTTCAGTCGTTGTTAACGATGACGAAGTAGCTAGCCCCATCGTTTCTTGCCCCGATTGCTTAATCGCTATGAATAAACCTAGCCTATACAAGTTCGTTGATAAAGTTAAAGCAGGTGGAACGATTATCGTTAACAGCTCACTCATCACTGATAAAGTCGAGAGAACAGACGTTAACGTTCTTTACATAGACGCTACCGATTTAGCTCTCAAAGCAGGTAATGCTAGAACTGCTAATATAGTTATTCTCGGTGCCTACTGCAAGATGAGAAATATGTTCAATCAAGAACTAGTTGCAAAGGTTATTGAGAAAAAATTCGCTAATAAGCCTAAAGTTATTCCCGCTAACTTAAAAGCTTTGGAATTAGGATTTAATGCGTAATTGACGTAAAATGCTCGGGTTCGCCCGAGCATTTACTATGAAATAACGCCTTTTTGGCGTGAATAGGAGTGAAATATGTCGTTTTTTCAAGAAATAGCGCTGACTTTTACAGGAATGCCTTTATTAGCAATCCTTGCGCTTGTGCTTGGAATAATATTCATTATTCTTGAAGTTTTTGTTTCTGGATTTCACGTGTTCGGAATCATAGGTGCAATTTTATCCATTGCCGGTATCGTAATAAGAGCGTTAGCCGGTAACGGAAATCCGTTTGTGCAAATTTTCGTGTTGGTATTCGTTATCTCTATAATCATACTAACGGCGTTCCTTGTGCTAGTTAAAACCGGCAAAAAAGGTTGGCTAGAGCGTTCTCCCGTCATCAACAAGAAAAAAGAAAGTGAAGATGGCGAAGCAAGCGAAGTTGTAAATTACGATAACCTTGTCGGTAAACTAGGCGTTGCGATTTCCGACGTTGCACCCGAAGGTAAGGCTAGTATCGACGGTTTAAGCTATCCCGTCGTTTCGGAAGGATTTTTCATTAAACAAGGCGAAGGAATTATCGTCGTTTCCGTAGAAGGCGGAAAAATTGCCATTGATAGAGCAGAATAATCACTAGGAGTAACTATGAGAAAAGCCGGTGTTTTACTACCCGTAAGCGCTTTAATGAGTGAGTTCGGTATAGGTGACTTCGGAAGAAGCGCAAGATTTTTTGTGGATTTCATTAAGCAAATGGGGTTCAAAATTTGGCAAGTGCTACCGATTTCAATAATAGGAAGCGGTAATTCGCCATATAGTGGGGTGTCGGCTTTTGCTGGTAATCCTATGTTTATCGACGTAACGAACCTGACCATGGGTAGTTTAACCGCAGAAGAAATCGACGATTGCAAAATCAATGCACCATATAAAGTCGACTACTTCGGCGTAAGAACAAAAAAACTAGTAGCACTAAAATCTGCATATCAAAGAATAGGGGATAGCGATATCGCAACCCTAGAAAAGTTCGAGAAAGAACACGACTACTGGCTACCCGATTACGCGCTTTATATGACGATGCGCGATGCCTTCGACTGCGAATGGGGCGAGTGGGAAAACAAGTACCGTTTGAGAAATAAAAGGGCGTTAAACGCCTTCAAAAAAGAGCATAGCAAAGAATACTATTTCTATATTTACGAGCAATATTTGTTCTATACCCAATGGGAGCTTCTTAAAACGTATGCGAACGATAACGGTATAGAAATATTCGGCGATATGCCGATTTACGTAGCTTATAACTCCCCAGACGTATGGGCGCATAGCGAACAATTCTTGTTGAATAAGGAAGATTTGAAGCCGACTTTCGTAGCCGGTGTTCCCCCAGATTATTTTGCTGAAAACGGGCAATTATGGGGCAATCCTTTGTATGATTACAAGACGATGGAAAAGGATAACTACGCCTGGTTTATAAGTAGAATTAAGCATAACTTGAAGCTATACGATATACTACGAATAGACCACTTCCGTGGCTTGTGCGAGTATTGGGCAGTCCCTGCAACTGCAGAAACGGCAAAAGAAGGAAAGTGGGAAAAGGGTCCTAATATTGCTTTGTTTGAGTACCTAAAAAAGGAAGTAGGCGAACCAAACATCGTAGCAGAAGACCTAGGAATTATAGATGAAAAGGTAGAAAAATTCTTGGCGGATACGGGATTTCCCGGCATGCGTGTAATACAGTTTGCTTTCGACGGAAATAAGGCTAACCCACATCTTCCTTATAACTACGATAAGAACACCGTTGCATACACTGCGACTCACGATAACAACACCACTTTAGGTTGGTTATATAGCCTTGACTATTATGCAAGAGAAAACGTGTTGCGATTCATAAATCTACAAGATAGCGACTGGGGTGCAGGTGGTAGATATTGTAAGAGTACGAGAGCGCTAGCCCGTGAGATTATCGCTTCGTCTGCTAATACCGTAATTCTTCCTTTGCAAGACCTTTGTGGTTATGGCGGGGATACGAGAATTAATGTGCCTGGAGTAGCGGAAGGCAACTGGGAATATCGTGCGACTTTGTCTGCGCTCGAAGACGTCGACACCGATTTTTACCGTGGATTGTTGGAACTTTACGGTAGATGATTTTAGTAGTTATTTCTAAACAAAATATTACAACAGATACTCTCCTCGTGGAGAGTATTCGTCGTTATGGGCAAATTAACAATTTTCGCATTGATGAAGAGCCTATAATCGTTAGAATAGACGGAGCTCCATTAGTTAAAAACTACCCCTTATTCGTTAGCGCAAGCCATAGTGGCGATTACGTTGTTTGCGCTGTTTCCGTGGATATGGTAGGGGTGGATATCGAAAAGATGACGGAGCGTGATTACCTAACAATCTCGAAGCGCGTATTCAACAAAGAGATAGGGGATAAAAAAGAATTTTACGCTAGATGGACGTCTGGCGAAGCATATAAAAAAGCTAGTGGAGAAAGTCTTTTGACTAGTCTTGCGTCAAACAAAAAAGCCCACGTAGTGGACTTCCTTGACGGATATTCGCTTGCCGTTTACGGCGAAGGAAATATATTCTATTGTTTTTATTAGTCGCTTTCTTTTAAGCAGGTTGCGCCTCTTTGTAGTGCGCTCAAACCACTCCTTGCCATTACTATAATGCCGTATGGGCGTAGCATTTCTATGAAGCTGTCGAGCTTGCTTGCTCTTCCCGTTAGCTCCAAAATTACCGATGATTCGGTAATGTCTACGGTCTTTGCTTTATAAATCGTGGTTAGGTCGACGATTTCCGGAATAATGTTGTTTTTACAGCTGATTTTTATTATGAGAAGCTCTCTCAATACCGAGTCGCTATCTTTGAGTTCTACTATTTTTTCGACTTCGATTTGTTTAGCGAGTTGGGCTTGAATTTGCTTGAAAGTACGCTCGTCACAAGAAATTGCTATGGTCATTCTCGATAGACGTTCGTCTTCGGTTGCGCATACTGACAAGCTGTCGATGTTGTAGCCACGTCTTGCTATCAATCCGGATATGCGGGATAGTACGCCCGATTTATTGTCTACTAGCATTGATAAATAATGTTTTTCCATATTTATTTCTCCTTAAATTCTGACTTCGTAAATTTTTACACCACGTTCAGTAAGCGCCTTTTGCAAGGTTTCTTGTGCCTTCGGTAAGGTTAAACGCGCACCTTGCGCACCCATACTTTTTGCGAGTAGGGCGTAGCTTATATCGGGGGTGTCGATGCCGATATAACGCGCATTAAATTTGTTGCGTTGAATATCTTCTATCATTCCTAAAGAACGATTGTTGGCAATAACCACGGTTAGGTCTACTCCGTACTTGACGGCAGTGGAAATCTCGTTGAAATTCATATTGAACGAGCCGTCGCTTGTGAATAGTAAAACGTGCTTACCCGTTGCGATGCTTGCACCTATTGATGCCGGCAATCCGTATCCCATAGTGCCAAGTCCGGTACTCGAAAGTAGCTCTTTATGATTTTTTGCACCGAGCGCATTTAATAGGGCGATTTGGTGCGAACCAACGTCGGTTGCTACGATTACGTCTGTTAAATCAAGTTCTGCAATAGTGCTCGCTAGAGTAGTTAATCTGTTCTTTTTGAGCGCGCCACGAGTGAATTTTTTATCTAGATTTCTAGCCTTAACACCGTTGAGAAGAAGTGGTAAAACGTCTTTAACGTCGCCAAGAATTGCAGAATTTGTTTCTACAATTTTGTCTAGTTCAGCAAGGTCTATATCTACGTGTATATACTTTTTGCCTTTACTTTTTGCATACATTTTATCCGAAAATCTAGTGCCAAGTGCGAGAACAACGTCGGCTTTTTTGAATTGCGTATT
This sequence comes from Clostridia bacterium, assembly GCA_017533005.1. Lineage (GTDB taxonomy): Bacteria > Bacillota > Clostridia > Christensenellales > DTU072 > RGIG6449. The sequence continues at coordinate 17,981 of JAFXIQ010000016.1, read as the reverse complement.
ATTCGAATAAGGGGCAGAATATCCAACTACACCTAATAGGTTAGCGCTATCTACAGCACCTACGCCACGCATAGTGGTAACGATAGGACAAGAGAGCTTTTCTGCTAAAAGTGAGATTTCTTTACTTGCATCTTTCGCACCGCCACCGACCAAAATTATAGGGTTTACGGCTTCGTTGAGTAGGGCTATCGCTTTATCGATAGCATTTTTGTCGGGAACAATGGCTTTTGGCAAAGAGTATTCCACGTTTTTTATACAAACCTTTTCGTTTAGAACGTCGTAGGGGATATCAAGTAGAACCGGACCTTTTCTTCCTGACGATGCGAGCGCGTAAGCCTTTTTGATTTCGTATTCCAACTCATCAACACTCGTTATGATGTGAGAATACTTCGTAATAGGGGTAACTATGCCCGTAATATCCACTTCTTGGAAGGAGTCTTTGCCGAGCTTTTTTCGAGGAACGTTAGCAGTTATTGCGAGTATCGGTACGGAATCCATATACGCAGTAGCTATTCCCGTTACTAGGTTGGTAGCGCCCGGACCACTGGTAGTGATTACTACGCCGACTTCGTCGGTTGCGCGTGCATAGCCGTCTGCAGAGTGCGCCCCACCTAGCTCTGAACTAGGTACGAAAACTTCGATAGAACTATCCTTGATAGCATCAAAAACAGGCAAAATGTAGTTGCCTGTATAGCCGAATATCTTCTTCATTCCTAAAGAAGCAAGAGTTTCTACGATAAGTTTTGCGCCGGTTGTTTCTTTCATACTCAAAATACTAGCATATTTAAATCAAAAAATCAAGATTTTACTATGGTTTGATTTATTTACAAGTATACGTTACTGCAATTTTTATATAAATTCACGCGTATTTCTCATAGTTAAGTTTGACTTAATTAACATATTTGTATATAATATACCTTAAGCGCACGTTTAGTTGCGCACGTCACGAAAATGGAGTAGAAGATGAATATCAGAAAAATCCTAGCAATTTTGTTGGTTTTAACTTTAATAACGGGGCTTGTTACCGTTACCGTTGCTTGTAATGACGATGACGTAACTCCCGAACAACCTCAAGATTATAAATTTAACTACGAAGGCATAACTCAACCTGCCGGAATTAACGATTACGAACTCAAAATCGAGTGGATTGATGCTGAAGGTAAAGAAACAACTTTCAAAAACCAAAAACCCGTTGTTATTCTCTTTGCAGGAATTACGGAAAATACTCGTAAAGAGAGTTATACCCTTCCTGAAAACGTTTACGTAAGAGATATCTTAAGTTCTTCCATCAAAGACACGCTAGATAGAAACACGTCTAGTTACTGGATTAAAGCCGGTTACAACGTGGGCGTTTTCCATTACGAAAGTTTCGCAGACGATACTCTAGACAACGTATCGAAAAAAATCTACTCTAAAGCTTTTAATACCTACAAGACGCTTGCTAACGAAGTAGGAACTGCGAATTTTAATCTAACGGAAGCTTTTGTTAGCGCTTGGAAGAGCGTAGTTGACGTTGCAGATTTAAGTGGTAATAACATCAATATGTTCGAAGTTCGCTTCATAGGAAACTCTGTTGGTGCTAACCTTGCTTTGAGCGCAAGCGACTACTTATATGAAATGTACGTTGCAGGTAAAATCGCAGGTAACGCCGTACCAAATAGAGTTTCTATCATCAATCCGTATTTCTCTAATATGGGTGATGCAACAACGGTTGATTATCGCACCGAAAAAACAATAGGCTCGGCATTGAGCTATAATAATCAACTTATCGAAAAACTAGCTAAGAAGGGTATGATTTTCGATATGTACGAAAGTGACGAAGACTTCTACGACAGTTATGGCGATAGATACACCGGCGTTGTGGTATCGGGAAATGAAGGTGAAACCGTAGTTAACTTCACGGATACCGGTGACTCAGCTCTATACCTTAACATCAAAAAATACGTGGCTTACGTTAACTTTACCGAAACTTTCTCACAAGAATTCCCAGAGAGCTACAAGCGCTACGATAGAGTAGTGCTCGACTGGTATCTATATTCTATGGGCGGTAGCGACAATCTTTCCGTTAGCGTGAGAGACGATGGATATCGCGCGCATCTCGACAACTACTCGCATAGTTCGGTTTCTTATACTTCGCTCAAGTACGCCGTAACCGCTTGGACACCTACGGTTTATTTGAGAGCAGTTAGGGGAGTAGAGTACAAAATGGTAACGATTTCCGGCTCCACCGTAAAACCTTACTATATGTCTATTTTCCAATCGGAAACCAACCAAAAGTCAAATATGAATATTTTGAGCGACTACTTCCTATGTGGTTACGTTTATAACGCTATCGACGATACTGATTTCGTAAATTTACGCTATGACGCTAGACTTTCCGGCGTAAAAGTAAATCTATCCGTAGCGCCTACGGATCCAAGCAATAGCAACGCGCTCGATTCTTCCAAGATTAAAGAATATAGCGTTTATACCGAAGAAGACGGTTTCTATCGCTTCAATATGCCTGAAAACACTTACGGTTATAAGGTTGACGTCGCAGTCGTAACACCTTCTAAAAACTATAGCTATCGCACAAATAGCGCTTCATCAGGTACTTGGCAAAACGTTACGACTAACTCTATAGTTGCAAACGGAAACATTGCAACAATGTCCGGAACTGCAGAAAATAACTTCTACCTAATCATAAGAAACTGCGGACTCAACAAGGCGTAAAGCCGTGCACGCGATAGGGGATTGACAAATTTCGCGTTTTAAATTATAATACTAATATTGTTTGTTTTTTGGAGGACAACTAATGAACTGGTATAAATTAGCAACATTTATATTCTACCTAGTGGGAATGCTCGGCATCGGTATCTTTTTCTTCTTCAAGAGTAAAGATAAGAGCGAAAAAGACTACTTCCTAGGTGGAAGAAATATGAATGGTCTTGTCGCTGCATTTTCTGCAGGCGCATCAGATATGTCTGCATGGGTGCTAATGGGACTCCCCGGAGCTATCTACGTATCTGGATTAAGCCAAGTTTGGATTTCCGTAGGATTGATTTTGGGAACCATTATCGCGTGGATTTTCGTTGCTCCTAGATTGCGTAGATTTGCAATCGTTGCAGACGACGCTATTACGATTCCTGAATTTTTAACGAAAAGATTTAAAGAAACAAACCCCGCACTTCGTATCGCTTGCGCAGTCATTTTCGTTATCGGATACTGTGTTTATACAGCATCTAGTATAGTTGCTTGCGGTGACGTTTTCGTTGCTATTATGCCCGCTGCAAAAGACTACAAACTTATAGTTGAAATAGTCGCAGGTTGCGTTATCGTTCTTTACACGCTTCTTGGTGGATTCAACGCTGTTTGCTGGACCGACCTTTTCCAAGGTATGCTTATGCTTATGGCGCTTATGATTGTTCCTATCATCGCGGCAAGTATGTTGTCGGTTGGTGGCCCCGTCGCAGGTGCTATCGTTGTTACTCCCGATAGTTATTACGATATTTTCGCAGGCGAAACCGTTTGGCAAAGCATTGCTAACGTTTTGACCGGCTTAGGTTGGGGATTAGGATACTTCGGTATGCCTCATATTCTCGTAAGATATATGTCAGTTAAGTCAGAAAAAGAAATGAAAAAATCACAAACCATAGGTATCGTATGGATTATCATCATCCTAGCTATGGCTACGATTGCTGCTCTCATCGCTCACGAATTCCTAGGTAACACCGTTACTGCAAGTGAAAAGAGCACCGTTTTCATTAAGATGATAGACGCTATATTCGATAAGGGAGCTTTAGCAATCCTAGGTGGTATATTCCTATCGGCTATCGTTGCGGCTTCTATGAGCACGGCAGATTCACAACTTCTTGCTTCTTCTTCAGCTTTCTCTTCAGATATCTACAAGGCTGCAATTAAGAAAAACGCTTCCGATAAAGAAATGCTATGGGTAGGTAGAATTGCAGTTGCAATCATTCTAGTAATCGCTATCCTTATCGCATTATTTGCTTCTCAAGATATCATGTCACTCGTTTCAGCTGCTTGGTCGATATTCGGCGCTGCATTTGGTCCCGCAATTCTTCTCTCATTGTTCTGGAAGAGATTTAATTATCAAGGCGCTTGCTGGGGAATCATATCAGGCTTTGTCGTATCCGTATTGTGGATGGTTCTATTCAACTTCGAATACTACGGATTCAAGAGCGTAGTAGCGAACACCTACCTATACGAAATCATTCCTGGATTTATAGCAGGACTAATTATTGCAATCGTAGTAACTTTAACTACCAAAGCTCCTTCTCAAGAAGTAGTTCAATTGTTCGAAAAAGTTGACGCTTATAAAGAAAGCGAACAATAATATTCACCACTTCAATCCAATGAAAAACAGGGCAACGAAAATTTCGTTGCCCTTTCTTTATGAAGAAGGCTCACTCTCGCGAGTGAGCCTTTACCAAGATACCGTCGCATTAAGGATTATACAACCCGCGTAGTGCAGGTGGGCGAACTGTCCCTTATTCTCTGTCTTCCCCTAGCGTCAAATCTTGCGATTCGGGGGGCTTGACATAACAACGAGGCGAACATCCGTAAGCCCTTGATGTATGTAGGGTTAAAAATCATCTTAACCTAACGTATATCCCAGAACAATTTCATTATAACATGCTTGTCAAGAGGGGATAACTGTAAAAATTAAGCAATTTATTGGTAAAGGTGTTGAAAAGTGATTTACACGGGAATGTTAATATGTTATCATATTAATATCAAAAAATCGGAGGAAATCAATGCAATATTCTCACGAAGTAGAACAAATGGTTTGCGTTAAAAAAGGACCAAACCACGGCCCAGCTCCCATTCCAGAAGAAGGTAAGTGGGTTCAAGCTAAAGAAATCAAAGACATTAATGGTTACACACACGGTATCGGTTGGTGTGCTCCTCAACAAGGCGCTTGCAAATTGAGCCTCAACATCAAAGATGGTATCATCCGCGAAGCTCTTGTAGAAACTATCGGTTGCTCCGGTATGACTCACTCTGCTGCTATGGCAGGCGAAATCCTTCCCGGCAAAACCATTCTAGAAGCTCTTAATACCGACCTAGTTTGCGATGCTATCAACACCGCAATGAGAGAACTTTTCCTACAAATCGTTTACGGTCGTTCACAATCGGCTTTCTCCGATGACGGTCTAGTAATCGGCGCTGGTCTAGAAGACCTTGGTAAAGGACTACGTTCAATGACAGGTACGATTTACAGCACGGAAACCAAAGGCGTTCGTTACCTCGAACTAACCGAAGGTTACATCACCAAACTCGCTCTCGATAGCGATAACCAAGTTATCGGTTACGAATACGTTAAGATGGGCGTTATGATGGACAAGATTAAAGCTGGCGTAAGTGCTGACGACGCTCTCAAACAAGCAACCGGACACTACGGTAGATTCACCGCAGAAGAAGGCGCAGTCAAGTTCATTGACCCACGTAAAGAATAGGAGGTGCAACATGGCATTATTTGAAAGTTATGAAAGAAGAGAACCTCAAACTACTGCTGTTATGAATAAATATGGCATCAAAGATTTCCAAGATGCTCTAAAAATCTGCACAGACAAAGGTTTCAATCCATACGAAATCACACAAGGTATCCAAAACATTTGTTTCGAAAACGCAAAATGGGCTTACACCCTTGGTTGCGCTATCGCTATTAAGAAAGGTTGCACAAAAGCTAGCGACGCTGCTGAAGCTATCGGCGAAGGTCTACAAGCTTTCTGTATCCCCGGCTCAGTTGCTGACCAAAGAAAAGTTGGTATCGGTCACGGTAACCTAGGCGCTATGCTTCTTCGCGAAGAAACCGAATGCTTCTGCTTCCTAGCAGGTCACGAAAGTTTCGCAGCTGCAGAAGGTGCTATCGGTATCGCAAAGAGCGCTAACAAAGTTAGAAAAACTCCTCTCCGCGTTATCCTTAACGGTCTAGGCAAAGACGCTGCTATGATTATTTCAAGAATCAACGGCTTCACCTACGTTGAAACAAAGATGGATTACTTCAAAGACGAACTCAATATCGTTAACGAAACCGCTTACTCAACAGGTGAACGCGCAAAAGTTCGTTGCTACGGCGCAGACGACGTTCGCGAAGGCGTTAAAATCATGTGGAAAGAAAAAGTTGGCGTTTCTATCACAGGTAACTCAACTAACCCCACACGTTTCCAACACCCAGTAGCAGGCACCTATAAGAAAGAATGCACCGAAGCTGGCGTTAAATACTTCTCAGTTGCATCTGGTGGTGGTACCGGTAGAACTCTCCACCCCGATAACATGGCAGCTGGTCCCGCATCATACGGTATGACCGACACCATGGGACGTATGCACAGTGACGCTCAATTCGCAGGCTCATCTTCAGTTCCCGCTCACGTAGAAATGATGGGTCTAATCGGTATGGGCAACAACCCCATGGTAGGGGCTACGGTTGCTTGTGCGGTTGCTGTTGAAGAACACTCCAAATAACGGCGAATAAACTTCGCACTACTTTGTCAAAAACCTAATCTACTCAGTCACATACGTCCTAGTATGCTCCTGTCGTAGGTTAGGTTTTTTTCGCGTATTGCTCGTTTCTTCGCCGTTATTTTTAACCATATAAACTTCGTAATACTTTGTCAACGCCACGCTTTCACGCTAGTCATTTACGCTCAAGTAAACTCCTAGCTCAAAGCGTGGCGTTTTCGCGTATTACTTGTATCTATCGCGTTATTCCATAACGCTGGTGTAGGTCGTTAAGGTAAGGTGTAACGTTAGTCATTTACGACCTAGTAAACTCCTCTTGAGCGTTGGGCTGTTTTTGCGTTCTACTCGTATCTATCGCGTTATTTTATGTTACCGACCAATCGTGATATGGAAAATCCCAGCAGTCAAGTATTTTGTGCTAGGATTTTTGTGTCCATATCAGTCGGACTCATAAGGAAGAACGCCAGCGTTCTTGTGAGCGAATTTCGCTAGGGGAGTGTCCCCTAGCATACCCCTACAAGGTGCAAAATCGCATTTCCGATTTTGAAGAGTTTTACCGACCAATCGTGATATGGGAAGTTGGTCATTTGCTTGTGTTTGCGCTTGGTTTGTGGTAAAATTTCCTTGCAGAAAATTTAAGTTTGTTTGCGAGTAGGAGTTATGGAATTTAAAAAAATTGAAATTGCCGATATACCTGTTTTTGAGAGTTTTTTGAGACATCAACCTTATAAAACTTGCGATTTTACGTTGCTCGCAACGTATATGTGGGCAAATTATTTTAATTATGAGTTCGCGATAAAAAACGATACTTTATTTGCTAGAGAAAGAAGCGAAAAAGGTGTTAGATACTTTTTGCCAATCAGCAAGAAATTATCTCTAGTTGAGAGTTTAACGCGCTTAAAAGAATTTGTAGCTGCGGAAGTCGATTTATTATCCATTCCTGAATGTATAATCAGCGAAATAGACGGCGCCTTTAACGCGAGTTTTGAGCTTAACAGAGATTGGTCAGATTACCTTTACAACGCAAGTGATATGCTAACTCTTTCCGGCAAAAAGTACAACAAAAAACGTAATTTAATACATCAATTCGAAAAGCTTTATCAATATGAACTTGTTCCGATTTCTAGTGAAAACATCAGTGAAGTTATTCAATTCGCGCAAACGGAAGACAATGGTGAAGAATTATCCGACTTGGCGCGTTATGAAAGCGAAGCCACGCTTAACGTTCTTAAAAACTACGCCACCTACGACGCTCATATAGACTTATACGGATACGTACTTTACGTTGATAAAAAAGTGGTGGGATTTGAAATTTGCGAGTATAGAAACGACGTCCTATTCGTACATATAGAAAAGGCTGATAGAAATTACAAAGGCGCACATCAAATATTATTCTGGTTAACGCTCAATGCAATTCATAAAATTACCGATTTCAAATACGTAAATCGCGAAGAAGACGTAGGGGACGAGGGGTTAAGAAAAGCTAAATTATCATATTATCCTATCGAAATTCTCAATAAATACGACGTAAAACTACTATAAAGTTAGGTAAAACAAAAAAGTCGCAACTAAGCGTTGCGACTTTTTTATTGGAGCTGGTGGCCGGACTTGAACCGGCGACCTGCTGATTACGAATCAGCTGCTCTACCGACTGAGCCACACCAGCAAAAGCATTATGAATAATAACATATATACCTGTATTTGTCAAATAATTTGCTATGAATTTGGTAAAATATAATTAATATTATACTTGTCGCTAAAATTGTATTTTAAAGTAATTTGTTGACTTTATAAGAGTAAACATATACAATATAATTACAATATAAGTCAATATCACTTCTTAATAGGTAGGTGAATTATGGAAAGAAAAGAATGGTTAGGTTTTAAAGGCGAAAGCTGGAAAAATGAAATCAACGTTAGAGATTTCATAGTTGAAAACTACACTGCTTACGACGGTGACGATAGTTTCTTGGCTGGTCCCACCGAACGCACAAATAAGCTTATGGGTAAACTCAACGAGCTACTCAAAAAAGAACAAGCAAATGGTGGCGTTATAGGCATTGACCCCGAAACCGTTAGCACTCTTCTGAATTATCCTGCTGCATACCTTGACAAAGAGCTAGAGCTCATCGTTGGACTTCAAACAGGGGCTCCGCTCGTTCGTGGCGTGCATCCTTTCTGTGGTATTAGAATGGAACGCATGGCATGTAAGGCTTACGGTTACGAGCTTTCTCCGAAAATCGAAGAAGAATTCCAATATAGAACCACACACAATGATGGTGTTTTCCGCGTATACAGTGATGAAATGCGTGCAGTACGCCATACCGGCATTATTACGGGACTTCCCGACTCATACGGAAGAGGTCGTATAATCGGCGACTACAGAAGAATCGCACTATACGGTATGGACTTCATTATCGAGAAGAAAAAGGAAGATAAAAAGAGAATTAGCCGTGGCGTTATGGATGAAGACACCATTCGCCTTGTTGAAGAAATTTATAAACAAATTCAATTCCTTGAACAACTAAAGCAAATGGCTATGCTTTACGGCTGTGATATTTCTCGCCCTGCAGAAAATGCTCGCGAAGCTATTCAATGGCTATACTTTGGATATCTTGCTGCCAACAAAGAGCAAAACGGTGCTGCTATGTCTTTAGGTAGAACGTCTACTTTTATCGACATTTACATCGAAAGAGATATCGAAAGGGGAATACTTACCGAAGAAACAGCTCAAGAACTTATCGACCAATTCGTAATGAAACTTCGTATGATAAGACACTTAAGAACGCCCGAATACAACGAATTATTCGGTGGCGACCCGATGTGGATTACCGAAGCTATCGGTGGTATGACGGTTAAAGATAAGACGCTTGTTACCAAGAATTCATATAGATTTATGAATACGCTATACAACCTTGGTAGCGCTCCGGAGCCTAATATGACTATACTTTGGTCGGAAATGCTCCCCGAAAACTTCAAAAAGTTCTGCGCAAAGGTTTCTATAGACACCGATTCAATTCAATATGAAAACGATGACCTAATGCGTCCTATTTACGGCGACGACTACGCGATTGCTTGCTGTGTTTCTGCAATGAAAGTCGGTAAACAAATGCAATTCTTCGGCGCACGTTGTAACCTGCCAAAAACCCTTCTAATGGCTTTGAACGGTGGTATAGAAGAACGTTACAATATGCAAATAGGTCCGGTTATGCCGATTTATGACAAAGAAGTCCTTGATTACACCGAAGTTATGGAAAGATTCGACTTCTATCTAGAATGGCTAGCAAAGACTTATGTAAATACTATGAACTGCATACACTTTATGCACGACAAGTATGCTTATGAAAGAATACAAATGGGACTTCACGACACAGACGTTGAAAGACTTATGGCTTTCGGTGTAGCAGGTCTATCGGTTATTACGGATAGCTTCTCGGCTATTAAGTACGCAAAAGTTAAGCCCATTAAGAATGAAAACGGTCTAATCGTAGACTTCGAAATCGAAGGAGATTTCCCGACTTTTGGTAACGACGACGATAGAGTAGATAGAATTGCGGTTTCTATCCTTGATAAGGTAAATAACGAGCTCAAAAAGAATCCGACGTATAGAAACGCAAGGCATACTTTATCCGCGCTAACCATAACGAGTAACGTTGTTTACGGCAAGAAGACCGGCTCAACTCCCGACGGCAGAAAGTCCGGCGAACCCTTTGCTCCCGGTGCTAACCCAATGCATAACAGAGAAAAGAACGGTGCACTCGCATCATTGAACTCCGTTGCTAAACTTCCGTATGAAAAGTGCCTTGACGGTATTTCAAATACTTTCTCTATCGTTCCCGAAGCTTTAGGTAGAACGAAGGACGACCAAATCGATAACCTTGTAAGTATTTTAGACGGTTACTTTATGCAAATGGCTCACCACATAAATATCAACGTTCTCAATAGGGAAACGTTAATTAAAGCAATGGAAGAACCCGAACTTTATCCTAACCTTACGATAAGAGTATCAGGATACGCAGTAAACTTCCACAAGCTAAGCAAAGAACAACAAAGAGAAGCTATCAGCAGAACCTTCCACACTACGATATAATTATGAAAGGATATATCCACAGCATACAATCTCTAGGCACCGTTGACGGCCCCGGCGTTCGCGCAGTCATATTTACCGATGGCTGTCATTTAAGATGTAGCTTCTGTCAAAATCCCGATACGTGGGTTGCAAAAGAAGAAAATCTTATGGACGAAGGTGAGCTCGTTCGTAGAATTTTGCGCTTGCGTAGCTACATAAAAGACGGTGGAGTAACGTTTTCCGGCGGAGAACCACTTTTGCAAGCAGAATTTCTAACAGAAGTTGCAAAAAAGCTCAAAGATAACAGACTCCATATCACACTTGATACGTCGGGTACGATTATGAATGAAAAAGTAGATAAACTACTTGATTACGTTGACCTAGTGCTACTTGATATTAAGTTCAATAACGAATCCGACTACAAGAAGCACGTAAAAGACGATATGAACAAGCCTTTCGCATTTCTAAAAATGCTGGAAGAAAGGGGAATTCCCGTATGGATAAGACAAGTCATCATTCCCACGATTAACGATACGGAAGAAGAAGTTCTCGCACTTAAAAAGCGTCTTGCTCCATATAAAAATATAGAAAAAGTAGAATTGCTTCAATTCAGAAAGCTTTGCCTAGAAAAATACGAGCAAATGGGTATAGACTTCCCTTTGAAAGACTATCCCGAAACAAGCAAGGAAAAAATAGCTGAATTAGAAAAAATCTTTAATATTTAATATAAAGCACGCGGAAGCGTGCTTTTTCTTATTGATTTATCGTTAGGCTAGGTATATAATAGGGGTAGAATATCTCGCGAGGGATGGTATGGATAAAGTTAAGCAAAAAATGATATGGAAAAAAGTAGGGTTTTACACTCTGCTCGTTGCACTTGCGTGTTTGCGTGGTTTGGCTACGCACGTTTTTATCGTTCCTAATGCTTTTGCACCCGGTGGGTTAGGTGGTATTTCTTCGGTTATCTATAACGTGGTCGGAGAGTTTAACCTTGAACTCGCTAATACGTGGTTTAGACCTTCGGTTACTATGTTCATAATGAACTTACCACTAGTTATCGTATCATTCTTTCTTCTTAACAAAGAGTTCGCTATAAACTCTACGATTTGCGTATTGGGCTACACCGGCTCTATGTTCCTATTTGAGCAAATTGGTTTCCCGGTTTTCCAAGGTTCGGGACTCGAAAGTGGCGTTGTTATGCTCGCGTCTATCGCAGGTGGTGTATTGAGCGGTGTGGCTCTAGGCGGTATGCTACTTATGAATGCGAGTGCAGGGGGTACGGATATCATAGGTAAAATCGGTTACAAGCTTCACCCTGAAATGAATGCTCAATGGCAAATATTTGCCTTCGACTCGATAGTTGTGCTTTTCTCGGGCGTTATGGGACTACTTAATATCAAAGGTAGCGAACCTAATCAAGTATTTATCGACGTTGCCACGCCAATACTTTATTCGTTTATTTCGCTGTTCCTAACTTCCGAGGTCGCCGACGTTATTACTCACGGTTTCCAATCGAGTTTAGTTTTCAATATTATAACTGACAAGGACCAAGAAATAGCCGAAGAAATTATTAAACAACTCGGTCGTGGCGCTACGATTATGAAAGGCGAAGGCGTATTTACGCATCACGAAAGGCACATAATCGTTTGTGTGGTTAAAAAACGTCAGTCAACCCAACTCAAACAACTCGTTAAAACTATGGATAAAGATGCATTCTTGTATATCACAAAAGCAAAAGAAGTTAACGGATTTGGATTCCGTTCCGGAAATTAAGGAGTTATTATGGCATATTTAAAATTTCAAGGCTACAGCGTTCCCGAACTTAACTTTAAACAAAACGTCCACGAAAACGACGTCAAGAACTTCAAAATCAATCCTAATTTGAAGTTTGACATATCGAAAAGGGGAGAAAACTTCTTGCTCGCCATTACGGTTACCGTACAAGAAAAGCAAGAAGAATTAACACCATTCGATACCACTGTGAAAATCGTTGGTAAATTCAGCGTGGAAACCGAAGGCTCGATTGACGCTATGCGAATAGAAGCAAGTGAAGTATTGTTCCCGTATGCTCGTGCAACGCTCACACAGCTAACAACGACTGCAAATATGCCACCGTACATCTTGCCTACCATAAACTTTAGACAACCTATCGTTCAACCGAAAGCACAAGAAAAACCCGAAATTAAAATTACGCCAATCGACGACAATATATAACTATTTTGTTATAAACGAAAACGATAAAAGCAATAAAAAAAGCACTCTTGCGAGTGCTTTTTTATTTGTTCAACTATTTGCGTTTGCGTAGGTTCTTTTTGAGTCTGTTGAGCTCTGCGGTGAGTTCTTTAGGTAGCTTGTCGCCGAATCTCTTGTAGAATTCTTCGATGTCAGCTGCTTCTTTGAGCCATACTTTCTTGTCGCAATCTAGGATTGATTCTAGTTGTTCAACTGAGAAGTCAAGTCCTTCAAGGTTGATGTCTTCAGCTTTAGGCATGAAACCGATAGGGGTTTCTACTGCGTCAACTGCGTCTTCACAACGAGCGAGTATCCAGTCTAGTACGCGCATGTTGTCGCCAAAGCCCGGCCAAATGAAGTTGCCTTCATCGTCGGTTCTGAACCAGTTAACGTTGAAGATTTTGGGTTTATTCTTAATCTTCTTGCCCATGTCTAGCCAGTGTTGGAAGTAGTCGCCCATGTGGTAACCACAGAAGGGGAGCATTGCCATCGGGTCATGACGTACAACGCCTACTGCACCACTTGCTGCAGCTGTCGTTTCTGATGCCATGATTGAACCAACGAATACGCCGTGTTTCCAGTCACGTGCTTCGTAAACTAGTGGAGCAGCCTTTGCTCTTCTGCCACCGAAGATGATTGCTGAAATCGGTACACCTTTGGGGTTTTCGAATTCGGTTGATAGGCAGGGGCAGTTCTTAGCAGGGCTCGTGAAACGGCTGTTGGGGTGTGCGCCTTTGATAACCTTACCATCAGCGTCTACCATACCACCTGACCACTTGTTGCCTTTCCAATCAAGTACGTTCTTGGGAGGATTCTTATCTAAACCTTCCCACCATACGGTCTTCGTCTTGGGGTTGAATACTACGTTGGTGAAGATGGTGCCTTTTTGTGTGCTTGCTAGTGCGTTGGGGTTAGATTTTGCGTTTGTGCCAGGTGCTACGCCGAAGAAACCATTTTCTGGGTTAACTGCGTATAGTTTGCCACCACGACCTTTACGAATCCATGCGATGTCGTCGCCAACTGTGAATACTTTATATCCCTTTGCTGTGTAAGTTTCGGGAGGAATAAGCATTGCGAGGTTGGTCTTACCACATGCTGATGGGAATGCTGCTGTGATGTATTTGATGTCGCCGTCGGGTTTTTGAACGCCTAGAATGAGCATGTGTTCTGCCATCCAGCCTTCTTTCCAACCTTGGTATGATGCAATACGGAGTGCAAAGCATTTTTTACCAAGTAGAACGTTTCCGCCGTAACCACTGTTCAATGAATAGATGGTGTTGTCTTCTGGGAATTGGCAGATGTAACGGTTTTCTTCTTCTAGTTTAACTTTGCTGTGGATACCACGAACGAATTCGTCAGAGTCGCCAAGTTTAGTTAGAACTTTTGCGCCAACTCTCGTCATGATGTTCATGTTCAATACAACGTAAATGCTGTCTGTAAGTTCAATACCATATTTTGCGAATGGTGAACCAACTTTACCCATTGAGAAGGGGATAACGTACATGGTTCTTCCTTCCATGCAACCGTCTGCGATAGCGTCTAGTTTAGCATAAGCTTCTTGTGGTTCCATCCAGTTGTTGGTGGGGCCTGCATTTTCTTTTTCACGTGAGCAGATAAATGTTCTGCCTTCTACGCGTGCTACGTCGTTTACTGCTGTGCGGTGATATAGACATCCGGGGAGAAGTTTACTGTTACATTTGATGATTTCGCCTGTTGATACTGCTTCGTTTGTGAGAGCTTTAAGTTGAGCCTTGCTGCCGTCAATCCAAACAATATCTTTTGGACGCATCATGTTAGCGTATTTTTCTACGAATGCTAGAACCGACTTATTGGTAGTCAAAGGTGAAGTAATCATATTTGAATCTCCTATATTAGAATACCTTTATTATATCAAAGAAAATTAGGTTGTGCAATATAATTCGTTCATTATTATATAATTTATTTGACTAAAAAGTAGTCAAACTATATAATATAGATGTTAAAATCGTGCACATGCGACGTTTATCAAAGAAAAATTATGTATTTGAGAGATGAAAATGAAAAGACTACCTTTCGTAACTAAAGAACAAGCTGAACAAATCGCTAAAGTTTATCCTACACCTTTCCACCTTTACGACGAAAAGGGTATAGAAGATAATATGAACGAGCTCCTAGACGCGTTTTCTTGGAATAAGGGTTATCGCGAATATTTCGCAGTAAAAGCTACTCCAAACCCCGCGCTAATCAAGCTACTAGCAAAAGGCGATTGTGGCGTTGACTGCTCATCTTATACCGAACTTCTTATGGCTAAAAAACTAGGTTTCTCCGGCGATAAGATTATGTTCTCTAGTAACGAAACTGCTGCAGAAGAATACGTACTAGCAAAAGAGCTAGGCGCTATTATAAACCTTGACGATATTACCCATATCGACTTCTTAAACGAAGTAGCAGGTATCCCCGAGAAGATTTGCTTGCGCTATAATCCCGGTGGAGATTTCAAAATCAACAACCAAATTATGGGTTGTCCTGCAGACGCTAAATATGGTCTAACCAACGCGCAAATGTTCGAAGCCGTTGAAAAATTAATGGCTATGGGCGTTAAAGAATTCGGTATTCACGCATTCCTAGCATCTAACAATATCGGCAACGGATACTATCCCGAACTAGCTAGAATTATATTCGAACTTATCGTTGACTTAAATAAGAAAACCGGTGCAAAGTTCGTTTTTGCTAACCTTTCTGGCGGTATCGGCGTTCCGTATAGACCTGAACAAGAAAAAGTTGATATTTATCAAGTAGCAAACGGCGTAAAAGAAGCTTATAATAAGATTATCGTGCCTAGCACAGTAGGGGAACTCGCTCTATATACCGAACTCGGAAGATATATGCTCGCTCCTTACGGTGGGCTCATTACTAGAGTGCTACACTTCAAGCATATCTATAAAGAATACGTTGGCGTAGATGCTTGTGCGGCACACCTTATGCGCCCTGCAATTTATGGTGCTTACCACCATATCACAGTTCTAGGTAAAGAAAACGCTCCTAGCGACAAAGTTTACGACGTCGTAGGCTCTCTATGTGAAAACAGCGACAAGTTCGCAGTCGACAGAAACCTTCCTGAAATCGAAAAAGGCGACCTTCTCTTCATTCACGAAGCCGGCGCACACGGACATTCAATGGGTTACAACTACAACGGCAAACTACGTAGCGCAGAAATCCTATACAAGAAGGACGGAAGCTTCGAACTAATCAGAAGAGCAGAAACCCCCAAAGATTACTTCGCTACACTAGACATCTACGACGAATTCAAAGACTAATAGCCTTATAATACGTAAGAAAGCACTCTCGTGAGTGCTTTCCGCGTTTTAGCCATAATGTCCATAGTTCATATACGAAAATTCGTAAAATTACAATTTTATTTCAAAATGTACTTTACAAATCGACGTTATGTGTTATAATGTATACAAACAGATTATATAGTTTTTTAGATTAGTTACTTATGGATGGTGAGAAATGGCTGTTAATGGAGACGTCTTAAGAGGACATACAGAAACCATTATACTTCGTATTTTGCTCGAGGGCGATAACTACGGTTATGAAATCGCTAAACGCATAACAGATGCAGGAGAAGGGCTTATCGAAGTTAAAGATGCAACTATATATACGGCTTTTAGGAGAATGGAAGCCGAAGGGTTGTTGACTACCTATTGGGGTGACGGCGTTGGTGGCGCAAGACGCAGATACTACCGTATTAGCCAAAAGGGTAGGGAATATTACGATGAAAAAGTTAGAGTTTGGAAAGAACTCAATAGACTTTTGAATAATCTAATTGTTGGAGGTAACAATTAATGCTACTAGAAAAATTCAAGAAGTATCTAGACAAAGTTTTTAGACCTTTGCCGGATAGCAAGGAAGTTAGAGATTTCCGTGAAGAGCTTCTCGGTAACCTTATGTCAAATGCTATTGATATGCAAAAAGAAGGCTACGAAGAAGATGAAATTTATGAAAAATGCATCAACAATTTAGGCGATTACCGTGAACACATTCGTGCACTTTCGGGTAACCCTATAGCTGTAGTTAGGGATGCTAGAGTTCAAAAAAGCGTTATCTACACAATTATGTTTATTCTTACTTGTGTGGTCGCTTATATACTAGTAGGTCTATTCGTTCCCGGTGGTTGGGCAGTAGGTGCATATACCATCTTCCCAGCTATGGCAATCGTGATTTATTTGTATTACACGGGTAATATTTTGATAAGAAACTTCGCGCTAAAGAAACACGCAACGACAGGCGTTATTTTTGCTAGTTATTATATTTTTGCCGTGCTACTCGTGTTCCTAAATATGATACTCGTATTCGATTTGCCGGCAGCAAAGAGCTGGGTGGTTTTCCCTTCATACGGAATGGCGATTATGGCTATTCACATCGGTATGCAATTCTTGCGCGGTAAGAAACCTGCACTTTCGGCTTATATGGCTTTCATCAACTTCACGGCTGTGGAGGCTTACCTTATCACTGCAGTTCTAACAGGACTATGGCATCCATATTGGATTATCGCAGTAGCAGGATTCGTTGTTTCGACCTTCGTATTGCTTCTCAAACAAATTAGAAAAATTGACGAGCGTGAAGCAAGAAGAAGATAACTCTTATGACAAAATAACAAAAAGCACTCGAAAACGGCTCTTTGCTTAGGGATTTTTTATCCATAACAAAAGTATAGCACACTATACTTCACTAAAAGTGAAATGTAGTGTGCTTTTCTTGTCCACAAAAAATTGAAACATATTAGTTGTATTTTTAGCCTTGTGGCTAAAAGTGATATGCAAAACAAGTTTTGCGTTATATTTTTCGAGAGAAAAATTCAAGGTTCTGCTTTAGCAGGTTCTTATATTTCTCTCGAAGAAGTTATATTAAATAAATCCTTAACTTGCCATAGGCAAATATAACTGCCGATAGGCAATATCACTCGTCGTTAGACGAATATCACAAATCCGTAAGGATTTATTTAGTTGTCGCTATTCCCTACGGGAAGAGCGACAAGAGTGCTTTTTTTCGTGCAAATAGCGTTAGTTCCCTGGAATATTTTGACAGTTACTTCGTACTTGATTTTATCGCGCGCGTATGTTATAGTATATAATGTATAAATCTAGGAGCAAGCAGAAAGTTTTCTCCTTTATCTAACTTGTAGGTAGATTATGATTAAAAAGAAATCTTTTTTAGTATTAGTTCTAGCGTT
>JAFXIQ010000003.1 GCA_017533005.1 Clostridia bacterium | reverse complement strand
TTTTGGGCTAATTTTGGCGCACCCTAAGAGGCTCGAACTCCTAACCTTTGGTTCCGTAGACCAACGCTCTATCCAATTGAGCTAAGGGTGCATAACCCCGAAATCGGGGGAAATATTCAGTTTTGACCTTTGGGTCCGTAGACCAACGCTCTATCCAATTGAGCTAAGGGTGCACTTCTTTCTACTTCAACAATTATAATGACTATTTACGATTTTGTCAAACGAATATTATTAAAATTCATATTTATATTGATTTATGAGTATTTTAGTGGTAGAATACTTATATAATACGTTTCGGGAGGGCTCATCATGAATAGAGCAGAAGTTGTTTTCTTGGGTATCGACTGGTTGTTCCATATCCCACAAAACTACATTAACAAAGAAGGCGTTAAATGCGTTAAAGACATAAGTTATAACGATAATTACGAAGAATGTAAAGTTGACCTTTACTATAAAGAAACTACCGAAAAAATGCCCGTTGTAGTCAATATTCACGGTGGTGGATTCGTAAAAGGCGACAAGAAACATCGTAAGAGTATTTCTCACCTTTATGCCGACAGAGGATGGTTTGTTGTTAATGCTAACTACCGTCTTGCTCCCAAATACCACGTTCTTGATATTATTAACGACTTAATGACGTTAACAAACTTCTTGAATACTTTAGCTGAAACTTATAACTTAGATTTGAATAAAGTAGTTTTCACGGGCGATAGCGCAGGCGCATGGGCTGCAACTTACGTCACCTGCCTTCTAACAAACCCTGAACTACGTAAACGTTTGAACATAGAAGAATCTAACATTAAGCCCGCCGGCCTTATCTCTTTCTGCGGAATTTACGACCTACTAGAAGCCATTCAACATAAGATACCCTTCGACCTAGTTAAAGTTATCGCTGAAAGCACTCTCGACTTCAAGTTCGCAGATGACTTCTCAAATCTTAACGATTACCCCTACGCAGAAGAAATTGCTCCCATCAATTGGCTAAATGAAAACTTCCCAAGAACTATCATTACTTACGCTAAGAAAGACTGGTTCGTTAAAGGTCAAGGCGAACGTATATATGAAAAGCTCAAGGAACTAGGCGTTGACGTTGAAGAATGCCACAGCGACAAAACGTTCGACAATCACTGCTACCACTTCAATTTCTGGCTCGACGTATCTAAAAATACAATGGAAAGAGTATATAAGATGCTCGACGAAATTTACGTTCAATAATAAATTAAAAATCAAAAAAGCAACTCGCAAGAGTTGCTTTTTTAATGATAAAAACGCCTAAATTTATACTATAAATGCATCAAAATCGGAAATCGCATTTTCGATTTTGCACCTTGTAGGGGTACGCTAGGGGAACTCCCCTAGCAAATTCGCTCTAGGAACGCAGGCGTTCCACCTTATAAGTCCGACTGATATGGAAACAAAAATTATAGCACAAAGCTCGCGACTGCTATGATTTTCCATATCACGATTGGTCGGAACATAAAATAACGCGATAGATACGAGTAAGACGCGAAAACGCCACGCTTTGAGCTAGGAGTTTACTAAGGCGTAAATGACTAACGAAAAAGCGTGGCGTTGACAAAGTATTACGAAGTATATATTGTGTTATTTAATAACGCGATAGATACAAGTAGAACGCGAAAAGCCCCCAATTCTATGACAGGAGCATACTAGAGCGTATGTGACTGAATAGAATTTGGGGGCTTGACAAAGTTATACGAAGTATATATCGCGTTATTATACTACGCCTTGAGCCTTCATAGCTTCTGCAACTTTTATAAAGCCTGCAATGTTTGCGCCTGCTACTAGGTCGTCACCGAAGCCGTAGTCGTTAGCTGCTTTTAGAGATGCGCTGAAGATGTTCTTCATGATGTTCTCGAGTTCTGCCTCTACTCTTTCTGCTGCCCATGAGTTTCTCATAGAGTTTTGTGACATTTCTAGACCTGATACTGCTACGCCACCTGCGTTAACTGCCTTGGAAGGAGCTACGATAACGCCGTTTGCTTTTAGGTATGCAACTGCTTCGTTAGTTGTAGGCATATTAGCTACTTCTACATAGTACTTGACGCCGTTAGCTACGATTTGTTCAGCTTCTTTCATGCCGATTTCGTTTTGCGTTGCGCAAGGCATGCAAACGTCAACTTTAACTCCCCATGGTTTTTGTTTGGGGAAGAATTCTACGCCGAATTTGTCTGCGTAATCTTGAGCCTTGTTTCTGCAAGATGCGCGCATTTCTAGCAAGTAGTTAATCTTTTCTTCCGTGCAAATTCCGTCCGGGTCGTAAACGTATCCGTCGGGTCCAGAAATAGTAACAACTTTACCACCTAGTTCGTGAACTTTCTTAACAGTTCCCCATGCTACGTTACCGAAACCTGATACTGCAAAGGTCTTACCTGCGATATCTTCGTCTGCAAAGTGCTTGAGAAGTTCTCTTACGTAGTATACTGCACCGTAACCGGTTGCTTCCGGACGGATTAGTGAGCCACCGAAGCTAACTGCTTTACCAGTTAGAACGCCCGTAAATCTATTGGTAAGTCTCTTGTATTGACCGAATAGGTAACCGATTTCTCTTGCGCCTACACCAATGTCACCAGCGGGAACGTCGGTGTTAGGACCAACGTGTCTGTATAGTTCTGTCATAAAGCTTTGGCAGAAACGCATAACTTCATTATCGCTCTTGCCTTGTGGGTCGAAGTCCGAACCACCTTTTGCACCACCCATGGGAAGTGACGTCAATGCGTTCTTGTAGGTTTGTTCGAAGCCTAGGAATTTGATAATTCCAGCATAAACGTTGGGTGCAAATCTCAAACCACCCTTGTATGGACCAATTGCTGAATTGAATTGAATTCTGAAACCACGGTTTACGTGAACTTTGCCACTGTCGTCAACCCATGGAACACGGAACATAATTTGTCTTTCCGGTTCTACCATTCTGTCGATAACGCCTGCTGCTATTAGGTCAGGTCTTTTTTCGACAACGGGTTCAATGCTTTCGAACATTTCCGTTACGGTTTGAACGAATTCTGGTTCGCCTGGATTTCTCTTTTCTAGGTCAGCCAATACTTTGATTAGGTATTCATTTTTTAAGCTCATTTTTTAATCTTCCTTCTATAAGATTCGCTTATTATTATATAATAAGTGTTGCGACATTTTTTGATAGGTAAATTCTATCACACGGCTTTTTTCTTGTCAAAGATATGATAAAAAAAATTGCTTGCTTTTTAATATTTTTCTTCATATTTACTACATTGATACGTATAAAACGTAAAAAACGTCACCTGTGGTAACGTTTTTAACCAAATTTAAACCTTAAATTCGCTTATTTACCGAACTTAATTCTACTCCATATAATGTTTAGCGTATCGTAAACAATGGTGCTTTTATCTAGCTTTTCAAATTCTATTATGCAATTATGTTGCTTGCAAGCTTTGTTCTTGTTTGCTTTATACACCCAACCGTCGCTTATATGGCTTCTTACCCAACGGTCGTGCTCTACTTTGGACATATCGTAATACCACGTAAAGATTTCCGTCTTGGTAGCAGGGCTCGCTTGATTATACATTTTTCCGTATAGCTTACCTAAAAATACCACGTTATAGTTAGATTCTTTGCTCCACATATCTAAACTATAAAACTTCTTCCAAGCAACGTCGATTTGTTCCTTTTTGATATTTCTAAACGTATTCTCAATACCAATAATATTATCAGCAATCTTTTCGATTTCTGCATCGCTTATTTGCTCTCCATTGCATTTTTTGTAGAATACATCATTGATTTCTTTATCAATATCCGTTAAATCAGCGTTGTTGTAAGACCAATTTTTCAAGGCACCTTCTCGCTTATAATCTACGTAACTTGCGTAATCGTAGGTATTACTCATATTGCCTACAATAACTACGGTTAATTTATCATTGATTCTTAACACGCCGTTTTCGTCAAAACTCTTGCCAAAAGTGGATATCAAACTGTTATTGTGGTCATCGAAAATATTAACTAGAACGTATTGATTTTTTACGGCGTTTGCATTAACTACGCTCTGTAGAAGCGCGTTAGTTATGGAAACGTTGCGGTAATCATCGCCTGTAGCTACCAATATCACGTCCGGAGTTAAAATGCCTTTTTCGCTCGCCTCTGCCGTGCCACCAACTATATCAGAAAAGTCTTTACTCAAACAATCTACTTGATTGAAAGTATAAACGGGGCAAGACATATCTTTACCTACTCCAAGTTGAGCGCGCTTTTCTGAAACAGCAACTTCTTCCGTGCAGTTACCGTCACAAAAAGCATACGTTGGGCGTTGCAACCTGAAAATACCCTCCACTTGGTCTGCGTTAACATCGTAGACTTCTACGCTATAACCACGCGCGCTACCATTCATAAAGCCCGGCGTGCCTACGAAGATTTCTTTGGTGATAGCTTCTGCAATTCCACCAAAACCTAAAGTCCATACGCGAATATCGCCTTTATCACCGTTTACGACGTCGTCCATAAATCCTACGTCCATAAGCTTGCGAACGCCTTGTCTTCCTGCGACTTGAGCCTCGTTCCATACATTGAGAACGTATCTTTCGCTATAATCTACGCCATTAGCTTTTTCCGTGTTGTTCCAAGCTTCTCGCATCTTGTTGTTTTCGCTCTCGTAGGCTTGATAATTGACGTTGCGCTTGGATAAAAGTATATATTCTATACGTAGTTTGTCATCCTTTTTCGCTTCTATACGCGCTTTTATATCTCCAAATACTACGTCTAAATTGTCTTCTTCAATCGGTATATGATTGTCGGTTTCGAATGCGAAAACCACAAAGTCCTTGTCGTAATCGTTCGCGTTGTTATTGTTAAGAAGAAGTGCTTTTGCTATGCTCTTAGGAGATTTTTCATCCTTTGAATACGACCAATATAAAAATCCGTTCGCCATAATCCTACGGCAAAGTTCGTCTTTTCTATCAAAAGACTCTAGCGTATCTCCCGCAAAAACGATTTTTGCGTTGGGACGTGTGTTTTTGATATTCTCCGCCATTTCAATGGCTTCTTCGTTAACGGCTGTGAAAACATAGATATTCTTGTTCTTTTCATATCCGAAAATTAAAGAGAGTCTTGAGTACCACTCGTAGCTCGCAGTCGCTGATATTATGACTATCGTCATAACGCCTGCGTAAATCGAAGATGCGTAATACGCGAGTCTAAAGGGAAGCGGTTCGTGTCCACCGTCGGCAAGACCTTCCCACGTCAATCCACCTACCGTTGTGTATAGCGATTTAATAAATACCGCGTAGCCGTCCCAACCACTAGCCTGTACTTCCGTATCGCTGACGTACATAAATACTAGATACTTAAATAGCGTGGAAACAAGCACTATCGCCGTCATAAAGATTATTTCAACCGTCCATTTCTTATACGAATACTTCTTCCTAATCCAAAAGTATAGTAGCGTCGTCAATACTATCGCTAGTATAAAAACTACGGACATTGCGTACATTAAAACTTCTACTGAATGATTCATTGTCTTCTCCTTGTAGAAAACTGCTTACTTATTATCTTCTGACGACTTTATAGCCGTTATCTTTTAAAATCCAACAAACATCGTCCATTATTTGATAATCATACTTGATTACGTCGACGTCTTTTTCGGTTTTTCCGTCCTTTTCTGCGATTATTCTTCTATAATCTAAAAGTCCGTCAAACGTGGTAAGATTCGCGTGCTTTCTCACTGCAACGAGCTCTCTGTGACTAATAGTCTTGATTTCTTCTATGCTCGCAGGAAGTACGCCACAGCTTATTTCGTACGCATTCCAACGAAGGTGCTCTTGTTGCGCGTAGTTGTTCCTTACGGTGCCTTCTATAAAGTTGCAATCTCCGTAATCTACTATGGGTTTGTCGTATTTCTTTCCAGGGGCGTTAAGACCTTTTACGTATTGAATTTCATCGTTCAACTGATACTTATCCATCATTTCCTTGGCGACTTCTTCATCCCACTCGCCCTTTTCGTAGTCGTAGCCTAGTAGATTGAGCTTAAGTCTTATGCTTAAACACGCGTAAACGTTAGATTCGCGTTGAATTCTATGCCATTCATACCACTTCTTAATAGCATCTTCATAGATTTTTTTGAGAGCTTCTTCTTTATTCTCAACCTGCATCAATTCGTTAATTTTATCTTCGCTCTTATAGCATAGGTGCCTTGCTTTTGCCATTCCTTCATAACTAGACGTCTTAATCGAATTTATGTTGTAAACAGACTTCTCTTCGCCACCAAACGTTATAAACCTTCCGTCGTTAACGTATTCGCCGGCTATTACGTTATCGTTTAAGTCGGTATTGCGAACTTTTACGAATACTTTCGTGTTGTCTTTCAAGCCCCATTCATTGAGCTTCTCGGTGATTTTATCCGCAAAATCAATATTTTCCATATCGCTACCGTAAGCAATAACGACGTAGTTAAACGCCTTTCTTCCTTCGGCTTTCGCGCGTAATCCCTTTTCTAATCGTAAATAAAATCTCTCGTCGTTTACGTCAATCTTATAGAACTTCTCGTTCGCAGTCTTTGCAGGGAAGGTTAAGTATTCTTCTTGATTTGCGCTCTTCAAGAAATTACCGTATCTAAAATAATCGTGGTTAAGATTTTTGTTCTGATTAGATTTGTTTTTATCAAAAATATAATAATTAATTACCTTTTCTTGTAGCTTGCCGTCGGCAATGGTCATAACTTGATTGTTAGCTACAGACGTCAAGAAAATTTGGTGGTTGGTTTTTCCAAATCCTATAAGCGCAATATTTACGTCCACGTCTTCTTTTATAGTGGCGGTTTCCGTAGATATTTCTTCCTTCATAAAATGCGTTATAGGATAGCTTCCCACAAAGTCCATTGCAATAAGCTTATACTTGTTAACGTACCTTATAACTTCTTTGGTTTTGGTTGCAAAGTGCGTGAACGTAGCAACGTTTTCCGGCTCGCCAAATACGAAACAAGATAGCCCGACTTCGTTATTTATGTCGAATTTCTCAAGGTTTTTCTCTATTATCAACGTGCTCAAGCTCTTCACGATTACTAGATTGTCTTCATCGCGTTGAGTGTTGATTATGATATTTATCTTTTGCTCGGCAAAGTCTTTTACAACTGCACTTATACTCTTTGCAAAGTCATCCTTCACTTTGAAAGGTACGTGCCCGATACAGTTTACGTATGCGTAATCTTTTATTTCATCGGTATTCTCTGCAAAAAGTAAGATTTCTCCGTCTTTTCTTGCAATTATAGATTTAATGATGGCTTTGTTTTCATCGTTGTATCCAACGATTACGTAGGTGGGCTTTTTCGACTTGTCGGCCTTCTTTATCATATAATGATTGAAAATCTTTTGACCAAGTATGCCTACGACAAAAATAGTAGCGTTGAGTATAACGAGCGCTCTGCAAATATCCATTGTTACTCTGAAGAATATGCTATCGTTCATTAACATATCGGTTGCAGAGTAATTAAATTTAACGATAACGATTTCTATGGTGTAACGGATTGCGTTAAGGAACGCTCCACCTATCGCTACGCCTTCATAAACTTGTGCAAGCCAATAAAGTGGTACTGCTACGAAATATATCAATATAAACTTGCCTTTACTAAAGCTTTTTATCAATTTAAGACGGCCTTCTCTGTTGGTAGCGCAAGCCTTATAAATAAAATATCCCACTATGCCTATCATATATATTAAGCACAACGACGTTATTAGGTTTATTACGACTTCTTTTATCATATTTTCTCCTTGGTGATATAAGAAAACTCTCCTGCTTATGTGAAACGTCACACCTTTACTAATAAATTATACTAGTAATTGTACAAAAGTCAATACCTAATTCGCACGCACTTACGAGTGCGCGCGAATAAAATTTGACGTCATTTCATGTAAATATGCCCGTCTACTATTGTTAAATCGTTAAATTTAATGTATAATGTGTGTATCAACGTCCGTGAGGTAGTTATGAAAGCAAACGTAAGCAAAAAACAAATCGCACTTCTCGCTCTTTCCGTAATTATAATTGCATTAGGTTTAGTATTCCTAGTTTCTGCTATGCAAATACTCCCAC
Source organism: Clostridia bacterium (assembly GCA_017533005.1). Classification (GTDB taxonomy): domain Bacteria; phylum Bacillota; class Clostridia; order Christensenellales; family DTU072; genus RGIG6449. The sequence continues at coordinate 50,494 of JAFXIQ010000003.1, read as the reverse complement.
TTTTCAATGCCATTACTAACGCGCTCGGTAGATACATCATCGTTATAGCAACTATGTCGTGTGGAATTATGCTATTCAGTAACGTTGCCCTTACCATAGAAGACAACAAATTGCGTAACGGATTAACTCTTGGTATTACGATTTTCGCATTCGTGTTAACGTTACCACTAGTTTACGTTTTCATCGCTATATTCCCTGCAAACGTGGGTATTATGGGATTCGTAGGTAGAGAAATTATGATGCTCGACACAATAGTCGCAGGATTCCACGCTTGGTTCGGAAACGGTGCGTTCGTTTACGTCGTTTATGCGTTTATGCTAGTGCTTTCTATCGTGTTCTTGCTAGAACCACTAGCCGTTGGTATTCTCGCATTAAAAGGCAAAGCTCTTTTCCTATTCGAAAAAGGTAAGCCCATCGTTTACATAGGAGAGCTACCCGTTCTCAAAAAAATCAGAGAAAGAGAAGAAAAATAAGTTCTATATCAAAAACAAAGGCGCACTCGAGTGCGCCTTTTTTATTTTATTTACTTCTTAACGTAGTTTAACCACAATCCATTCGCCGTAAGTTTTTCGCAAGACTTAAGGGCGTATTCTTGCACGTTACAACTCTTTCCCGCGAATAAATCAATTCCGTCCTTATCCACGTCAATCAACGGTACGACGACTAAACTCATTTCGTCAATGCAATCGGCGTCTAAAAATAAGCTGTCTGTAAGGCCACCACCTTCTAACATCAACTTTTTAATTCCAAAGAACTTAACGAGTTTCTCGTTCATTAATTTGACGTCGATTTTCTCTTTCCCACAAAAGATATACGATATGCCTTTATCCCTCAAAAACGCTAAATACTCTTCTTGTATATCATCCGTTAATACTTCGATTATATGCGCGTCGTCGTAGCCTGGGTCTTCATCTTTAATTTCGCTACCATACCAACCCAATCTTCCGTGGGGGTCTATTGATACTGCGTAATAGCCGTGTTGTTTAGCAATATAATCTTCTCGTGGAAATCTAACGCCTTCGTAGGAAGTTAAATCGGGTTTAACGCCTTGCGTAAAGCTTCCTTCCATGGTAATTCTTCCACAGGCAAATGCATCGGCTTTATACTCACGATTTATACGATAATATTCTTCACAAAGCGCGCTTGCCACATCGGTATTCATATATCCACCCGTTATTTTCCCATCAATGGAAATCAGCATATGTAAAACTATATACGGTTTCATTTTTTACCTCGAAAATAACATTGTTTATTGCGTTTAAAGTAAAAAACTCGACTTGTAAGTCGAGTTTTCTTTCTTTTTAATTATCTGTTGTTGATTAGCTTGGTAAGTTCTACCGGAGGTACGATAACGCCGTCTTTGTATACGCGCATATTTCCGGAAGCGATTTCATCAATTAGGATAACTTCGCCGTTGTTGTATCCGAATTCAAACTTGATATCCCATAGGTCTAGTCCGATTGACTTCAAATCAGCTGCTACAATGTTGGTGATTTTTAGTGTTTGAGCTTTCATACTCTCGAACATAGCGAGGTCCATTACGCCTAGAGCTTGTAGGCCTTCTCCCGTTACTAGTGGGTCGCCCTTTTCGTCGTTCTTAAACGTGCATTCTACGTAACCACCTTCTAGAACGGTGCCGTCTTTGATATATTCGCCGTATCTTCTAATAAAACTTCCGGTTGCAACTAGTCTGCATATAACTTCTAGTCCGTGTCCGAATACCGTTGCAGGAAGTACTTCCATAGTAGCGTCTTCTAGATTAGCTGAAACGTAGTGAGTCTTGATTCCAGCTTCTTTGAGCATTTCGAAATAGTAAATGGACGTTTGTAGGTTAGCTTTACCGATACCGTCTATGGTTAAGCCAACGCTGTTTTCACCCGGGTCAAATACACCATCTTTGCCGGTGCAATCGTCTTTGAACTTAAGCAAAACGTTGCCGTTTTCGAGTTGATATACGTCTTTAGTTTTTCCTGCATAAAGTTTTTTCATACTAAACCTCTTAATTTTTGTTTATGGGCGTGCCCTATGTTTAGATTATAACAAATTCCCTTGCATTTTGCAATTATTGCTATGCAATATGGAAAAATTTATTCGACAATTTAAGAAGGCGACGCGTTCACGCGTCGCCTTCTTCATTTATGCATTATTCGCCGTCCTTTTTCTTGGTTCTTGCCGTTGCGCAAGTTGATGAGTACGAGCACGACGCGCAACTTGAACATTTAGCGCTCGACTTAGTGCTCTTGTTGCCATCGGGAATTAGCGCGTAAATCTTTGAAAAGAACTTTTTCATCTTCGTAACGCCTTTGTTTTCTAACGTTATGAGTAGAATTATCACTGCCCATACTGCTAAGAAAATGAATACCGTCCACCACCACGTACCAATTAAGTAAATCATCGTTGCGAGTAAATACGACGCGACAACCCAGAAAATTAGCGTCATAATGAAGCTTTTTTTAGTGGGAAGCTCGGCTTTTGCAGTAGCTACTGCTGCCATACAAGGTATAGTCGTCATATTGAACGCGATGAATGCGATAAGTCCGGGGACGGTTATTCCTGTTGCAGTAATCATTTCTATGACCGCCGAAACGCCACCGTCGGTTTCTACGTCTATCATAGCGCCTGCTATACAAGCACCTAGCGTTCCGAAAGTTGCAATAACGTTTTCTTTTGCAATAAGTCCCGTTACGACTGCCACCACGAATACCCAGCCTGAACTACTCAACTGACTACCGAAGCCTAAAGGCGTAAACAAAGGTTGTACCAATCCACCTATGCCGGCAAGAATACTCTCGTTCACTCTTTCGTCGGGTAAAAATTCCCAAAACCAAGAGAAATGGCTTATAAACCATATAATAACGGTTGAAGCGAGAATAATAGTGAAGGCTTTCTCAATGAAGTGCTTAGCTTTATCCCATAGATGTAAAAGTAAGCTCTTAAGTTGTGGAAGTCTATACGCGGGTAGCTCCATAATAAACGGGGGGACTTCGCCTTTCATTGTTGTCTTACGCATAAGTATTACCGAAATTATCGCCGTTGCTATGCCTATGACATACATGCCGTAAGTTATTATGTCTGCGTTACCTACTCCAAATAGTTGAACGATACCACCTGAAATAGCCGTCAAAATAGGAAGCTTTGCTCCACAGCTAAAGAAAGGTATTACCCTTATGGTTGCCGTTCTTTCGTTCTGGTCGGCAAGCGTTCTAGTGTTTACCATAGCGGGAACAGAACAGCCAAATCCCATAATCATAGGCATAAAAGCTCTACCAGACAAACCAAACTTCTTGAATAGCCTGTCAAGTATAAACGCCACTCTCGCCATGTAACCACTGTCTTCTAGAATTGAGAAGAACATAAACAATACTATGATTTGTGGTAAGAACGATAGCACCGAGAATAAGCCACCTAACACGCCGTCAATCAATAGCCCCGTTAGCCATACGGGAGCGTTTGTCATAGCGACTTCTACCGAAGTAGAAATAAGCCCCGTTAAAATATCAACTGCGTTGAAAAGAATTACACCTATTGAATAAACGCCAGTTTCGTATCCGAAAAATGAATTTACGGTTACCCCACTTAGATATTCTTCGATTGCATTGCCACTTATGGTTTGTTCGATAACCGTCATCTCTACGTTATCAAAAACGCCGAAAGCCCCCAAGAAAAATAGGTCTTCTGAAAACGTAAAGTGGAATATAAAGAACATAATTACTAAGAAAATAGGAATACCCCATACCTTGTGCGTGAGTACTTTATCTATCTTGTCGGACTTGCTCTCGCCACTCGCACGTCTATGCTTTTCACAGGCAATAGAGTAATGCTTAGTTATGTATTTATATCTGGCGTCGGCAATAATCGCTTCGAAGTCGCTACCAAAGATTTCATCGTTATAAACCTTCTTAAACTCTTCTACCATCTTAACGGAAGCAGGGTGCATTTCGCTCTCTATGCTATCTAGCTCAACAAGTTTAACAGCGTGGAATAACGCGTTGTCAACGCCTTGACCTTCTAGCGCAATTCTGCAGTCGCCGATAAGGTGCATAAGCTCCGTTGAAGCAAGTACAGTGGACGCTTTCCTGCCTTTCAAACAGGTTTCGTAACCTCTTGCCATCAATTCATCAAGCCCTTTCTCTCGCAACGCGGAAATAGCCACTACGGGCACACCCATTTTTTCTTCCAACTTCTTGACGTCGATTTTGTCACCATTCTTCTCGACTTCATCCATCATATTGAGTGCCACGATAATAGGCACGTCGATTTCCATAAGTTGCGTGGTAAGATATAAGTTTCTCTCTAAGTTGGTCGCATCTACGATATTGATAATACAATCAGGGAACTCGTCAAGTAAAAAGTTGCGCGAAACTACTTCTTCCGGAGTGTACGGCGATAATGAATATATACCCGGTAAGTCCACAAGCGTAATGGGCTCGGGAAGCTTTTTGTACGTTCCTTCCTTCTTGTCAACGGTAACCCCCGGCCAGTTGCCAACGTGTGCAGTCGAGCCCGTCAAACTATTAAATAAAGTGGTCTTCCCTGAGTTAGGATTTCCTGCTAAAGCAAATTTCTTCATCTTATCATCTCCATTTCTACAGTTTCAGCTTCGTTCTTTCTCAACGTCAACTCATATCCCCTTAGCATTACTTCCATAGGGTCGCCTAAAGGCGTTTTTTTCCTTAAATATATCTCCGTTCCGGGAGTGATTCCCATGTCAAATAGGCGACGTCTTATCCTGCCTTCGCCATTTACCATTTTCACTATGCCCCTCTCGCCTATTTCAAACTCGGAAAGCTTCTTTTCTAGGTTGCTTCGAATAGCTTTTTTGCTACCTTTTTTGAATATCATACTCGCTCCTCAAATAATGTGAAATATATTTCATATTTTCGCAGTTATTATATCATTATATATATGACGTGTCAAGTAAAACGTGAAAGTTTTTTCGCATTTTTACATTCTTTTGCGTGCGCGCGTAACATTTTGTTCGATTTTTAAAAATAAACCTTTATTTTAGTTTCTACATATGTTATAATGTCCGTATGGACAACAAGGCAAAAGGCGTGCGTATCCCCAAGCAGGAACGCTCGATAGAAAAAAAGAATAAGATAATTTCCGCAGGCTACGAGCTTTTCTCGGAAGTGGGTTATTACAAAACCAACACCGCCGAAATCGCAAAGCGCGCAGGAGTTTCTACGGGTATCGTGTACGGTTACTTCCGTGACAAAAAGGACATTCTCGTAGAAGTTATCGATATTTATATGGCGAAGGTACTAGCGCCTCTTTTTGATACCTTCAACGAGCTACCCACCCCGCTTGATTTCCACTCCATTATTCCTCGCGTTATTGAGTTCGCCGTCGACACACACAAATCGAATGCGGAAATTCACGAAGCGCTACACTCTATGACGTCTAGCGATAAAGAAGTCAACGAAAAATTCCTATCCCTAGAAGATAATATGGCGGAGACTATCGCAAAAAGCCTAGAAAAAGCCGGCTATACCGGCAACTCGCTCCCCGAAAAAGTGCACATTGCAATAAACTTGGTGCAAAGTTTTGCTCACGAATATATCTACGACAAACACCCTTATATCGACTACGATAATATGCGTGCGTTGCTTATAGATATGCTCGTAGGACTATTTACAAAATGATAACTCTTAAAAAAATCCCACGCTTTGAACGCTCACTAATCGACTTATATAAAAAGGCTTTCCCGAAAAACGAGAGAAAGCCTATTTGTATTATAAACCATTTAATGAGAAAAAATAAGTGCGATTTTTTGGCTATACAAAGTGGTGAAGAAAACCTTGGCTTCTTTATAATTCTCAAAGACCATAACCTAGTTCTGGTAGATTATTTTGCTATAAAAGAAACGGCAAGAAATAAAGGTTACGGCAAAAAATCTCTAGAAGTTCTAAAAGATACCTATTGCGATAAACGTATAGTTTTGGAAATAGAAAGCGTAGGATTGGGCGCCCAAAACGAAGAAATGCGAATTAGAAGGAAGCGCTTCTACGATCGAAACGGATTCATTTCTACAGGCATACAAATGTGTATCTACAATGAAAGAATGGAACTTATCTATAACAAAAACGACTCCCCTATTCCCGACTTCCAAGAGTATGCTTCTTTGCTAGAAAACGTGTTAGGTAAAGGCTATTCGGAATAATTAAGCTAACTAAAATTTCATAAACTAAAAGGCAACTCTCGAGAGTTGCCTTATTTTATTAGAATTCTTCTATTACTTTTTGATGTTTTCTATACGTTACGAAATGAGTAAACCCTATTTCTTTGGCGACTTTTACCACCCTATCGTATCTAAAGCCCATAGTATCAAGTCTATGAGTATCCGAGCTGAAAGTTATATTTCTTCCACCTAATTCATAGTAACGTTTAAGAAGGGGTATTTCCGGAAGAAAGCCGAGTTTTTCGTCCTTAATGTGCGTGTTTATTTCTATGGTTTTATCTTTCTCTATGATTTTTTTGAGAATAATATCGATTTTTTCTAGATATTTATCTTGCATTAAGCTGACGTTTTCATAGGGAGCGTAACGTGTTACGTAACCTATATGCGCCACGATATCGTAATGATAATTGACGTCAAGACTCTCTATTATTAAATCTAAATACCTATTATATATGTAATCTTGCTCTTTACCGTTAAACCAATCCTTGAAATAAACGTCACCACCATCAATGGTATGTATGGAATTTATCACAACGTCTAAATCTAAACCTGCAAGCTCACGCTCGTATATAGGGGCAGATTTCGGGCAATATCCTGCTTCTACGCCAAAAGCTACATAAGTTTTTTCGTTCCCATCTCTTTGCGAGCGAATTTTTTCTACCTTTCGCAAGTATCTTTTTAGGTTTAGTTGGCGAATAAAGCGTTCGCGTTTAGCGAACTTATAATCCCTATCTAAATGCTCCGTAACGGCATAGTAATTCATTCCCATTTCTTCTGCACGCGCAATAAGTTTCTCTATAGAAACTCTGCCATCGTGCGAAAATTTTGAATGAGAATGGCTATCTATCATTACATTTCCTCGGGGGTTTGTACGCCTATCAATCTTAAGCCTTCTTTAAGTACTACGTGGGTTGCGTAAACAAGCGCTACTCTCGCTCTCTTTTGGCTCTCGTCTGCGTTCAAAATACGATTTTCTAAATAAAATTTGTTGAATGATTGCGCTACGTCCACTACGTATCTCGTGACGATGCTTGGCTCGTATCTTGCAACTGCATCATTCAATACGCTACCGAAATTAGATATCAACGTAATAAGTGCGTCGCTCTCTTTGTTGTCAATACCCGCGAGTTCTTCATCGGTCAAAGGTTCTTTTAAGTATTCTTCGACGTTACCGAGCTTCCTCAAAACACTATTGCAACGTGCGTTAGTGTATTGGCAATAAGGGCCGGTTTCTCCGTCAAAGTTCAAAACCTTGTCGTAACCGAACACGATATCCTTAATTCTGCTGTTAGATAGCGCAAAGAAAACTACTGCGCCCGTACCTACCATTTCTGCAACTGCTTCTTTGTTCGCGAGCGTTTCATTCTTCTTGGAAATGATTTCTAGACTCTTTTCTACCGATTTATTGAGAACGTCTTCTAACCAAACGACCTTGCCCTTTCTCGTAGACATAGTGCCGTCTTCTAGCGAAACCATACCGAATGGAACGTGAACTAGGTCTTTCGCCCAATCTTTGCCCATAAGCTCTAGCACCTTGAAAACTTGTTTGAAGTGCAAGTTTTGTTGGTATGCGACTACATATAGGCACTTCCAAAAGTCGTAAGTGTGCTTTCTATAAAACGCTGCGGCTAAGTCACGAGTCGCGTATAGCGTTGCGCCGTCTGCCTTTACTAATAAGCAAGGTGACATACCGTATTCTGCTAAATCAACGATTTCTGCACCGTCCGAAATGGTTGTTAAACCTTTCTCTTTGAGTTCTTCAAGAACGGGCGTCATTTTATCGTTGTAGAAAGCTTCTCCGTTATAGGAATCGAAGTTAATGTCAAGACGTTCGTAAATCTTTTTTACTTCACGAAGGGTGATTTCCTTGAACCAATAGAACAAATCAAGAGCTTCTTTATCGCCGTCTTCTATTAATTTGAAATATTTCCTTGCTAAATCATCTAACGTGGGGTCTTTTTCTGCTTCCTGATGGAATTTAACGTAGATTTCGTTCAAAGCATAGATGCCACGACTTTCTAAATCTTCTCTATCGCCCCACTTTTTGAATGCAACGATGAGCTTGCCGAATTGCGTGCCCCAATCGCCCAAGTGATTGATTCCTACGGCGTTGTAGCCGAGTTTCTTGTACATACGATATAGCGCACCACCGATAACCGTTGTGGAAAGGTGTCCGATATGGAAAGGTTTAGCGATATTGATAGAACTGTAGTCGATACAAACGGTTTTGCCTTTACCTTCTTGCGACGTGCCGTAATCTGTACCCATAGAAAGCACTGCGTTCAAGGTCTTTTTCGCCTTTTCTAGCTTGTTGAACTTGAAATTTAGGTAGCCGTTAACTGCCTCGACCGCCGTGAAAGGATGGTCTTTTACGAGTATAGCATCTCTCAATTCTTGAGCTATCATAACGGGAGCCTTGCGAAGCGCCTTAGCAAAACGGAAGCAAGGTAAAGCAAAATCACCCATTTCACTGTCTTGTGGAACGGTAATTAGTGCGTAAATCTCTTCTTGCGTAACGCCTTCAATATTTATAAATGATGCGATTAACTCTTTTTTCTCGTTCTTGATTTCCATTAGTCTATCCTTTTGACTTGCCTATCTTTAATTTCAAAAATTGTAGCTGTTTCTTTGCTTTGGTCGGTTTCCGTGCAGGTTATAATGGTTTGCATTCCCTTAACTGCATCGAAAAGTGCCTTTTGCCTATCTGCGTCAAGCTCCGACAACACGTCGTCAAGTAGTAATACCGGCGTTTCTCCCGTTCTTGCCTTAAAAGATGCAATCTCTGCAAGCTTCAAGGATAACACAGCCGAACGTTGCTGTCCTTGCGAGCCGAATCTTCTTACGTCAACGTCCCCAGACGTGATTTTTAAGTCGTCACGGTGTGGTCCCACCGTAGAGTATTCTAGTCTAGCGTCTGCAGTAAACGCTTCGTTCAAAAGCCTACGAAGTGAACCCGCGATATCGTTAAAGTCCACGGGCTCGGTTTCATATTGCAAATTAAGTTCTTCCTTACCTGCAGTTAGCTTGGCGTGTTCCCTTTGCGCATACGGCGTAATGGCTTCTACGTACTTCTTTCTCTCTTGAATTATGAAGGTCGCACATCTTATGAAGTCCGCGTCGACTACGTTAAGCATATCGCGTAGCGTAGGACGGCCACGATAATCTTTTAAGATTTTGTTCCTTTGTGCAAGCAAACTATTATACCTTTGTAGTGTGTAAAAATAGGTCTTGCTTTGCTGACACAAGCTTATGTCTAAAAACCTTCTTCTATCCGAGGGACCGTCTTTTACAAGGCGCATTTCCGTAGGAGAAAAGAACACTACGTTAAGCACGCCCATAAGCTCGCCCATTCTTTGAATGGGAATGTTGTCAACGGCTATTCTCTTCTTTCCTTGTGGGTCTATGTAAATGTCTATTGTGTGCCTAGAAAACTTCTTTTGCACCAAAAGGGTTACTCTTGCACCTTTTTCGGTTTCCCATTTAATGAGTTCCTTGTCTCGGTTATGCCTTGAAGAACGACCTACCGAAGCAAAGTATATGCCGTCTATAAGATTAGTCTTGCCACTAGCATTCGCTCCCGTTATAATATTAAGAGCCTCGCCGAAAGTCACATCGGCGTGGTCGTACGAGAGAAAATTATTGACGACTATTCTTTTAACAAACATTAGTCCTCCAAGCTATAAGGGGTTACTTGATATACGTAGTAATTGAGCCAGTTATAAAACAAAAGATTTCCCGTGCTATTCCAACTCATATTGATGCGATTGATATCCCCGTCAATGAAATAATTCTTGGGCGGAGCGATACGGAGCCCTTTATCCTTATCTCTTAAATATTCCGTCTTCAAAGTTTCTCTATCGTACTCGGAGTGTCCGAAGAAGAAGAACTTCCTATCATCCTTGGTCTTAACGATACTCAATCCACATTCTTTACCTTCTGCGACGACAACGAGCTTCTTGTTCTCGCGAACAGCCTTTTCGTCAATAGAAGTGTGTCTTGAATGGGGTATTGAAAAAGTGTCGTTCAAGCCCTTCAAGAGTGGGTCGAATTGCGTTACGGCGTGGTTCTTGAATACACCGAATAATTTCTCGGGAAGTGGATTTTTGCCTATTCCAAAGTAATGGTAAAGCGCGGCTTGCGCTCCCCAACAAATGTAGATTGTAGACGTTACCTTTTTATCGGCAAAGTCCATTATCTCTTTTAGCTCATCCCAATAAAGGACGTCGCCATAGTCAAGAGTTTCTACCGGAGCCCCCGTTATAATCATTCCGTCAAAACGGTTGTCTTTGATTTCGTCAAAAGTCTTATAGAATCTCTCTAAGTGGTCGCCCGATACGTTTGTGCCTTTATAGCTTGCGGTTCTTACAAGCGTCAAATTAACTTGTAACGGAGTGTTGGCAAGCAAACGAATGAGTTGCGTTTCGGTTTCTATTTTGGTAGGCATTAAGTTTACGATTGCGATTTCAATCGGTCTTATATCCTGCGCTTCCGCACGTTTCTTCGCCATTACGAAGACGTTCTCTTTTTTTAAGGTCGAAAAAGCAGGAATTGCCTTGGGTATTACTATTGGCATAAATTATTACTCCTCACTATTTAGCCGAGTCGAGTGCGTTGATTACATCGGCTATTATATCGCTTGCGGATTCCGTTCCAACGGAAAGTCTTATAAGATTAGCTGCAACACCACAAGCGACTAGGTCTGCATCTGATAATTGTCTGTGTGTGGTTGATGCAGGATGTAGCACGCAACTTCTTGAATCAGCAATATGGGTAACTACTTTGAAGAGTTTGAGCGCCTTTTGGAAGGTCATTGCGGCTTCTCTACCACCTTTTATTCCAAAGGTAACCATACCTGAACAATTACCGTTATCGAAATATTTGTTTGCGCGAGCATAGTTCTCATCGCTCTCTAGTCCTGCGTATTTTACCCATTCTACTTGTGGGTGTTTCTCTAGAGCTTTTGCTAAAGCGAGTGCATTCTCACTATGGCGAGCCATTCTTAAATGTAGCGTATCAGTTCCGAGCATAGTTAAAAATGCATTCATCGGTGCCATTTGTGCGCCAAGGTCACGCATTCCAATAACGCGTGCGCGCATTGTGAAAGGCGTTTTGCCTGCGTCACGAGCAAACACCAAGCCGTGGTAGCTCGCATCTGGAGTATTGAAATCGGGGTAACGTGGGTTGCCAACGAAGTTAAACTCTCCACTCTCGATAATTGCGCCACCAACGCTCGTTGCGTGGCCGTCTAGATACTTGGTAGTTGAATGGATAACGACGTCTGCGCCCCATTCGATAGGTCTGCAAATGCAAGGTGTTGCGATAGTGCTATCTACCATAAAGAGCATACCGTATTTCTTTGCAATCGAAGTAAGCTTATCAAAATCAATAACGATACCTGCGGGATTCGCGATGGTTTCTGCAAAGATGAAACGGGTTTTGTCGTCGATTAGGCTCTCGATTTTTTCTTTGCTATCGTTAGCTTCATAGAATCTGCATTCGATACCTAATTTTCTCAAAGTTACGTTAAATAAGTTATAAGTGCCACCGTAAATATTGGAAGTAGACAAGAAATTGTCCCCGGTTTTACATACGTTAAGGGTTGCGAGCATAATTGCGCTCATTCCTGACGCTGCGCAAAGCGCTGCCGTACCACCTTCTAGCGCAGTTAGCTTCTCTTCTAAACCACCAACGGTGGGATTACCAAGTCTAGTGTAAAAATAACCTGCTTTCTTTAGGTCAAACAAGTCGCCCATTTCTTCCGGCGTGTCGTATGCGAACGTTGTTGATTGAACGATTGGGATAACTCTGGCTTCGCCATTACCTGGGGTGTAACCTGCTTGAACGCACTTTGTGTCGATTGCTGTCATTTTCTTTCTCCTATTTAATAATTTTCTTTGAGTGCTCTATCTATCATACGCTTTTGCTCTCTTTCTTTGAGCGCTTCGCGTTTGTCGTGCCCTTCTTTACCTTTCGCTAGCCCTAGCTCTACTTTTACAAGGGCGTCCTTGAAATACATCTTCGTTACTACGAGTGTGTAACCCTTTTCGTTGACTTTTGAACGGAGTTTCATTATCTCTTGCTTATGCAAAAGGAGCCGACGAGTTCGTCTCGGCTCGGGATTAAAGTACGAGCCCTTATCGTAAGGCGATATATGCGCGCCCATAAGGAGTACTTCTCCGTTCTTGATTATCGCGTAGCTATCCTTCAAGTTTACGTTACCGAGCCTTAAGCTCTTAACTTCGCTACCCGCAAGAGAAATACCCGCTTCGTAAGTAGCTTCTATGAAGTAATCGTGGTACGCTTTTTTGTTAGTTGCAATAACTTTTATCATTACTCTATCAGTATTATATCATATACACAAAAAAATGGCTATAAGATTTATAGCCATTTTCGTGTCAATTTTCTTTCTTCCGCTACCGAATTATAGAGCGTTCTTGAGTAGGTAGAAAACAAAGAATAGAATTGAAGCAACTAGAATTCCTGCTGAAATTCCGATTGTCCATCTCTTGAACTTCGCGTCAAGAGTCTTTGCTTTGTTCTTACCGAAAAACGATTCTGCAGCGCCCGAAATGGCTCCTAGGTTAGCATTGCTACCTTCTTGCAATACTACTATTATTATCATGGCAATTGCTAGTATAACCATAACTACCATAAGTGCTATCATTAAGCCTGTGTAGACTTCAAACATATTAATTTCTCCTTTTTTTGTTCAAACGCTTGTTGATTATAACACATTAAACAAGGTTTATCAAGTAATTATCATAAATTTTCGACTAATACGACTAATAATTATATTGATTATTTCATTTTGTACGCGTATTGTACGCGCGCATATTGACTTTTTTTGTTTTTTGAGCTAAAATAAGTTTATATTTACTTGAAGGAGTATCCCTATGGACTTTGTTGTAATTTACGTCTTGGGTGCGATAATTGCTACAATCATCATCGCGATGAGCGTAGTTTTCCTTATCAAAGCACTCAAAAGAGCCAAAGCCATCAATATGGACAAGGCTGTCATCACTGAAACTATTAAAAATAGTGCAATTTTCTCCATCGTTCCATCTATACCTATCGTTATCGGTATAGGTGTTATGATGCAATACGTCGGTCTTGCTATCCCTTGGATTCGCTTAACCGTTATCGGCGCACTTCAATACGAAATAGCCGCTCTATTCGCTGCAGGCGCTGCTGAAGTAGGTGCAAGTACTTCCGTAATTGCTTCTGCTGTAGTAGTTATGACTTTGAGCATTATCAGCGGTCCACTTTTCAATGCAATTTTCTACAAAAAATACCAAACTAAACTCTACGATATCCAAACAAATAATGCTAAAAAAATGGATGCTATCACAGGCGCACTTCTTGGCGGTATGCTATCGGGTATCATTTCTTCCATTCTAGTAGGCGGTGCTTTCACTATCGGCAATCCTACTTTCGACAAGAGTGGCGTTGGAACTTACGGCGAAATTACGCTCATTACCCTTGCTGCAAGCGTTGTAATCACCGGTATTTGTGGTGCTATTATGATTTTTGGCAAACAAAAATGGATGGAATCTTACGCTCTACCCATTAGTATCGTTGGCGCGCTCGGCATCGCTTTTGCATTCGTGCCCGTATTCGCTTAATAGGAGGTAAAGAAAATGAAAAAATTAGATTTGTTTAACGCTCCTAATTCAAGAGAAGATTACAATAATCAAATTCACTCCATCGGTAGAATTTTCACTTGGATTGCGCTAGCACTCATTTGCGCAGTTCCCGTGGCTTTCTGCATAGCTGCAAAAGTTGTTCCCGATTGGGGCGCAATCGCTGCTTGCATAACCTTCATCGCAGGCTACTGGGCTATCGGACTCATAGAAGCATTCAGCTACGCTCCACTTCTCGGTACCGGTGGTCAATACCTATCGTTTATAACCGGTAACATCGCTAACCTTAAACTCCCTTGCGCTCTTAACTCTCAAAACGTTGCTAAAGTTAAACAAGGTACGGAAGAACAAGAAATCGTTACCACTATTTCTATCGCCGTTAGCAGTATCGTTACTACCATTATAATCATAATCGGTCTTATCCCTCTCGCAATCTTCCAAGAAGAACTCGTTGAAGTATTGCAACCGATTTCTCCATACGTTATGCCCGCAATCTTCGGTGGTCTAACGATGGCGCTTCTTGCTAAATACTGGAAAGTAGCTCTCATTCCTTTCGGCGTATGCTTCTTAATCTGCATCGTTGGCAACTTAATCGGTATGGGTAGCGCACTCTCGCAATCAACGATGATTATCGTCGGTATGGTTGTTTCTTGCATTTCTACAACCATTCTTTACAAGAAAGGCTTGTTGGACGGCAAAAAGAAAGCTCCCGTAGAAACACCCGCTGTATCAGCTGACGTTCAAGAATCTCAAGAAGAAACTCCCGTTCAAGAAGAAATCAAAGAAGACGATGTTCAAGAATAATATTATCGAACTTATTGGAAACACCCCGCTACTTCGCTTAAATGGTAGCAATATTTATGCGAAGTTAGAATATTTCAATCCTTTGCATTCCGTTAAGGATAGAGCGGCGCTTTATATGATAGAAGGCGCTGAAGCTCGTGGTGAGCTAAAGAAGGGTGGCACAATTATAGAACCCACAAGTGGTAATACGGGTATCGGAATTGCCTATATCGCGAAAGTTAAGGGCTATAACTCAATTCTCGTTATGCCCGAAAATATGAGTAAGGAAAGAATTGCGCTTCTTAAACATCTCGGCGCACGCGTTGAGTTGACGCCCAAAGAAGACGGTATGCAAGGCGCAATCGCTCGCGCAAACGAATTAAAAGAGAGTATCGACGGCGCATACATACCTATGCAATTCGACAATAGGGACAACGTGCTCGCGCACCTAGAAACAACTGCTCCCGAAATCATAAAAGACCTAGGTGGTGTTATCCCTAACTATCTCGTTCTTGTCGTAGGCAGTGGTGGAACGATTTCCGGAATATCAAAGGCCTTAAAAGACGTTTATCCCGAACTAATAACGGTTGCCGTAGAGCCAAAAGAAAGTCCCCTACTATCTACAGGTGTTTTAGGCGCGCACGGCATACAAGGTATTGGCGCGAATTTCGTGCCGAGCATACTCGACAGAGAATACATCGACAAGATTGTCACGGTATCAACGGAAGAAGCTTATGAGGGCGCAAGACGCGCGGCAAAAGACTATGGAACGCTCGTAGGAATATCTTCCGGCGCAGCTCTCGTAGCGAGCGAAAAACTCGCCCAAATAGAACCTAACGCCGTTATAGTAACGCTCTTCCCTGATAGCGGGGAAAGATACCTATCGGTTTTCGCTAAATAATCCTTGTTAAAAAAGAGCTCCAACGCGCGTTGGAGCTCTTTTCTATTATAGTTTATCGTAATTAATTTTTCTATCCTTATAATAATATATCTTATCGTGTTCGCCAAGTTCTCTGATTACCCTACACGGATTGCCGTATGCGAGAACGTTGTCGGGAAGGTCTTTCGTTACCACGCTACCTGCACCAACCACAACGTTATCACCGATAGTCACTCCCGGAAGCACTATAACCCCTGCGCCCAACCAACAGTTTTTGCCAATTCGAACGGGCAGATTGTATTGATAAGCCTTTTCTCGAAGCTCGGGGGATAACGGATGCGTTCCCGTAGCAATAACTACATTAGGCGCAAACATCGTACTGTCACCGACATAAATATGGGTGTCGTCTACTAACGTTAAGTTAAAATTAGCATATACCGCGTTGCCAAAATGCACATGCTTCCCACCCCAATTCGCGTGCAACGGTGGCTCTATATAACAATCCGTGCCGATTTCTGCAAACATCTTTTTAAGAAGTTCTTCTCGCTTTTGGGCTTCGTGCGGACGCGTAGCGTTAAAGTCGTATAATAATTCTAGACAATCTAATTGTTCGCTCATTATTTCACTTGAACTAGGATAATAAAGTTCGCCTGAATGCAATTTTTCTTTGATATCAGTCATACGTTCACCTTTCAAATTTATACGTTTATTATAACTCAAAATAATTAATAATCAATACTTGTTGATAAAAAAACGGAAAAGCTCTTTACGAATGTCATCAATTGTAATATACTATACTTGTTTTATTGTAGATATTAATAATTCATAAAATAATCTTAACAGGAGAGGCAAAATGGCAAAAGTAACTTTAAGTTTTAAGTCTAAACTCAGAATGGAAGAAGAAATACTTCCTATCGTAGCTAAAAAGAACACGGTAATCACACTTCCTATCCTATCAGCAGACGGATATACTTTCACAGGCTGGTTCGCCGACGCTAACTGCACAACTCCTGCTAATCTAAATAAAATGCCGGCTAAAGACCAAACTCTATACGCTGGTTGGCAAAAAGATGCGCCCAAAACCTTTTCAAGAAAAGGTCAAGAAATCGTTCACACCTTGAAATTCAACATCGACGTAGGTTTCTAATTTTTATTAACTATATAAAAAAGCCACTCTTTCGAGTGGCTTTTCTTATTGATTTCTTTAGCTCCAACTGCCGTTTGCGTAAGAATAGTTCTTGCCTGCAGTTCCTTGAACGTTAGTGCCGTCAGCGTTCTTGAGTCGCATCGTGCGTGTTACGGTTCCATCTTCAACGAAAGTAAATACAACGCTAACGCCCTCTCTTGCTTGCGTACCCGTTCCTTCTCTAGAAGTAACTGTGGTAACGGCTGATGAAGAAACGTTAACTTTACCCGTTTCCGTAGCGTAAATATCGCCACCAAACGCTCCGTTAATATTTATTGTGCCCTTTACCATTACATACGCACTATTATCGTTAAACGTGCCGTAAGTTGCTCCTATAGCAGCATCTACGAAGCCCTTTTCGTAGGTAATAATGCTACCGTTCAAGTTATAAGTTGCGCCTTCGCTTATGGTTAGCGTAGAGCCCGGCATATATTTATTCTTATATCTTTGAGTAAATACACCACTTACAACAACGTCAGTCCTCTTTGTAACGGGGAAGAATACCTTTTTTGACGACATATTTATCGTTACTTTAAGAACGCCAACTTCCAGAGCTGAATAACCGTCGGTTATATCGCCTAGTAGCTCCAATCTCATTCTTCCGTTCGAGCTAGTCTTGATAATTTTGCTACCGCTATTCATCATACGATACATACCCGAACTATCGTCGTTCGCATTGGAAGAGGCTAACGTCAAATAGGTCTCGGAAATCTTTTCATTTACGATTTCCATTCCTGCAAGTTCTTGAGCACTCGTAGAAATCTTAATGTAACCACGCCAAGTGCTACCATAGTTCAACGACATCTTAACGGTAATAGCTTCTAGCGAATAATCGTTAAACGGGAACATTCCGGGGTCGTGTCCGAAATCGTCGTCAGTTATAGTTGAAGGGAATATTAGCGCGTCGGCACCTACTTTATATCCACCACTGAAACGTGCAGCAGAAATCGTGCCACCCGTCCAACCGTTGATTATTTGGTTTTCGGTTATCAATGCGCTACCGTTCGTGCTAATCATACCACTACCACGAATGTATCCGTATGCATTTAACTTACCACTATCAACTATAATATCGCCAGACAAGTTTATAACCGAATAGTTACCGTTAACGTCGTTTACAAGCTTGTTATCTTGTGCTCCTATAACCTTTTTTGCGCTTGTAACGGCACCAACCGTTAGCGTTCCTTTAACGTTTAGCGTAACGCTGGAAGGAATATTCATCGTGATATACAATACCTTTTCGCTTACGTCTTCCGGATGTGAATCATAGTTATTATCACCTTCTTCACCACCGGGGATATAGCCCTTGGTGTCGTCTTTGTTGAATGGTAACAACATTGTTACGCCACTCTTGACTGTGTAATAGCTATCGCTGTTGTATAAATATGCGCCTACTTCGCTTCTTTCACCGAAATTGGTATCGGTTGTAACGATAACGATATTGCCCGAAGTTGCAATATTCAATGCGTCTTCGATTGTGTATAGCTTGTTGCCGTTTGCACCGATTTTTACGCTCTTATACTTGACGTAATAAGTTACGCTATCGCTCTCCATTTGATAGTTGTCAGCTGAGAAGTACATAACCGTCTTATACGTACCCGGTGTGAACTCATAGCCCTTGGTGAACGTCAAGGTGTAGTGTGCCGTCGGGACTACCATATCTTGATAGTAAATCTTGGGCGTTATATCAAACTTGTTACCATTATAATCAGCTTCTACCACTTGATTGGGAACTATTGTCGTATTAAATGCGCTTAATCCGATGCTTGCCTTTTTCAACTCAACGATTATATCGAAGTAGAAGTTGTTATAGTTCTCTGGGTCTGCGTTGTAATAAGCGCTGTAATTCTTATCTACGCAGTTAGGAACGTTGTCTTCATACGTCCAGAAGTAGTTTGTATTGAGTTTATAAGACTTGAGTGTGGTATAGGGGTCGTAAATACCTGTAACGTCTTTATGTGATGCAGACGTGTAATCTGCTTTTTTCATTGTAACAGTCTGAACTGCGTTGGTTAACGTATAGTTTCCATCTGCAGGTGTTGCAGTTACGCTATATTCGCCTGCCGTCAAGAATACGGTGGATTTTTTGCCGAACGTAATGGTAGCCGTTATAACTGAACCGTCTATAACAGATTTATAGCTCGCAGTGATTGCACCCGTTCTATCGGTACTATCATACGTATAGCTCGTGTTAATTCCTACCCAATCTACGGCAACGGATTTCTTGTTGACTTTCAAACTACCGTTGAGAGCAGTTATCTCGTACTTATCCGACGTGGCTTTAATGCTAATTGTATAAGTACCTACGTCAGAGCCTTTTTCGTACTTGGTTGAATACGTAACCGACGTCATTGAGCTCAAATCATCGCCAGGTACAAAATCGCTAGACGATGCCGTAAACGACGGAGCTTCATCACCGTAAACTATAGTTTTGTTGTCAGCTCTTAACGACAGAGCCTTTTTAGCAACTTTTAGCGTGCCTGAATCAGCGATTAGGTAGTAGTTATCCCATTCTTGTTCGAAAACAGGAATGATTTCAAATTCGCCTGCACGTTTGCTGTTCGCGTATATACAGTCGAACGTAACCGTCAATCCACCTAATCCTTCGTAGCTTTCGCCATCTGCAAAACCACTATAAGTAACGGTGAATTCAGGCATATCATCGCCATACGTCATATTCTTGTTAATAGCTTTTACCGTTAGTTCACGTTTATCTACGATAAGTTCTCCGTCAACGAAGATTACGTCATAGTTATCGCTTGTCAAACCACTTGCAATGATAGCGTATTGGCCTACTTTTCCTTTATATTCATAATTACTGTTGATTTGTAGCTCGCCTTCTAGAACTTCAATACCATCTCCGTCTAGGAAGCCCATTCCTTCTATAGTGTAATTGTAGGTAGTGGGAAGCGCTTCGCCGTAAGTAATCGTTAGGTCTTCTGCAACGATTTCTACAGGTCTCTTCTTGATATTAATAACTTTACTTGCATATAGTTCACCGGTAAGCACTCCACTCTTATCCCATATCTTGTAGTAGATAGTATAGCTACCTGCTTCGGCAAAATTGGGGATTGAGTTTATATCATAGATATAATTGCCTTCTTCGGTTCCGAATAAAACTTCTGCATTCTCGTAGAAGCTCTCTACGGATAGCGTGTGTGAGTTTCCGTCATAGTAGGTTTCTTTTTCACTAATCAACATACCGTAAGTGCCGATTTCAACTTGCAAGTCGTAGCTTACGTTGTAGTTATCAAGCGTTGAAACGTCGTTTCTAGAAATAGAAATAGCTTCTGCCCAACTGAATTGTCCGCCTAACGTTTCGCCTTTGAAGATGTAAGAACCGAACTCGCCTGAATCGGTTGCAAGCGTTCCGTTAATCGCGTCGAATTCATATAAGTTGCCAATAGTTATGTGAGTCTTGGCGTCAGAAACACTAATCGCGTGACTCCAAGGATTAGCTTTAATATCGTCGTACGCTCTTATGGTTATACTTAAATCACGTTTAATAACCGTAAGTTGTTCTCCAACGTCTTCACAAACAATATTATAGTTCTCGGACGTAATGCCCTCTACGCTTAAACCGTATTTCTTGTCTACAGAATCACCTGCGGTATAACCTAGAATTTGCATTCCAGCAAAGTTCAAAACGCTCTCGTCTTCTCTTCCATAGAAGCCTTCGAATACGAGTTTAACGTCTTCTTCTTTTATTTCATCACCATATACTATGGTCATAGGAAGTACGCTAACCTTTAGTTCTCTCGGTTCAACGGTAAGTATTGCGTTATTATAAACTACGTAATAGTTGTTAGTAGCATAAGTTCCCAAGCTGATATCGTAATTCGAACCAATTTTGTCACCTTTCTTGTAAGATTGAACGGTTTCAGTGTTGGTAATAAACAAGCCTATGCTGGTGTATGGTAAAATTTCTCCGTATTGGAGTCCTTCTGCTTTAATCGTATCTGCACTTGCTTTAGGTGCGGCGTCACCATATTGAATGGTTTGGTCTATCGGAGTTAGCACTAATTCCTTTTTGATTACCCTCAAAGTGCCGTTTACGTATTTAACGTTATAATTATCAGAAACAAGTCCTGACGCTACGATGCTGTAGTCTTTTACGATACGATTGTTCGGGTCTTCCTGATTATAACCACATGAAAGCGTGGGTTCCTTGCCAAACGCATAGTTAACACTCTCGCCCAATACAAGACCTGAAATCGTATACGTGTAATTCGGTGCAGATTCGCCGTAAATAATCTTGGTCTTTTCTGCAGAAGCCGTAACGGTTACGTCCTTTTTATTTACCGTCAACTGTCCGTCAACTACTGTTGCGTTGTAGTTGTCGAGAGCTACTTGTGCCGTTACTGTATACGTTCCTGCCTTGCTACCTTGTGCGTATTCGCATACGAACTTAATACCATTTCTTACAAGGGCTTCTTCGTTAGCATTGGTCTTGTCTAGCCCAACAAACGTGCAATCGTAAGTAGGTACTTTATCTCCGTACGTGCTACTCATACTCTTAACGTTGATTGTAAGACTAATTTTAGATACTTCCAACTTGCCGTTAACGAGCGTTACGTTATAGTTAGTAAGTGTTGAACACTTAATCTCAATATCGTAATTATCAACCTTGTTGCCCTTTTCGTATGCGCAACTTACTGTTACTTCTGCATCAATACTCTCGATTGTTTCACCGTTTACCAATCCGTTTGATACAAATGAGTATTTAGGTGGGTTCTTACCATATTCAATGCTCTTGTTGTCCGCCGTCAAGGTAAGACCTATTTTGTTGATTTTAAGAATTTTTGAGTTGAATTCATTAGCTGTGAATTCAATAGGTTCGTAGTTCTTTCTTTCTACGCGCGTTTCGATTTCATATTCGCCTGCGTCCTTTATGGGTAGGTCTGAATAGCTCGTTTCGCCCTTTATTCTATACGTTATACTGTCATCGGGGAAGGTTCCGTTAACCACTATAGTATGATTGGTTCCTGTATAGTTAACTTCGTTGCCTTCAACGGATATTCCTTCGAGTTTGCCTAATTCTATATTGACAATTCCTTCTGCAACCGATACCTTGGGTGCGTAATTTTTGTAACTAGCGGTAACTTCTACGACAAATACGTGCTCGCCTGCGTCTTGACAAGGAACAGCAAAGGTTGCACTATTGCTTTCGTATAAAATTTCTCCCGGCTTGTTAGCTTTATACCACTTATAGTTGTATTGAAGCTCTTTGTAATCCAAGAAATCTGCTACTAAATCGAAACCGCCTCTATCGTATCTGAAGTCGTTTCTAGAAGGTATAATCTTGAGTTGCTCGATGTTCTTCATCTTTGCACGCGCATACAAAGTAAGCGGTGCGCTACTCATTATGATTTCATCGGTTTCCGTAAAGGCTACTTCACGAGCTTCGTCCGTACACCAAGTATCAAACTCGATACCACCCGGAAGAAGTTCTTCCGCGCGAACGAGTTGAGCGTTAAAATAGCTCGTTACGTTGGCGCCTTCTACGAATTTTTGGCTAAATATCTCCGTGCCGTCCTCCGCATAGAACGTCAAAAATTGTGGCTCGCTAGAGAACGTTGCCATAACCGTTAAATTCGAAGTAACGTTATCAAAAGGAACGTTCCAACCTGTAAACTCTACGCCCGGTTTGGTGGGAGTTTCGGGGGCTATAGCACTCTCGCCGTATTCTATGATTTGCGTGTTGTTTCCGTTAACGGGAAGTACCGTGCCGTCATAGTTCAAGAATTTGACGGTGAAAGTCTTCTTAATCCATTTAGCATATAGCGTAGATACGTCTTGACTGCCATCGTATTCTTGGCTGAGAGCCTTATCTACGTACCAACCGTAAAAACCTAGCGATGGGTCGCTTATCGTGGGAATGTATTCTGACAACTCACTAATATCGTCAAGCATTTTCAAGATATTATCGCCGTCTTGTAAAACTACGATTTTACCTGATTGTGACGGTGTAGGATTGGTGTCCTCCTCTTCTTCCCCACATGCGAACGCTGTCATTGCAGTAATTGCAATGAGCATCAGCACTAGTAAAATTAACAATTTTTTGCTAAAGTTTTTCATAGTTTTCTCCTGTTTAACCTATAACTGCTATAGGTAATTTGTAAGCGTTACCAGATGCGATATCGGCAACTTGTTTGTCATAATTGGTTACTGAATCTTTATTATACATATAGAACGTAAAGGGTTCTTTACCTGCTGCTAGCGGTAAATACGTACCTTGTGAGTACAACGGGTCGTTGACGTTCGTTACTCCCTCTGCCAACACGCTAATGTTTATGTTGTAACGAGAGAGTTTTTCGCCATTAAACTTATCCATATCTATGCAAGAATAGTTGTATCCGCCACCATAAAATGCAATTCCACCATGCAAATAATCTTGTCCGTTTACTTCGGTTATGATGTTTGCACATTCTGGTTTAACTTCTGCGACCTTTTTGAGCATATCCGCAATACGTAGCGTTAAGAATTCTCTTGCGCCGGCTTCGGTTTCTATTAGCGTGGAGCTATCTACGTTATCGAGCTTCTTCCAATCGTACATCTTGACTTCGCCTTCCATTCTCAATACGCTAGCGAACGACGTTGCTGAACATCTATTCCAAATCTTCGGGAATAAGCTATAACCGTCTAGCATTGAGCCCGAGAAGTGCGTTTCCATACCAATAGATAATAGTCCCGAGTTCTCTAATACTGAATTCTTAAGGATTACGTCGGTTATAACGTACTTGTTGTAGAACTCGCTATCCCTATAATTGTTCTTGTTCATAGCATCGTACGCATTACCGTTTCCATCAAAGAATGCACGTTGTTGATACGCGTCCATATTAGGATATTTCGGTGGTAAAATCGCCCTATTAGAGCCAATTTTCAATATAAACTCTCTTGCGCCCGTCAAAATCGAGCTCTCGATATTAACGTGGATACGTTCATCGTTAATATCAAATTCGTTAAAGTTCTCTACTATCGGAGTGCCGTTAGTGGTTTCTCCACCGAAAACTCTAACGACGGTTCTGCCGTTGCTTACTCTACTATTAATCAAGTTGCAATTATCGGCAGAAATTTCTAGTGTAGTTCCCGCGTAATTCAATCGCGTTAAATCTATACCACCGTTTTCTTCATCTATTAAACTCTCGTTCGAGCATCCTAGTAGGTTGACGTTATTGATAGTGACGCCATCGTTTCTTACTAGGAAAACAATATTGTCTTGAGCTTTTACGCTAGCGCCTGCTGCTGCTACGAAGTTCAAGGGGCCTTTGAAAAGTTTGGGGTTGCCTACTTTATCCCTTGCCATAGTGAAGTTATCGGCGTTTATCGTGTAGCCGTTACCATAAACGTCGTCTTTGAATTCGAGTAGATAATAGACTTCTGGATGTACGACGTCAACTTCATTATTTATATCCGTGTTCTTGTAGAAAGTCCAGTCGTAATCGGTAGGCATTTTGCTTGCCGAGGCCTTAAGTTCACTCTCGTTCATATCTTTCCAACCGAGCATAACGTCTGCCGTTAGTACGATAGGTACACCTTCTTTTTCTGCTCTCTTAATCTTTTCGTAAGAGTCTACCATCATGCCGTCTTTTACGCCACGTACGGTTATCGACGTCTTAACGTCTTGATTGAAATACTCTCCATATTCCCACTTAGCACCTATAGTAGCAAGTCCGTCTCCCTTTATAACGACACGGAATTCGTTAGCGGTTTGGAATAAACTTACTGCCTTTGAATTCGACGTTGAGAAGGTTATATCTTCCCCTGTATAAGATGAAAGCGTACCGTCCGTGTACTTTATGTTCATCTTTAATTCGTGTCTATGCGTCTTAGGTCCACTAGCATCCATTTCGGTATCGCCGATGGCTAGAATATTTTCTACGCCGTAAGTCTTTGTATTATCAATAAACTCTATAGATTGAATTCCCCTCACTACACTGATAGTCTTGGTCTTAGTGTATATCAACTTGCCTTTTTCGTACGCCGAAACGGTAAGCGCATAATCGCCCGTTCCCGGAGCTGTTATATTAGCTACGGCGCCTTTTTTGCTCGTCTTAATATTTAATCCCGAACCGTCCCATACGTACGTTACTTCTTTATCCGAGGGTTCACCAAATGCAGTGTATACGACTTCGTTCTCAATCTTTTGATAAATAACGTTGTCTCCCGTTAAGTGATATTTATTGTAAACGTCAAACTTAAACTCGTTAAATATTAGTTCTAATTCGCTCTTTTCTGCCTTGCCGGGTAGATTAATTAACAACTCAAGGTTGGTTCTATCTGGATTATCACTCAAGGTTAGTATGATTTCAAACTTCTTGCCTACGTCGTCAAGCATTACGTATTCTTGGTTTATGATTTCCCCTGCGCCTACTCCGGTTATTCCTAAAAATTGTGTTTCGCCAAGTTCTATATTAGCGTGTTCAAGCTCAAGATAGAAAGAAACTTCGTTTCTACCTTTTGAGAATACTAGCGTATTGTCTACTTTTCCTTCTATGCTCATTCCCGATGCGCCACCTGAATATGGAACGCTGACATTAATGGTCTTGGTGATTACTCCGTTTATACCGTTCGTAGAAATTACGCTAACCTTTGAAGAACCCGAAAGTCTAGCTTTTGCACGGCCTGTTACTTCGTCAATGCTAACGACCGACGTATCGTCGCTAACCCAAGATACGGCGCTATCCGACAATGCGTTAGGTTCAATTATGCTACCAAATTCGTATTCGCCACTAGCAAGCGTTACGTTATACTCGGAATCGCCTACTTGTTGAAGCGCAACGTCTTCACCGACAAACGTCTTAACATAAGGTGTAATGGATAGGATTTTACTGCTGTAAACGGATAGTATTACGCTATCGGTAAAGCCTTTATCCGCGGAAATTGCCGTTATCTTCGCTTTACCCTCACCCCTAACTATGAGCAAGCCGTCGCTAGCTATTTCTACGTCAGCAAGTGCGGTTTCTTCATCAACCTTGCTGATTTCAAAAGAATACTCCTTATTTTTTGCGTTTTGTGGCTCGACTTCCGCCTTTAGGTAGATGTCTTTTTCATATCTTGCCATATCAAGATATATGAGCCCGTCATCGTTTTGCGTGGTTATTTTTATGCCTGAAGCGGGGATTTCCGTGAATATTCCCGCAACTTTACTAACTGAAAAAAGCGTTACCAAGAACAACAAAGGGATTATTAAAATGAGTGCAATTATCTTTTTCTTCATATTAATCGCCCTCCGATATTCTATCAAACTTAGCTTTTAAGCCAATAAACGTGTATAGAAGCGAACCTAAAAGTATCAGTAACGATACGCCTCCTACGAATAGGTACGTCAAATATCCAGGTATGGGATTATCAAAGAAGGTCATTACTTTTGCAAAAAGCGGTACGCCTCCTAAAATAACCGAGAATACCATTCCAAGTATTATGATAACCGATACGTTAGAATTGCTCTCTTTAACCGTATTGTCTTCTTCCGTAGAAAAATGTGGATGATTCAAGTCTAGTTTTGTCGCAAAACATATTTGCGCAAGGCTCATAACTATGCCAACGAAGAATATAAATACGCCTTCTACAATCGCTACATAGCCTAAACTCGTTATCACTATCGTGCTTACACCTACGGAAATTACGCTTACTATGAAATTCAACACGATTTTAACGCCGATAAACTGTAAATGTTTAATCGGTAGCGTCTTTTGCATATAGAACGAAGGACCTTCACGGCTGATATTTATCGCACAGAAAGTATTCGTGAGCGCACCGAATAGTAGCGTCAAGAAAATAGCTATTTCGAAGTTGGCTTCTATATGCACGACGGAAAGAAGCATCTTCGCGCCGATTTCCATACAAAAGTATACCATTATAGGTAAGATTGCTGCTACTGACAAATATTGGAAAGCATAGTCGGGGGTGAACATAATAGAACCGAGCTCTTTCTCAAATAATCTGAAAATAATCGAACGCGGTGCTCCGAGTTTTTTAGGCGCGAAGAAAATTCCATCGCTGTTTTGTACTCTTATCTTAACCGCTTTGTTGTACAAAAAGTAAACTAATAAGAATGCGAAAACTCCTAATCCCACTACGATTGCAAGTAGTATTCCGGCGTTTTTCAAAGGTTCAATACTCAATACTAGGCGTGCTAAATAATTAGCTGGCACTAACGAGTTTGTTAAGCTTATTATGGTTTCCATAACTTTTTCGGAGAAGAAAAATTGTATTTCTCCCGAAGTCATAATGCCTTCGAAAAATCTTAAAATTCTGGAATATCCCCAAAAAGCGACAGCGCATATTGCAGTTATTACTAACAAAAACACTACGTATTTCGATTGTAACATTCGCTTAATGAAATAGAATGGTAGGCATAATACCGACGCTACTGCTAGAGAAATTACGGGAATAATAAAGCCCGCAAGTACCGACAAAAGTATTATGCTTGTGCTTCCACCGACTACCGTAGTAAAGATAACTACCAACGGTATCGATACACATAGAGAAAGTATCGCTTGTGAAAAATATATCGATACGATTTTCGATAGGAAAATAGTATAAGACTTAATGGGAAGCGTTATAAGTACGTTCCTGTCATCGTTCTCAAAAATCGCTCTTGCAAGTTGTGAAGTCGCACCAAAACTGCTAACGATAAATACGCATTCGTATAAAATCGTCATAATTTCATAATAACGTGCGTTAACGTCGAGAATATTCTCCAATCGAATAGCACAATACTTCTCTATGAACTGACTAAAAACTGCAGATACGACAAAAATGGTTATTCCTGCCAACAAAATAGTGAGCAAAATCCCCACAAAGTCGATGTTCTTGCGGTTTTTCTTAAATACCGATAGATGCTCGAGCATCTGTTTTTTTAGTAATACTCTGAGCATTATTGCATATCTCCGTCAGAAAAGTAATACGACTCGATAGTGGTATTATCGTTTCTCATTTCTTCTGTAATTTCTAGGTCGGCTATTAGCGTTCCCTTATTTATTATCACTACTCTATCGCATATTCTACGTACAACGTCCAAATTATGGGTAGAGAAAAGTATGGTTTTACCTTGTCCTACGTAGTCGTGCATGAACTTAATAACAGCGCCTTGCGTTCTGGGGTCCAAACCTACCATCGGTTCGTCAAGTATCCATAGGTCGGGTTGGTGAATAAGCGAGCCCATCATACATATTTTTTGTTTCATGCCGTGTGAATAGTTGCAAATTAGTCTATTTATTCCGTCGCCTAGACAAAATACTTCTTCTAAATAGCGAAGTCTTCTCTCCCTATCGGCTTTTGAAACCTTGTAAACGTCCGCCATAAAAGTAATATATTGAAGCCCCGTCATTTTCACAAACGTTGCGTGATTGTCGTTTACAAAAGAAAATTGTGATTTTGCTTCGACGGGGTTTTTAGAAATATCATAACCTAAAATACGAATTTCGCCTTCCGTCAAAGGTATCATACCGGTTATGCACTTAAGAGAAGTAGACTTGCCTGCTCCGTTTGCACCAAGAAGTCCAACGATTTCACCTTCGTTACAAGTGAAAGAAATGTCCTTTATAGCAAAATTAGCTTTTGAACTGTATTTTTTTGATAAGCCTTTTACTTCTAAAGGCGCACCATTTTTAGCTTTTTTAACAGCGTTTGGCTCCGTACTTACGCTTGTTGAAAAAACAAAACTTTCTTTTACGTCGCTTGCTTTTTTCAACGATTTCACGAATTTATTGCGCTTGCGAACAACGCCACAAGAACTGCATTCTCTATTTTTTATGCTGTTTTCAGTTCCGCAAACTTCACATGTGTACGTACTTTTGCCACTCTTTTTTGTCATCTTTTTGCTCCTTCATCTTTCGTATATTATATTACGAATGCGCTTGCGCTTGTGCCCGCGCGCGAATATTTATACATAATATATACTACACACACAAAATCAACTTGTCAAGAAAATGTCATTTAAAAGCTCTATTATCACACAAAATTCAGTCTCTACATTGACAATTTTCACATATAGAGCTATAATTCAAGAAATAGCTCGTTAGGAGATTGATAATGAAAGAAGCTCTGGTTAAAGCAAAAAATCTTTTTATTGCGTTTGTTAAGTCCGATTGGTTTATAGCTTTCTTCGGCGTTATGACGTACGTTGCATGGGCATTCGGTATATGGGTACCTATGCTTTGCGCGCTTCTCGCGGTGGTCGTAATATCCTTATTCCTTGACAAAGGCGTTAAACAATTATTGTGCTTTTTAATGATGTTTACCATGATGATTAGTAACGACCGTCACCGTTTAGACGACTTTTTGTGGGTACTAATCGTTTTTATCGTGCTACTCTTTGCGGGATTAATTTACAACTTGTTGCGCTATCACCGTCATTTCGACGCGCTACACCCGAAGAAGATTAAAGGATTCCACGCTTGTATGATAGCTCTGATTATACCTTTTGCACTCGGTGGTCTAGGTAGCCCTTACGAAAATCCACTCGCAGTAGTTGCCGGTATGGGTATAATCATACTAGTCGCTATAGGTTACACTTTCTTCATGATTACCCTAGCTGACGAAGATAATAAGGCAAACCTAATGCAATATATGCTAAAAATTCTATTCATCATTGGTATCGTTATCAGCGCGCAAGCTATCACTTATTATCTATCTCTCGGTAAAGAAAATATTCTATCCGCTATAACTAGTAAAAACCTAAAACTCGGTTGGGCAGGCCCCAACAACGTTGCTCCCGTACTATCTATGGCAGTACCTACCGGCTTTTATTTCAGCTTGAAAAAGAACAAGTTTACCCCGTTATTCGTTGTCGCATCAGCCATTGAATACGTAATCATAATCTTCTCAGGTTGCAGAGGTTCGTTGCTATTTACTACGCTACTCTTGCCTTTGATGCTCATCTACACTGCGTCAAAAACCGAAAATAAAGGCTTGTTCGCAACTAGCGTTACCACTTTATTCGCGCTAGCAATAGTACTAGTTGCCTTGAAAGGCGAATTTTTCGCGCCAATCATTACGACTATTTTGAATAAAGGTCTAAATAGCTCCGGTCGTGTAGAAGGACTATACCCCATGGCAATGGAAACCTTCAAAACTTGGCCTGTATTCGGTGCAGGTTGGGACTATAAGCTCGGCGAAATGGCAAAAGATAACTACTCCCCCTACTGGTACCATTCGACCATTCTTCAAGTATTCGCGAATATGGGTATCTGCGGTGTTATCGTATTCGTATTCTTCTACTTCTGGAGATATCGCACCTTCTTGGAATTAAGAAAAAATTCAGCATCGTTAGCTATCATGATAAGCTTGTTCCTATTCGACCTATACGGTATGATAGACACTAACTTCTTCGGTCCCACTTTCTTCATTATGCTCGCCTGTATGACGGTTGTCGTAGAAGTAAATCTACCCGAAAATAGATGTCTTGCCTTCGGTGGAAGAAACCCCTTCGAAGACATCAAGAACTTCACCTGCAAAGTCGTTCAAAAGATTAAAGATAAAAAGGCAAAAAATACCGACGCCGATAATAAACAATAAGCAAAAAGGCAATCGCATCGCGATTGCCTTTTTTATATTTGATATTCTATTTATCCCATTATGGTATCCTAAATTGCCATTATTTATTTTTTGAAGGTTTCGCCATCATAGATAAACGCGCCTATTGCGCCACCCATTTTTTTGCCTTTTCTTATATGTTTTTCGTAGGCTTTTTGCATTGTTGTTTGTGCTCCAAAATCCGTTAATTTCTTGTCATAGTTCTTGTTAAAGACACGCCAAAAGTCGCCGTTCTTGGGGTCTTTGAAATTGAGAACAATCTTGAAATCATTCATAAATTTAACCACGTTGGACTCTGCCGGTAGCATCTTTTTATGCTCCTTAAAAAGTAGCCAAGACATCGTCACGAACAATATTTCTTTCTCTTTGAATTGCGGTGCAAAAAACTCGTACGCTTGCTTGTAAGACGCAAGTACTTCATCGTGATTTAATGCGCCCGATGACGGGATATGTAAATTCAAAAAGCGCTTGCCGGGGTAAATGAACTTCCCCCCACAAAAGAAGAAGGTAAACATCTTTTTGATTTCGAATTGCAATCTACCTAAGGCGTATCTCGTCATGTCAAACCAGCCGTCGAACCAAAATGCTACAAACGAGCCCCAAACGTCATAGACTTTTTTGCATTCTATAAGTTTGCACTTAAGGTCGCGCATCGCGCTTACAAATAGCTCGCGAGATAACCCTTTGTTTTCATAACGCTTTTCCAGTGCGGGCGTTGCACACAAGTAAAGTAGTATGTCAAGCGTATATTCGTGGACGGCTGTTAGCTCTTTTACTCTTTTAAGCGGAGAATTTTTTTCTTTGAAAATATAAGGAAGTAACTTGTCGATTTCACCACTTTCATAACGCTCTATAGGCGCGAAAAACGCTTCGCTTGCAGTGGCGTTTTCAATAATCGTTTTTAGTGAATCAAGTATGGCTTTTTGCGCTTCTAAAGGGAAGTCGATTTCTCCCATAAAGCTTGTTAAGTAATTATAAATATCTTCCGTTCTTTTCTTGTCCATAAGTACTCCTACCATTAAATATTATATCACGCCAAGTACGCATTGTCCATACGAAAAAAGCAACTCTCTGAGTTGCTTTTTATTGATTATTATAAATTGTTATTTAATTACAAAAACGACTAAAAGTGCGATTACAACAGCTAAAACTGCGCCTACTATAACGCCTATCGTTAATTTAAGGGATTTAATCTTCTTTTTGGTATTGTTTTCCTTTTCATCTCTGGCAATGCGCAAATTCTCACGGTAGTCTTCTAAATCAATATCGTTTTTCCCTGCTATTGCGTTTAGCTCAATTCTCTTCCTTGCCTCTAACTCGTCCAAGGCAATTTCTTGTTGCGCAAAAGCTTGCTCTTCCGTCAGTTCTCTCGTCAGCACGCTCAATGTCTTATAGCCATCGGAGTATTTATCCAGCTCTATTGCCGTTATGTTAAACGTAACATCTATACCATAGGTATTCTTTGCTATCGCTCTTATTTCTTCTGCCGATTTATTCGTAATTTCGATTAATTTCCTGTCTATTTGTATTGCAGGGATGCTAAAAGCAATAGGTGCGTTAACTACATACTTCCTTGTAGCACTATTTATAACGTTTCTTATTTGTGCTTGAAACGCACTCTCCGTTAGCCCCAATTTGGATAAAAATTTGTCGTAGTTTTTTACTTGAAACGATATATTGCCCCTAACCGCAACTGGCACTGCATAATCAGGATATCTATAATCGCATACGTCAAAATACGGTATTCCAAAACCTATTTGTATCATTTCGCTTTTCACAGTTTCACCCCACTAATCCTTTAGTTTCCACAACAAAATCGCAGCAGACGCGACGGCCCCACCTATTGCAGATATTCCTTTACCAATTCTTCCTAGCTTGAAATCCTTCTTTTTTTCTTCTCTATCTTCGTCTTCTAGCTTTTCTTGACGATGCCTTGCCTCGTCTTCTAGCTTTTCTTGGCGAAGTTTCTCCATTCTTTCAAGCTCTAATTTCACTTGCCATTCTTTACTATCATCATATTTGGATACTCGTTGCTCGGGCTGAACAGCAGTATTTACAGTCGCGCTACTTTTTGGTGCTACTGTAACGTTTATTGCCTTACCACAATTTGTGCAAAACTTTGCCCCTTCTACCAATTTATTACCACAATTTGTGCAAAATGCCATAACTCTTTCTCCTACTTTATAAGTTATACAAGCTAAAATAAGGTATTACCATCACATATCCTGCTATACACAATAACATTGCTAATTTAGGAACGTTACTCTTAATTATCCCCATATTAGTTAATAGTGAAATAGTAAATAACGCCACTTGCACAACGGCAAATATCCCAGCTATTATGGCTCCGTTAGTAAATCCCATAATCAATCCCATCATCGCACAGACAATTCCTATTATAGTCGCTACCGTTATTTTTTTGTTTTGTGGAAAATTTTTGTTTACATTCCCAATAGTTGCTTTTTTAATTTTTTCTACTTCTTTTTTTAGCTTGTTCGCGTAAGCAATATCAGTTTCTTTCTTCAAAATGTTCTGCTCTACACCTCTTTCATAAACTTCATCAAATTTCTTAAACCAAGCCACTAATATTTCTCTTTCTTCAGGATTGATTTGACCATCGCCGTCTTTATCGGCATTCAAAATGTTACTCTTGGCTTGTAGCAAAAACTCTTTTACACTTTCAACCGTATTGTGGACGTTATAATCTCTTATTGTGTCAACGATAAGTCTCTTCCTTCTCTCCGGATCTTGAGTGTATATTTTTATCTCTTTTAGCTCTGCTAAAAATTCTGCAATATCTTCGTTTTGCTTGACTTCGCGGAGTTCAAAGCCACATGATGAACAGATACTCTCGTATGAACTCAAAACGGCACCGCAATTAGGGCATTTTCTTATAGAACCTTCGTGAATAATTACCCTTTTACTTTCTTCTTTGGGTTCATTATACATAGTTATAGGAGTGCTAACAACAGGCGCTACGTTGGTTTCTACTGCTCTCCCGCAATTTGCACAAAACTTTGCATCGCTCTCTATTTCTTTACCACAATTACTGCAAAAAGCCATTATAATTCCTCCTACGGGCTATTTATAGACTAATAGTATCATATATCGCCCACATTGTCAATATTGAATAGGCTATATTTAGACCATAATTACATTAGGAAGGTTTTTATTATGGATACTTATAGCCTTGTAAAGAACAGAATTCTTGAGCTTTGCGAACAAAAAAATATGTCTATGCATAAACTTGCCATAGTCTCCGGTGTGTCACCGTCCACGCTTAAAAGCATTATCTATAAAAAGAGTAAAAATCCCGGTATCGTAACTATAAAAATGTTGTGCGATGGGTTTAATATTTCGCTTTTTGAGTTTTTTGATACTGCGGAGTTTAAGAGCCTTATGCAGGAAATTAAATAGATTTTACCTAATATTATTCGCTGTTGTGGCGCAGTATGAGTATTTCTATTGTGTTTTTCATCAAGCTGTGGTAGAATACTTTTATACAAAGGATTCGAGTGTGGTATGAGATTCTTACTTAGACGGGGACGTTTATTTCAAGATTAAACGCACGCATCATAACCTTGACAGGGCTAGAACGCAAATCAAGCTCGTAAAAGATATGGAAAAAGCTCTTGACGAAATGAATAACCTCGTCAAAAAATATATAAAATAACCTAACTAAAGGAGTAATATTATGAAAATTCTTGTTACCGGTGGCGCAGGCTATATCGCTAGCCATACAAACGTAGTGCTTTTGAATTCCGGCTACGACGTAGTAGCAGTTGACAACTTCTCAAACAGCAACATCGAAAGCGTTAAAAACGTTGAAAAAATCACGGGAAAAACCATCACTTTCTATGAAGGCGACGTTTGTGATAAAGATATTTTAAGAAAGATTTTCACTGAAAACGCTATTGACGCAGTTATCCACTTCGCAGGTCTTAAAGCTGTTGGCGAAAGCTGTGCTATGCCCATCAAATATTATCAAAACAACCTAATTTCTACGCTATCTCTTCTTGAAGTTATGAAAGAGTTCAACGTTAAAAAATTCGTTTTCTCATCTTCGGCAACCGTTTACGGCACCCCCGAAAGACTACCCATCGACGAAGAGTGCTCTTTATCAACGACCAATCCTTACGGTTCAACGAAGCTAATGATAGAAGAAATCTTGCGTTACGTTTATGCGTCTGACAACAGCTGGCATATCGTTCTTCTTCGCTACTTCAACCCCGTAGGAGCACACGAAAGCGGTTTAATCGGCGAAGACCCCAAAGGTATTCCCAACAACCTAATGCCTTACGTTGCAAAAGTCGCTCACGGCGAACTCCCCTACTTAAACGTATTCGGTAACGACTACGACACTCCCGACGGAACAGGCGTTCGCGACTACATTCACGTAATGGACCTTGCTGAAGGACACCTTGCTGCTCTAGAATATATTGATAACTACGGAGTAGAACCTATCAACCTAGGAACCGGCGTTGGCTACAGCGTTCTAGATATGGTAAAAGCATTCGAAAAAGCTAGTGGCAAACCCGTTCCATACAAAATCGCTCCACGTCGTCCCGGTGACATAGCAACCTGCTACGCGCTCCCCGACAAAGCTAAAAAGGAAATCAAATGGTCAGCAAAGAGAAACCTAGACGATATGTGCCGTGACCTATGGAACTTCCAAAAGAATCGCGTATAATAACATTTAATACAAACGAAAAACCGCAACGATAAGTTGCGGTTTTCTTTTTGTTTTTTTGGCTAGTGCTACATACGTGTGGTCTTATCTTCGCCGATACCTAATACGCCGTCTAGTTTGTAGACTTTGCCGTTGGTATCTTTTACCGTGCCGTAAATTCTTCCGTAAGGAAGCGCGTAATAGACGTCAATTACCAAGAAATGCATTGGCATATAGAATACGTTATCGATTTCGTAACGAAGGTCTACGCATCCGTGTTCATCTTTAATATACCACGTCTTTGCCTTCTTGGAAGCCTTTGAGAAAGTTACTGGGGGAAGTGGGAAAGACTCGCCTTCTACCCAAATCAGGTTCTCGTTGTAATCGTCTTGATTGATAGATTGATTGCGCGTCAAGTTGAATGCAAAATACTTCTTCTCGCCCTCATCATCAATCACACCCATAGTGGTTAGCCAATCGTAGTGAGCACGGAAAGGATAATATCCCTTGTGGTCGTCTATGATTGCTACCGAATTCTCGTTGGTGGTAAATACTTCACCATTAACCGTTATGGTACCCGTTGCTTTGAAGAAATCCTTTTCTGAATATAAAGGCTTGTTGGGGCCGAAAGGTATGCTTACGTTTGAACAAGGGGATAGTCTGTCTACACTGATGTCGATTTCGAATCTACCACTCTTCTTGTTTACGCTATAGCCCTTTGCACGAGCCTTGCCGTTCATAAGGTCGTTCTCGATTTTATATTCCGATTTAGCTACCTTCAAATAGCAGTAATCGTCAACAAGTTGAGATGCGACTTTAGCTTGTTTAACAGGTACGATATTGCGCCAAGAGTAGATTTTTTTATCTCTCTTATCGAACCATACGAAGATAGAAAAGCCCATAGGTCCGGTATTATAAATTGCACTTATCAATGCGCCCTCATCAAGATGAACTTCAAAAGCTTCCCACTCGGTAAGACGGCTTTTCTTCATAAAATCAGGCATTCTTTTTCCACAAGGTTTTTCACAATCAATAAGATTTAGGTTCTTAAACGGGTCTTTGAAAGTACCGAAATGAGCCTGTCCGTTCTCAACGATACTTTCGGGAGTATCAATGGGACGGCGTTTTTCACTAATGTATTCGGGGTACTTTGACATATGGTGCCTCCTTATTTATTTTCTTTTTTCTTGAACAAGTTATCGTTCATTATTACGAATTTTTCCATCAAGAAGACTATTACGAAGTCTGCCGTTGAGTATAGTAGCATTGAAAGCGTTGCACTCCAATCGCCTAGTGCGGGAATGAGCTTCAAGAGAGCTTTTGCAAGTGGGTCGCCGATTAAAGTTTCTACTATAATTAGCGTTACGCACATTACAATGTATACCGTAAGTGAGAATGCCAAATTCTTGGTCGCGCCAAAGGTCTTCTTTCTGTTAAGAATATAAGAAATTGCTTTCGCAGCAATATTACCAATCAAGAATGCTAAAAATACGTTAAGATTTTGTTCACCAAAAATCCAAGCATCAATAACGGTGTCTTCTAGTGCTATCATTGCCTTGGGTCCAAATTGTACGATAACAAATTGCACAACGAATGCGACTAGGCTCAATAGCGTAAATAGTATTGCTTGTATTAAAGTCTTTTTGCCTTCTGATTGCGTCTTCTTTTCTTCTGCCATAATGTTGCTCCTTACGAAATACGTTAAAATGTTTATTTATACATTTATTATATAAGCACGCGCGCGCTTTGTCAATACCGATTATTGTATAACAACTACCATTTTTTTAAGTTTTCCACTATTCGACAATAGTTTTCTTGATAAAAAAGGTCTGTTATGATAAAATAAGCACATAGGAGAATTGCGAATGGAAAAAGTTCATAACTTACGTGATTTGGGATATTTGAAAGTAGGCAATAAGCAAGTTAAAAGTGGTTGTTTCTATCGCTCTGCGCGCCTTGACGATGCAACCGAAAACGATATCAACGAGCTAAAAGCACTAGGTCTTA
This sequence comes from Clostridia bacterium, assembly GCA_017533005.1. Taxonomy (GTDB): domain Bacteria; phylum Bacillota; class Clostridia; order Christensenellales; family DTU072; genus RGIG6449. The sequence goes on along the minus strand of JAFXIQ010000003.1, from coordinate 13,606 downwards.
AACATATTTTCGACTTCCGTGATGCGAGCGAATGCGACGATGCTTCCGTGTATCAAAAAATCGGTGTTGAACACGAAAACTACCCTGCTAATTTGAATAATGGAAAGCTCTTCAAAATCGAGCACGGTAGCAACCTACAAAAACTCCTAATAAAAGTGCATCTCGAGGACATTTATCCTACCTACGAAACGCTACCTTTTAATAACGTAGGCTACAAAAAGATGATTGAAGCCATGGTAAAGCGCGAAACGCCTTTCCTACAACACTGCACGGCAGGTAAAGATAGAACCGGCGTCGGCGCAATGCTTATTCTAACCATTCTCGGCGTAAGCAAAGAAGATATTTTCCGCGACTACATGTCGAGTATGCAAGTCGTTCCATATCTCGAAGAAGTTATCGGCAAAAGAATTCCAAAACCTTTGCGCCCATACTTCTTCAAACGTTACCGTCCCCTATTCATAGTTGACGAAAAGCTACTACAATGCGCTTACAATGCTATCGAAAAGAAATATGGCTCTATGAGTGCCTACCTATACGAAGAATTCGGATTGACGGAAGAAACACTCAACGAACTTCGTGACTATTATCTAGAATAAACCAAGAAAAAAGCACGCTTTCGCGTGCTTTTTATTATTGAATTTACATTTTATCTTAATAGTATGGGCGGGGCTCCATTTTTTCGTGAGAGTTGTAGTGCTCGTTCAAGGCGTTCATGGCTTTCAAGAATTTGCTCTCAAAAATGATTACCAAAATGCTGGCAACTATCATAAGCACAAAGGATATTATCGACAACACTCCAAGTTCTGCGCCACTAGCTTCTATAGACGTCATAATAACAGCTGCTACCGCTAGTAACATTCCCCAGAAACAAGTTTTCCAAAAATCCTTTGCGCTAAACTCTAAGTCGATTGCACGACGCTTGAGCTCGTCACCCATTCTGTTGCAAATGCGATGTTGCCATACGACTGCGCCTATTCCCGCAGTTATCGGCGCAACAATAAAGGTAACAAGCAAAAAGTCCATCGTCTTTTTGCCGTCTTTCATACAAACGAAGTTGATTTCTTGCGTAATATGATGATACATAACGAGTGGATATATACCAAGCGTTAACATTCCTAGTATTACGGTTTTTATCCAACTTCTGTTTATTCTAAAATTAGTGTCCATATTATTTTGCTCCTTAACATATCAATATACTAATTATATAGTTTCTTGAAAATTCTGTCAACAATCCCCTTGCACCTTAAGCGTAATAAGCCTATCTTCGACTTCCGGCGTTAGTGCGTCTTCAAGCCCGTAAAGCTCGATAAAAATCTTATTGATTTCTTCTTCGTTTTTCTTCATTTTAGCAAAATTCAGTTTGGCTTCTTCCTTAGTTATAACCGGTCTTTCTTCCTTCTTTAAGTACGATGCGTCGGACGCAAGCCAATCTTTTTTAGCGATTTCTATACACTCCTTAACTAGCTCGGTTACACGTGCCTTAACTTCTAGGCTAGGTCTTACAAAAGGTAAATTCTTAAGGTCGCCGACTTGACAATTTATGGTAGGATTTTGCGCGTTAAGATAGGTTGTAGCTACTTTGCTACATAGATATCCTAGTATGAACTCAAGGTCCGTCGGGTCGTGTGGGAAACCACAAGAGCCACCTACGTCAAAAACCGAATGTTCGCACTTTCGTGCTCCAAAAATGCCTTTTGAAGATACTAAAGTCCACGTTATCGCCGGTCTGAAGTAAAAATCACGAGAAGGCATTTTATTGCCCACGGTCTTAAGCTTTTCGCGAGAAGCTTTGTCAAACTTGATTACATAGTCGACGTTGCCATACCACTTCCTAAACTCGCCACCTTTACTGTATAAGGCGTATTTTTTGTTAGCATTTTCGTACTCCGAGTAGCTAGTAGATGCAAAGTCTACGTCATTTATATCTACGGTTTTTATGTCCTTTAGGAAGTAGGCGTTGCTACCTGTTGCTAGCCCTTGCCTAATTTCCATAACGTCTTCTAGCCTTCCTTTTGCATAATTCTTTAGGAAGTTTTCGCCATCGCCGTATATGAAAGCGCAACCAGGAGCAAGCAAAAAGCTCTCCTGCATACGCTTGAAATTTATACCCTTAGTATAGCTTGCAACTGCCTTTTTAAGGCCTTCTTCTTGGTCCTTTTCTTCACTTAATTTTATGATGCTAGCGAGCGATTTATCACGGCTTCCTTTAATTACGTATGCTGATAGATAGACGGTGGCTTCGCGATATCCCGATAACGAAAGCTGTGCAAGCGTTGATATATTATGGTTCTCTATTATCGCCTTTCTTATGCCGACAAAGCGCTTAGTGAACATCCAATTATACGGGCAAACGATACCCATATAGGCGTGCGGATTCATTCTGCCGAGATATTTCGCAACGAATACCGAGAATAAGTCAGCCCCGTATTCCTTGTAGTATTCGCTAACGTATTTTTTAAGGACTTGATTGAAATCAGAGCTAGATAAATATGGTGGATTGATTAAAATTACATCAAATTTATGGCACAATGCGCGCAAAGTGGGCACGATTGACATTATTTCATTGATTTCTTCCTTAGTGAAATCTACGACCGAACCTAAAGCTGTGCAATTACATAGCGCACGAGTAAGGTTAGTAAAGCCCTTTTTCTGCAATATCTCAACCACTCTTGCGGGAGGTCTTTTAATCGTGTAGATACACGGCACTACATTGAATTCTTTTTTGAATACGCGTTTACATATTTCTACTGCTCGCGCGTCAATGTCTATGCCGATAAAGTTACGTTCGATATACCTGCAAATCTTGTCTTCTGCGTAACCCCTTTCCCTATATGCTCTGATAAGGATTTCGCAAGCGTATAACAACAAGTTACCCGTGCCTACCGCCGGGTCTAAAATGCGTAGCTCTTCTAGGTTAATTTCTCTCGTATGAAATTTGAGTTCGCTGTTTCTATCTAAATACTCTAGCCCTAAATCTATACCACCTTCGTATAAAAGCCTGCCGAGAGAGTTGTCAACAATGTATCTTGTGATGTATTCGGGCGTGAAAAGCTGGGTTACAACGTGCACTTCGCACGGTAAAATGCGTTCATGGGCTTGCTTTTTCTTGTTCAAAGCGCGCCTTCTATCGTTGTTATAGTATTGAAAATACCTTGAAACGTCAAGTCTAAATTCGTGCCCCTTTTCTGCACGACGAAAGCCTTCCTCGATATACAAGGAAAAGATTTCTTCTTCTGTTAAATGGGGATTTTCTTCAATAAGCCTTTTCTTGAGCTGTTCGGCTTCCTTAACTATTACGGGCATTTTTCAGTTTTTATTGCAAGAAAAAACGGCGCTCAAAAGAACGCCGTCCTTCTGGAATTTCTTACTCTTCGGAAATAGCTTCTTGAGGGCAACTTCCTGCGCAGATTCCACAACCTAGACATTCGTCTGCGTTGATGGTGTAAACGTCTCCGTCTGCTGAAATAGCGCCAACTGGGCAGCTGTCTGCACATGCGCCACATGCGATGCAAAGTTCTTTATCGATGCAATATGCCATTGTTCTTCTCCTTATAAGTTTGTTTATTGTATTCTATCACTTTGATAGTGCTTTGTCAAGGGAGTTTTTGTATTATCGCGCGCTTATTCGTCGTCGCTCGCGTCGTCTTCCGGCTCCGTAGAAGTCGTTTTAATATTCAGTTTCTCTAATGGGAAAGTTTTTATTTCTACGCCACCTTCTTTGTCGGTTATACGTACCTTTACTTCTCTCTTGAGCATATCCGTTCCCACTACTTGCCCTGCTCCGTCAGGTGTGTCTATAGTAGAATTCATTTTCGGCATAAGCTTGTAAGTTTCTTGATAATAATCGTTCTCGTATCTCAAACAACACATAAGCTTGCCACAGCATCCACTTATCTTAGACGGATTTAAGGATAAATTCTGGTACTTTGCCATTTTTATGCTGACCTTTTCGTAGTCTTGTAAGTGCGTTATACAACAACACGGTCTACCACATACTGCAAGCGCGCCACGAAGCTTAATGTCGTCACGCTCGTAAATTTGGCGTAGCTCAATGCGTAAATGGAATAACGAAGCAAGGTCTTTGACTAGCTCACGGAAGTCTACTCGCATATCAGCAGTAAAATAAATTATTATCTTGGTTCTGTCAAAAGTGTATTCAGCATCTACAACTTTCATCGGTAGGTTGTGTGCAAAAACTTTTTTGACGGTTTCTTCCATAAGTCGAGTGCGTTCGCTTAAGTTCTTTTCGTTTTGGGCCTCGTCTTTAGCTGTAGCTTTACGCAAAACGGGTTTAAGCGGTTGAACTACTTCGCTCTCGGGAACTTCTTTGTTGCCGAAAACTACCTTGCCGAATTCTTGTCCACGAGCAGTTTCTAGAATAGCGTTGTCGCCTTCCTTGAAAGTTTCTCCGTTGGGGTCGAAATAGTATATCTTTTGTCCTGTACGGAACTTAATTCCTACTACTATTGCCATTTGTATTTTGCCTCCAAAATATCGAACATCATGCGCTCTGCAACCGATAACGGGTTGACGTTGACGTTAAGCTTTCGCCTAGCATCGGTAACGGCTATAAGCGCCATAGCCACACCACCTGCAGTAAATCCCTCTGCAATTCTTCCTATATCATAGTCTTTGTTAAGCGTCATCGTGGGGACTTTCGCCTTGCTGACGTGACACATAACGTCTCTTAATATTATTTCAAAAAATTCTAGCGTTACGCTAATTTGCTCTCTAGAAAAAATCTTGTTATTCAATACGCTAGCTATATCACTAGACTTCTTAACCGAAGTAAGTACCTCAAAACACTTCTCGTACTGCACAACGTATTCTTCGTTTTCCGCAAACTTACTGCCCCTATCTATTCTTCCTCCCGATAGTACCGAAGCAATTTCTGCTTGGTCTTCCGGCGTGCCGATATCAATTAAATATTCCTTGATTTCTTCCGTCGTGAAAGAAGGTAAGAGCATCTTTTTTGCTCTCGATTTAATAGTGGTTAACACTCCGTTCTCCGACGTGGCAAATAGGAATATAACCACGCCTTCCGGTGGCTCTTCAAAGATTTTTAATAGTTTGTTAGGCACTTCTTGCCTAGTAAACTTATCGAAATTGTCAACGAAGTAAATTTTTGTTTCGCCCTCTAAACCACGAATATAGGCATCTTCAATGAGCGTTTCGGCATCCTTAACTTTCATATCGCCGTCATCATTGAAGAATTTTACATCACTATGTGCGTGAGCAATTATCTTCTCGCACGTAGGACAATTAAAGCAGACGTTCGCCCTACATAGTATGGTCATAGCAAGAAGATTCTTATACGTTGCACGTACTTGAGTGTCATCACCAATGATAAGGTAGGCGTGAGAAAGTCGGTTCCTTTCTACGTCTAACTTGAACTCTTTATAACGTGCGCTTTCGATTAATCTTCTAGTTAACATTACTTAATAAATCCACCTGCTCTTAATACGTCAAGTATGCTCTCGTGAGTAGTTTTTTTGTCTAGGTTGGGTGCAATAGCTGCAATTCTATCGGGATAACGTTTCGCGAGTTCTTTGTAGCCCTCGTAGCACTTGCCGTGGAAGCTATCACTCTCTAATTCCATTCTGTCGTCAAGAATTTTTTTGCCGTTTTGCTTGCGCCACGAGTTGTTGGGGTCCATATCTATGAATATGGTTTTGTCGGGCATGCATTTTTCAACAGCATAACTGTTAAGAGCCAATACGTTGTCTATACCTAACTCTCTCGCTACTCCTTGATAAGCAAGCGAACTGTCAATGTATCTATCGCAAATTATTAGCTCACCACGCTCTTTCGCTGGGAGTATAACTCTATCAATATGGTCCACTCTCGCAGTAGCAAAAAGATACGCCTCGACAGATGGAGAAATTTCCATAGACTTGTCGAGAAGTATGTTCCTTATCGCTTCAGCAACAGGAGTGCCACCCGGCTCGCGAGTAAAGACGGCAGGTTGCCCTGTCTTTTCTAGGTACTCTTTGAGCATTTTTAGTTGCGTGGACTTGCCTACGCCTTCACAGCCTTCTAAAGTTATAAATCTTGATTTAGCTAGTTTTTCCATATTCTCTATTTTACCACAAGTATATTGCCTTTATCAAGTCCAAATGTTGATTGTCCTAGCTTAAGCATACCAACTAATTCTTCCGAAATGGTTTCGCCACTATAAACAAGTGGAGTTCCCGGTGGATACGCGCCTACTTCTCGATAAGAAACACGGCCGATACTCTCGTTAAGTGACACGCTCTCAAATTCATCGTAAAAAGTTATTACGCTCTCACCTACTCTAGTTGATAGTGCGTACGGGGTTTTCTCCATTCTAGGTGCGTTAATGAGCGCGCTAGCAAGACTCTTAAGTTCGTGCATATTGTAGGGCGTTACAATAAACACCACCCTATTGTCGGTCGACATCTCGGGATATATTCCCACACTCTCAAGGTAGTCGCGAGCAGCTCCACCATCATAGTCGGAAACTATAACAAGTCGAGAAAAATCGTTCGTGTTTAATACGCTAAAAGGCGTATCTTTAATACTCAACTTGAACTCGTTTATTAAGGAATACATCTCTTCATAGTAAGCGCGAGCCTTGTTCTCAAACTCGTTTACTGCCCATTCTATAGAACATAATACAGGGTAAGACGGACTGGTTGTGTGGCGCTCTGAAAATAGTATTCTCGCTCTGGATATAAGCTCGTCACTCACGTGCATTATCGCGCCACCTGTCATAACCGGAAGCGTTTTATGTAAAGAATGGATAACAATATCGCACAAATCGGACTCCCAAACTGGTAGTTTATCGCTAAACGCGAAGTGCGAGCCGTGTGATGCATCGCATATAATTTTCACGTCGCAACTATCGCGAAGCTCTCTCAATAAATGCATTTCTTTGGGAACGTTTCCGTAGTAGCTGGGACTGGTTATAACTAGGTTTTTAATGTTGTAACGGCGAATGGTTTCACGAAGATTTCCGGAGTGGAAAACCACGGCTTGTGCGCGCGCAATACGAAGTGCTGAAAATACGGACTTGTGTGCGTTACCTACTATTAAGAAGCTACCACGATTAGCTAACGTTGCAATCGCAGTATGAACGAGAGTAGTAGCGCCTGCCGTTGAAAATATAACATTTTGAGTACCGTAGACGCGTGCGACTTCGCGCTCACTCTCAAGGATAACGTTCTCTGGAACGAGAAGATTGTCGCTATAAGATAACTCCGTTACGTCAAGGCGTGTATTGCAAATTTCACCCATAGAAACAACCCCGCTGTGTGCGGGGGTATGAAATGAAATATGGTTTTCATATTTTCTTAACGTTTCATTGATAGGAAGTTTCATAATTATCCTAATCCAAGTGAGTGTATCGTTCTGCTATAAGCCGACAATGTGTAATAGCAAGTAATAAACGAGCTAGGCAAAGAAATCAAGATATTTGCGACGGGAGTTTACTTTTTCGTAAATGACCGAGTGTGAAGCGATGGTTCCTAAAGCATAGCGCCGTTTATCGCCTTGTGGGAATAACGAGTGAGAAACAAGCTAGGCGAAGAAATCAAGCTGAGCGCGCAGGGAGTTTACTTGAGCGTAAATGACCGAGTGCGAAGCGATGGTTTCTGAAGCATAGCGCCGTTTATCGCTCGTTATTTTAGGGGTTTCATTGTGGGGAAGAGCAATACATCTCTAATTGAGGGAGCATCGGTAAAGAGCATAATCATGCGGTCAATACCTATGCCTAGGCCACCCGTGGGGGGGAGTCCGTATTCTAGAGCTGTAACGTAGTCTTCATCCATCATTTGAGCTTCATCATCGCCTTTTTCACGAGCTTTGACTTGGTCTTCGAAACGGCCTTTTTGGTCTAGGGGGTCGTTCAATTCGCTAAATGCGTTGCCCATTTCGCGAGCTGTGATGAAGAACTCGAATCTTTCGGTTAGTCTTGGGTCGGATTTCTTTCTCTTTGCCAAGGGGCTAACTTCTACGGGGTAGTCGATAACGAAAGTGGGTTGTACGAGTTGCTCTTCGATTTTTTGGTCGAAAATTGTGTACATCGCGTTACCCCATGTAACGTCTTTTTCTAGGTAAACGTCGATTTCTTTTGCTTTTGCAATGATTTCTTCCATCGTGTCAGCGTAAAAATCGATACCCGTGTGTTCTTTAACAAGGTCTGCCATGGTAACTCTCTTCCATTTGCCGTCGAGTTCAATGGTTTCGCCTTGATAGGTTAACGTTCTCGTGCCAAGTACCTTGTCTGCACAATACTTGTAAAGGTCTTCCGTAATGTCCATCATATCGTTATAATCAGCGTATGCTTCGTATAGCTCAATGGTGGTAAATTCGGGGTTATGCTTGGTGTCCATACCTTCGTTACGGAACAAACGGCCCATTTCATAAACTTTCAAGAAACCACCAACGATAAGACGTTTCAAGTATAGTTCGGGAGCTATGCGTAGGTACATATCGATGTCTAACGTATTGTGGTGAGTGATAAACGGTCTTGCATTTGCGCCACCTAAAATGGTGTTCAAAATAGGTGTGTCAACTTCGATATAGCCCTTGTCGTTCAAAAATTCTCTGATTGAAGTAATGATTTGTGAACGCTTAATAAAGGTATCTTTAACTTCTGGATTAACGATAAGGTCTACGTAACGTTGACGATAACGTAAATCTTGATTGGTTAGTCCGTGATACTTCTCGGGGAGTGGACGTAGAGATTTAGAAAGCAAAATGTAGTCGCTAACTTTAACGGAAATTTCGCCTTTGTGCGTGGTGAATACTTCACCTTCAAAACCGATTATGTCGCCGATATCAAGCTTTTTGTATTCGTCGTATTTGCCTTCTGGTAGTCCGTCTATACGGAAATAAAGTTGCATGCTAGCCGTGCCGTCGTAAATGTGTGAAAAGCTGGCTTTGCCCATAATACGCTTGGACATAATTCTGCCTGCCATTTTTACTTTTTGGCAGTCGTACTTGGCGTAATCGCCTAAAATGTCTTTTGCATCGGCAGTTTTTTCGAACTTAACTTCTTGGAAAGGGTCAAATCCGTTAGCGCGCATCGTATCAAGCTTCTCTTTACGAATGGCTATTTGTTCGTTTTCATCTACTTCTTCTACGGGAAGAATTTTGTTCTTTACGTCTTCCATATACTCTCCTGTCTGTCTTAATTTCTCTATTTAACGTATACTTTTAGGATTTTGAATTCCATCTCTCCACCGGGTGCATCGAAAGTAACCTTCGCGCCGACCTTCTTGCCCATTAACGCTCTACCAATAGGACTTTCGTTGGAAATTCTATTCTTCGAAGTGTCTGCTTCACAGCTGGATACTACTTGATAGTCAAGTTCTTCTTCAAATTCTACGTCGTAAACTTTTACATACGTGCCAACTTCTACAACGTCGCCTTTCAATAGGCTGGTGTCGATAGGATAAGCTTTTGAAAGCATTTCCGTTAGTCTTGCAATATCTATCTCTAGCTTTTCTTGCGCGTTCTTGGCTGCTGTGTATTCTGCATTCTCTGATAAGTCACCGAATTCTTTTGCAAGTTTGATAGCTTCTGCCACTTGCGTACGTCCGGTTGTTTCCATTTCTTTCAACTTGGCAGTTTGTTCATCGAAATAGGCTTGTGTTAAGGGTATTGTTTTTTCCATTATTTCCTCCGAGTCATAGCGACTAGTATTTGTTGATTTTACGTTTTTTGCGCCCAAAAATGCGCATAGCTTGCATATTATAGTACATTACTTGACTAAAGTCAAGATTTTTTAAGGTTTTCTAACGCGAGAGCTTCGCCTTGTCAAGTGCTAGCACTAAAGGCGTGCCTATGACAAGTATGGTGCCGGTTTGCGTAGCGAGTATGGTTGCGAAGTTGAGCCAATACATCGTGTCCCCGCTGAAAAACAGCCATATCAAAGGTAGCACTATCGCGTTAACTAAAATCGGCGGGATTGCCCCTACTAATGCGCGTACAACGAGCTTTTTCTCTCTAAGCCATCTGCCGATAAGGTAGGTAAGAATCGCTGCGATTAGCGTTGCAAGCGTTCCAAACACCATATCGTACCACCCATAGGCGGAAAAGATATTAGCAAGTAGGCAACCTATGCTTAAGCCAACGATTGCTTCCGGAAAGAGTATGGGTAGAAGCGTAAAAGCCTCTGCCACTCTAAACTGTAACGGTCCGTATGAAATGGGTGCAAGAAAATATGTGAGCACGAAGTACAATGCGCCTATTATTGCCGAACGCACTAGCCTAATCGTGTTTTTCTTGAGAGTTTCCTTTTTGCCCATTAAGAGTTAGTTCTCCTAGTCTAATAAATTAAGTGCCCTATTTCTAGGGCAAGATTACGGGATACGCCACCATGGGCCCATGGTGGCGTCGTTACTTTATCAAGCTTATTCTATTCTGCTCAACGCTCTGAAGAAAGCAGACTCGTCTTCTGGAATAGCAATCATTTCTCTATCTTTGCTGTATTCAAAGATGGGAGTTAGGCTGGCTTTATCGTTTTCGCTAGCGCCTATCGAGATAACCGGAACGATGTCGCCTGCAAGAAGTTTGAGCATAACTTCGTTAAACGCACCTGCTAGTCCTAACGGAAGTAGAATCTTCTCTTCTCTCGTTAACTTGTCCGTTCTAACTTTTCCCTTTTGTGAGTTGAGAATTACGGTGCCGTCTTCAGCGGTTTCTATGAAATATCTACCACCGGAAATCGTCTTAATTATACCGTTAGCTCTTTCAATCACTACTTGTGCGATGTCTTTAGCTATAATCGCGCCTTCTTTTACCGCTACTGAAATGCCTTCAAAGTCGGTGATTTTTTCTTGAATTTTTACTAGCTTCTTGTTCGCAAGGCTCAAGGCTTCGTAGCGTTCTTGCATTTCTTTTATGTCTGCCATTGAGTTGCCAAGGTCGATAATCGCGACTTCTTCCTTTTCCTTGAGCTCTGCAAGAGCTTTTACGTTAGATTCGTAGTTGTCGTAATATCCTGCGTGTGCGGTAATTCCCGATTGGTATACGTTGATAGCTTCTTTAGTGCCGACTAGTTCTTCATCGTAAGCTATAAGCTCTGCGCTGTAACGAGCAATAGTTGCTTCGTCAAGAATAAGTCTTTCTAAGTCGCGAGAAGAGTTAATGCCTAGTTCTTGGAACTTGCCTTCGTATTCAGCAAATACGCCCATCGCCGATTCTTCCATAGCGTCTGCCTTCGCAACGCTAGCTATGAATGCGCGTTCGACTTCTTCGCTTTCTTTTTCCATTCTGTCGACAACAGTCTTAACACCCATTAGTTTGACCTTTGTCGATGATTTCTTGTCGTCAGCGTCTTGAATTTCTGCAATAAGCGCGCGAACGTTATCGCTGTATACCTTTGCAACAACGTCTTGGTAGGAATATTCTTTGCCGTTGATAACTACGGGGATTGTGCGTGCTACGTATGCCATCGTAGCCTTTTGTAGGTCATCTCTCTCTGCGATAACTTCACGAAGCTTGTCTTCTTTTTCTTCTAGCTCTTTCTCTAGGGTTTCGTATTCTTTCTCTACGACTTGTAGTTTCAAGAGAAGGTCTCTAGCGCTCTCGCCTGCAAAATACGTTGTTGCTAAATTCTCGTATTCGGCTTTAATGTCAGCAACTTTTGCTTCGATTTCGGCTTGTTGTTGAACTGCAGTGGGTAGAAGTTCGTTGTCGATTTTTGCAATTTTTGCGTTACATTCAACGATAATGCTTTCTTGTTGGTCTAGGTCGTAGAGCGTTGCACGTAGTGCATCGTAGTTGAGAACTTTACGGTTGTAACTCTCTACTGCACCCTCTGCCTTTGCAAACAATTCGGATACGCTATTAACGCCGTATTCGCGTAGAATACCGTCCATAAGCACTTCTTTTTGTGTTTTGGATTCTTCCAATGCGACTAGGTATTGTGAACTTATAGTGGTTGCTGCATCGAATTGTCCGATTGAGCTCTCTGCTGCTATAAGAGCGTTGGTATCTTTTTCTATCTCGGCTTTGAGAGCATCAATTTGGTCTACAATAGCTCTCGAATCGCGTAGCGGAATCGCTTTCTTAAGCGTTACGAAACCGTCGCAAATAGGACATCTTTCGCCGTATTCAACGTCGTCTGCTAAATCACTCATTCTGTTGTGGCTCTCGTATTCGGTAAGCTTTTCGTTGAATAGGTCAAGTTTAGCAATTAGCTTTTCTCTGTGTGCGCTAACTTCTTGCTTTCTAACTAGAAGCCTATCGCGCTTTTCTCCGTATGTTGCTTGCGCAAGCTTAACTTCTTCAATTTTCTTTTCGATAGCTGCAATTTCTACTTCGTAGTTAGAAACAGCCAAGTGCTTATTGTAAAGCGTGTGTGAATACAAGCTTGCGTTGTTAAGCGCCGTCTTTGCATCTGCATTCTTGCCACGAACGGCTTTATCTAGATTTGCACGCTTGGTGCGAAGTTCGCTAGCAAGCTCGGTTGCATCCATCTTCTTTTCGAATAATTTTGCGCGTTCTTTGCCTAGTTCTTCAACTTTTTCTTCTAGTGCAACAAGTTGTGCTTGGCTACTAACGACGTCAACTTCTAGAACAGCTCCTCTTTGTACGGCTTTCTTGTAATCAACAGCGTCTCTGATAGCTTGTTTTTTCTGAGTCAATTCTATGCAAGCTGCGTTTAACGCTAGATATTGTTCTTCTAGAACGGCTTTACGTTCTTCTACACCTGCGATTTGTGCATCGAATACTTTGTAGTAACTTTCAACGCTTTCTTTCAAACGAAGAGCTTGTGGTTCTGTAGAACCTAGCATGACAAGCTCTTTGAGCTTTTCGTGATATTCTTCGCTCTTGATTGCAGATTTTGCGTATTCGTCGGTGATGCCAGCAAGGCTCTTTTTGCCTTCTTCAACTTTTGCTTTGAGTGCATCAACCTTCTTTTGTTCTTCTGCAAGTCCCTTACGAACACCGGCTAAACGCGCCTTGGTTTCTTCGTAACTTTGATAAATGCCGGCTATAGCTTGAGCTTCGTTACTTAACGACGCTCTGTTAGCAAGCGCTGTCATTTCTTCGCTTCTTGCATTGAGCGCTTCTAGTTTTGCGATTGCATCGTAGTAAAGTGCTTGTTCTTCTTGATACTTCTCTGCGAAGCCAACTTCTTGTGAAATCTTGTCGATTTCTTCTCTTATGCCGTCAAGAACGATTCTACGACTATCAACAACGATTTGTTGGTCCCTAATTTCTACTTTGCTGATAGGTTTGATGCTGTCAATGTAAGCAAGAATCGCTTTTTCTTCTTCTTTGAAAGACGCGACCTTTTCCATAACTTCTTCCGAAGTAGTAAGTTCGCTCATCTTTTCTGCAACGAAAGTTTCACGCGTGATGGTATCGCCTGCAAGAAGTTGGTTCTCTTCACGTTCAATAGCGAATAGTGCGCTAAATGCTTTTGCGTTTAATCCCACGTGTTCATAAACGAATGCGTCTACAGCTTCTTTGCCACTAGCAACCGTAGCTCCTGCTTTCGTAACTTCTGCACTCTCAACTACTTCGCCGTTCGTATTCTCTTCTACTTTTCTAGTGAGAATGAATTCTTCGTCTTCATCTGCAAACTTAAGCTCTGCCGAAATCGGTAAATCAAGGTTTTTATAATCGG
>JAFXIQ010000015.1 GCA_017533005.1 Clostridia bacterium | reverse complement strand
TATGCGACTTTTTCACTATTTGGAATGATGTCGCTTATCTTTTCGTCTTTGGGGTTGACTGTAGTTTTTTCTTTTGCCATAGTCCTTCTCCATTTTAATTATTTATATTATAATACTATACAACTCTTGCGAGTTACAAGCAATTTAACCTTAATTTATTCGCCTAACGGTTTTCTCTGTCCTATATATCTTCCGAGCAACAATGCATATGCGTTGGAGCGAGTGTTCTAAAGCCTTCGGCTCTTCCCTTTAGCGTCCTTATTCCAAACCTTATAGCTCTGAATTTAATATACAAAAGTATGCCGTCTAAATCGCTCTTACCGTTGTCGTCAATAGGAAATTGACTCTTGTAAAGGCGTAACGCTTCTTCTTGTTTTTTGACGTTTTTGCCGACTTTTACGTAATTATTAGGACTATCCGTATAATAAAAAGCTATGCCTTTTATAGCATGGTTAGCGAGCCCTTCTTTTGCCATCATAGGCACGTTTCCCGCGCGCAAGCACGCGTACGACGCGGCTTTACCGGTCTTAACGTGGTCGATATGACATTCGGTTTTTAAATGCGGGTCTGGACAAAATACAATGTCGGGCTTAAGCCTAGCTATCACTTTAGCAATATCTAACATAAGCTCTTCTTCCGTATGCGAGCCACAGTCGTGATAAGGTAAAAACGTCACGCTGTTTACTCCCAAAAACTTTGCGGAAGCTAGCGTTTCTTCTTGTCTAATCTTAACTAATTCTTCTGCAGGAAGCTCAACGTCCGACGTGCCGTACCTTCCGTCCGTGCAAATCAAAAAGTCCACTTGCTTGCCCATAGCAATAAGCGTTGCAACCGTTGCACCTGCGCCAACTTCTATGTCATCAGGATGTGGCGACACGAATAAATATCTCTCGTGTTTGGTGAGTTTGGGAAGTGGAACGATTAGTTTCAAAATGCTATTTATTATACACATGCGCGCCTCCGTACGCTACTATTATACACTAGCGCGCGCGCAATTACAAGGGGGAATTTAAAAACAAAAAAGAGTGCGTTTCGCACTCCTTTCCGTTATAGGATAATTTAGACATTCTTCTTTTGTTTTGCTTTTTTGAACATTTCCACGATAGGAATAGAGCTCATCTTCGGGTCGATTTCGCCTGCCTTTGCTAGCGCCCACTTGGTTAGAACCGGTCCTATCAATTCATAGATTAGCGTTGCACAAAGTACTACCGTAACAACAGATTTTGCTACTTCGTCAAAGCCTTCCGTATTAGCAACTATAGTTGCCATACCGATTGCGACACCTGCTTGTGGAAGCAAGGTTATACCAAGATAATTCCTAACGTTCTTATCCGTTTTCATCAATAGCGCACTACCATAGGCGCCTGCATATTTACCTATTGAACGGCATACCAAATAAACGATTCCAACTAGCCCTACTTGCGGTATAACTGCAAGGTCCAGCGTAGCTCCAGAAATAACGAAGAATAGCATAAATAGCGGTGGTGTCCAACGCTCGCTTCCGTCCAAAATCTTGACGGAGTCTTCACGCATATTGCAAAAAACAGCACCCGTCATCATACACGTCAAAAGTGATGATAATTCCAATAATTCGCATATTCCAACGCCCGCCAAAACACACGCTATCATCCATCCAAGACGATTGGCTCTCGAGCGGAAAAATCTACAAACCACACTCAAAACAAAGCCTATCGCACCACCTATAGCAAGCGACACGACTATCTCTAAAAGTGGTCTTACAACAACACTGATTGCGCTTATTTCGGCTCCCGATGTTAGCGATTTGGCTAACCCAAAGCATACGGCAAAGACCATTAGGGCAATAGCGTCATCGAATGCAACAACCGGCAAAAGCGTCTCGGTAACAGGGCCTTTTGCTTTGAATTGTTTAACAACCATAAGAGTCGCTGCAGGGGCTGTTGCTGCAGAAATAGCAGATAGTACTAGTATTGACGGAACGCTGATAAGGTCGGGGTTTATTGCACGCAAAATGAACAAGCCACCCATTACCATAAAGACTGCACCTATAGCTTGAATTATTGCGATAACGATAACTTTTCCACCGATAGCTTTTATCGTGGATAGCTTAAATTCGCCACCTATTGAAAACGCTATAAAGCCTAGCGCTACGGTCGAAATGAAGGATATTTCGGCAAGCGAAGTTGCATTAACGAAATTACAGCAATACGGCCCAACGATAATACCTGCAACCAAGTAGCCCGTAACGTTTGGGAGATTGAAAAGTTTCATTATTCTAGTCATTAACAGCCCTGCTACCATAGCAAGGACAAGACCTAACATCGTCGTCATTATTTATCTCCTAACGTTTCGTATTTTGAAATCGGCATAGTAAACATATGACCTTCGCTCTTCATGCCTTCAGTTATACTTTTGATAGTATCAACAGCGATTTGATATTGCTCTTCGTTCACAAGCACAACCATGGTGTTAACTTTTTCGTATTCAGGGTGAAACATTTTTGTTAAAAATCCAAATACGGGCACATGCTCGTGTTCATGCTCGATAGCATATCTCAAGCTATGGCTAGGAAGCGCGATTCCTTTGAGTTGTTTTTTTTGCAACTCAATAAGGGCTTTCATAAAAAGATTTGTGTCGTCCATCGTTACAAATAGTAATTCCATTTTTTCTCTCCTAATGGTGATTTCGGCTATATTCTATTCTTATTAATCAATTAAGTCAACTCAAAACGACAACTTATGTCTATAAGTTGTAAAAATCAATAATTTATTGTAATGCAACCGATAATGTGTTACAATATTTATTAGCAACACAAGGAGAACGTATATGGATAACGCTCGTAGTTTCGTCGACACAACAATCAAGTTTTTGAACGTTGTTTCGAAAGTCCTTCCCGACGACGTCGTAGCAAAACTAAAAGAACTCTCTGAGAAAGAAACCGACCCTATGCCAAAGGCTATTTACAACTCTATGTTCGAAAACATGGAAAAAGCCGTAACTCTTGATAGACCACTCTGTCAAGACACAGGCGTCGTGCAATTCTTTTTGAGAGTGGGAACGAAGTTCCCGTTAATCGACGAGCTAGAAGGGCTACTTCGTGAAGTCGTAGAAAAGGGCACCGCCATCATTCCTTTGCGTCACAACGCCGTAGAAACTTTTGTAGAGAAAAATACCGGCACCAACGTTGGCAAAAAAGTCCCCTACGTTGATTACGAAATAGTCCCGTATAGCGATAAGTTAGAAATGGATATTTATCTCGCAGGCGGAGGTTGCTCGCTCCCCGGACGCGCAACCGTATTTATGCCGTCGGCAGGATACGAAGGCATTGCTGATTTCGTTGCAGATACTATGGTTAATTACGGCATAAACGCCTGCCCACCACTCGTGGTTGGAATAGGAATAGGTCCGTGCATGGCAACTAGCGCAAAGCTCGCAAAAAAAGCCTCTCTTCGCACGGTTGGCTCGAGAAACCCGGAGCCCCTTGTCGCAAAAATGGAAGTCGAGCTAGAAAACAGCTTAAACAATATCGGTATTGGCCCACAAGGCTTATCGGGAAAAACCAGCGTGTTATGCGTTAACGTCGAAAATATGGCAAGGCATCCTTCTTCTATGGGCGCAGCCGTTGCTTTCGGTTGTTGGGCACATCGTAGAGGTACAATAGTATTCAATAGCGATATGAGCTACGAAATTCTAACACACAAAGGAGTTGTGCTATGAAAAAAATTCTCACTACTCCTATAAAGACCGAAGACCTTATCGACCTACGCATAGGTGACGTAATATATCTCACAGGCACCCTAGTAACTTGCCGTGACACCGGACACAAAAGACGCGTGCTATCTAACGTCAAACCCAAAGTCGACTTGCAAGGTGGCGCCGTGTTCCACGCAGGCCCTATCGTTAAAAAAACAAACGATAAATGGGAAATGGTTTCCGTTGGCCCTACTACAAGCATGCGCATGGAAAAGTACGAAAAAGAATTTATTGAAGCTACCGGAGTTAAGCTCATTATCGGCAAAGGCGGAATGGGCGAAAAGACCACGAAAGCTTGTATCGACAACAAAGTCGTGCACACGGTTTTCCCGGGTGGTGCCGCAGTCGTAGCAGCTTCTGAAGTAGAAGAAATCACCGACGTGGAATGGCTCGACCTAGGTATGCCCGAAGCGTTTTGGGTTCTCAAAGTAAAAGAATTTGGTCCCCTAATCGTATCTATTGATACGAAGGGCAACAACTTGTTTGAGAATAATAAAAAGCTTTTTAACGACAAAAAAGAAAAAGAGCTTCTCGCTCTTCACGATAAAATTAAATTTATGAATTATTAAAAAAGGAGAATATTTTATGGACGCTTTTACAGCTTTATACTCAAGAAAATCTACTAGAGATTTCGCGGAGATGGTTCCCGGCGACGCTTTTATAGAGAAGATTTTAAACGCAGGCATGGCAGCTCCCGTAGGTAGAAGTCGCTATGAAACTATGCACTTAACAGTGGTTTCTAATTACGACCTTTTACAAGACATTACCCATATTACGGCAGATGAAACGTCTAGAAACAGAGCCCCTTTCTACGGAGCTCCCGTAGTTATTTTCGTTTCTTCTAACAACGAAAGAAAAGACTTAAGATTGAGTGACACAGGCTGTATTATTGAGAATATGGCCGTTGCAGCAAGAGCTTTAGGGCTCGCTAGCATATATTTATGGGGCTTTATCGCGCCTATGAAAGAGCACCCCGATTTGGTAGCACGTCTTAATCTTCCCGAAGGCTTCGAGCCGATTTCAGCGCTCGGCATAGGCTATGCAAAACAAGATTTAGACACTTATTCCGAGCCTAGACACGCTATCGACGTAAATTACGTCAAATAACGCTACTCCCGCGAATAAATTAAAAATCTTCTTGCATAATACGCACGTGTAGTGTTATACTTTACTAAACTAAACAATTCGATTTTGTGCAAAAATAAACAAAAAGGAGCCCTTTATGAAAAAAGTATTTGAAAAAATAGTTTCCATTACTTTGGGTGTTGTTAGCACTCTCTTCGTAATTCTAATACTTGTTACGATGTTCGGTGGAATAGAAACTGCTGACCTTGATAACGACCTTGTTCACGCACTACTAATCGCCCTAGGCGTTGTATTTGCTGTTCTAACCGGTCTAAATATTTACGCATCATTCATTGATAACGAAAAGCTATCTGCCGTTCTTCTCTTCAAAGACAAGGAAAGCGCAACGAAAGCTACCGTTTCCGTTCTCAAGAAAACAGCGATTAGAGTTACCAAACAAGTTCCCGAAGCAAAGATTAAGAAAGTTCACCTAACTTCCGACGAAAACGGCAACGTTAAAATGCGTCTTGATATCAAGATTTCAACCGATGAAACGCTCGAAGTTGTTACTCGCGTAAGAGCTATTATCATCGAAACTTTCAAAGAAATTTTCGGTATCGAATTTGCATCTATTGACTACAAGATTATTAAATCTAAAAACACTTTCGTTCCCAGCGAAAAAGACGTTGACGCAAAAGTTGAAGAACTCAAAAAGAGCGTTATTATCAACAAACCTGCAGAAGCTCCCGTTTTCGAAGAAATCAAGGAAGAAGCAGAAGAAGTTCAAGAAGAAGCTATCGCAGAAGAAGTAGTTCAAGAAATCGTCGAAGACGTTGCTGAAGAAGCAGTCGAAGAAACTATTGAAGAAGCTATCGAAGAAACTATTGAAGAAGCAGTTGAAGAAACCGAAGAAATCATTACGGTAGAAACTGACAACGACTAATTGTTAAAAATATAAAAGAAAAGGTTCGCATTCAGCGAACCTTTTTTGTTTATATTATTTAGTTTGCGACTATGCTTATGCGTTTTCACTATATCCCCACACAACAGGTCTATCACTATAATTCCAATCAGCGTCCTAACCGCTAGGCCAACTTTCCGCTTCGCAATAAATTGTGAGCGACGTGCAAGCCGCGAAGGCATATTCACCAATACTTGTTACGCTACTTGGTATTTCTATACTTGTGAGCGACGTGCATTTATAGAAGGCATCATTACCAATACTTGTTACGGGCAATCCCTTATAAGTAGAAGGAATAATAACGTCCCTACGACTTCCATCACAGCGATATACGCTATAAGTATTATCTTGATTTTTTGTAAACGACAAACATCCTATATACTCATTATAAATATCACAAAATCCGTCATTATCTTCGTCTTTGCAATCGCTTAATACCTTTTCACATACGTCGCATTTGTGGTCGAAGTTTTCGTCTTTGCAATCGTGGGCGTCTTTATCGCCACACGCAAACAGTACCATAGATGCCACTACGAGTATCATAACTAAAAATAAGAGAAGTTTTGCTTTTTTCATAACTTTCTTTATCCTTTACACATTGCTTAACAAATATATAGCTAAATTATAGTATTATGTTTTCGGATTGTCAACTCCGTTTTTAATTAGTATAAGGAAGAACGCTACGCTAGTTTGCATAAAAAAGACAAGCCTTTCGCTTGTCTTTTTTGTTTACTTTTTATGTTTATTCGTTTTATCTTTTTTGTAACTCTTTTTTGAACGGAGTAGGAAGTATCCGGATATTGCTGCAGCTATCGTGCTTATTCCAACCACTATCCAGAATCCGTAAACTTCGCCTTGGAACGGGACTCCCGTATTCATACCCCAGAACGATGCGAACAACGTAGGAATGGAGATGATAACCGTTAGTGCGGTAAGTAGTCGCATTATGATGTTAAGGTTATTCGAGATAACCGATGCGTAGGTATCCATCGTTCCTGACAAAATGTCTCTGTAAATGTTACACATATCGAGAGCCTGTCTATTTTCAATCGCTACGTCATCCAATAACTCGGTATCTTCTTCAACCTTTTTATCATCAAGGCGGATAAGTCTTTCGATAATAATGCTATTAGCACGTAGTGACGTTGAGAAGTATACTAGTGAGTTTTCTAGGTCGAATAGCTGAATGAGCTCTTTGTTCTTGGTTGAACGGTGTAGTTCTGCTTGAATACGTTGTGAAGAACGGTCGATTTGGCGCAAATATTGCAAGAACTTGACGTGCGTGCTGTAGAGCATTTGATAAACAAATCTTTTTCTCTTTGCCGTATCAAGGTTCCTAATTCGGTTGTTCATTAAGTTGCTGATAATGGAGTTTTCTTTTAAGCAAACCGTAACGACACAGTTTTGCGTAGTGATAACGCCTATAGGCATCGTAGAATAACTGAAGTATCTAGCTTCTTCGTCGTCTTCGATAATCGGAACGTCAAAAAGTACTAGGGTGTCGCCCTCATCCAACTCGATACGTGCGCGTTCTTCTTCGTCCAACGCGGCTTTTAGCATATCTTCCGATACGCCCGTAACGCGCTCTATGAGCTCGATTTCTCTATCGGTCGGATTCTCCAAGTGTATCCACTTGTTCTTCAAGTTCATTTTCTTGCCGAACTCTGCGTCGAGTTCTACTAGGGCTTTGCCCTTTGTTTCAAAAATTTGAATCATCTTGCACCTACCTTCTGCCTTAACGGCATTAAAAAAGGGATATGTTTGACCATATCCCTTGGCGTGCAATAAAACGCTAGGCACGCATGTTAAAATGCGTGTCGGATATGGCTCGTTGTAATATTTAGTTGGCTACTTCGAGGGTAATCATCCATTGTAGCGTTTGAACTCCTTTCGGCTTCTAGCCGTTGGTATGCTTGTTATTTAGCAAATCTTGTGAAATATGCGTCTGATAGAATAATCATGCAGTCGGTAAGTAATTCTTGAATTTCTGCATCTGCGAAGTCGGGTTCGTTCTTGATTCCTTCGTAGTAAACTGCTAGTTCAAGTAGTTCTTCTTCCGTAATCTTGGGGTCTTTTGATGCTCTATCTGCGATGTTAACTAGTTCGAGAAGTTTAACGAAGGGGTTTTCTTCTTCTACCACTTCTTCAACAACTTCTTCTACTACTGCGGGAGCAGCTGCAGCAACTTCTTCTTGAGGTTCTTCTACTTCTGCAACAACGGGAGTTTCTTCAACCTTTTCGCCTTCTGCTTTGGGCGGATTTACGATAACTACGATTTCGCTATCTTGAAGTTTGTTAGCAAGAATATCTTCTATAGCAGAATTGATTTCTTCAATGTTTTCTTCGACAAATTCGTCTTGTGATTCGCTGAAAATGATAACGTTGTTATCAAGTGCGTCTTGGAAAGCACGGAAGCTAGCTGATAGTTTCTTGTAGTTGTTCTTGTTTGCTAATGCTAGGAAACCGTCGAAAATCGCATAAACGATTGATGGAACGACTAGAGTTCCTAGAACAGGAAGTGCAAATTTAACTACGTTAGCAACTATAGAAACGTCAACGGTTGCACCAACGAAAGTTTCATAACCGCAAATTGCGCTCAATGCGATAGCAATTAGAATTGCGATTGTAGATACGAACGTATAGAAACCTTTTCCGGAAACGTATGCTTTACGGTCGCCTAGAACGTCTTTTTCTGCGATGTAATCGCTGGGGTATCCTGTTTGTTGTTCGAGGAAAGCACCCCATCCTTTTGCTACGGGTGCGGGCATAGCTTTAATGCGCTCGTAAACACCACCAAGATTAGCTTGGTCGATAACACCGGTTGCATTAATGTATGCAGTAGCATCGTCTAGTTGCTTGCGGAATGCGTTTGCTTTACCATTTGCAACGATAATAAGCGCGATGAAAAAAGCAAGTAAAATGAGAACTGCGCCGATTAACATGATGTAGATAGCGGGAGATAAACCTTCGCCTAGTTTAAAAACATCGATGTCGTTAGTCAAAATTGCCTTAATTTTGTTTAAAATTTCCATAACCCTTTTTCCTCGTGAGATTATTTATACTTGACATTATAAACGCGTTCGCGAGATTTTGCAATACTTTTTTAAAATTTTTATTAATAATATATATAAATATATATAATTTTTACTAAAATTCTACGATGGAGTCGCGTCCGAGCACGTAGATTGCTCTTCTAACGGGCTTTTTGCCAACGGTTTTTTCTATTGCGAGCGTGTATAGTTCTATTTGCTCCGAGTAGCGCTCGCGCACTTCGCGCTCCGATGCGCCCGTGTATTTGTAGTCTATAAGCACGTATTCGCCGTCTTCGTCTTTTACTAACAAGTCGATTATGCCTTGAACTAGCACCTTGTCGGCAGTTTCGACGTTCTTCAGTATCTCGTTCGCAGGCAAACTCATTATGAAAGGTTGCTCTCTATAGCACGCGCCTCTACGCGCTACGTCAAACAAGGGATTCTTTATCGCTCTAACGATAACACTCCTATCAATAGGCATTTCACCGTCTAAAATACCGTCGGCTATCATTTCGTCTATTGCACGCTCGATTTCTTCTTTTTGGGTAAGATTGAAGTCGATATTTTCCATAATTGCGTGGTATAGTGTTCCCATTTCGGGACTATGGGTACTTGAACGCTCGTTTTCATTAACTATTACGGTTGTTTTTGTGCTTTCTTCGGCTATATTATCGTGAGCCTCGTTCAATGCCGTTACCGAATATTTATTAGATAGCGTAGTTGCTTCTTTATGCGCGTAGTTAAACGCGAGTGACGTTTGCCCGTCTAAAAGTCGCGCATGATATTCCTTTAGTTCAACGTCTACGTCTAATTCCGTTACTTCCGACACCTGCTTAATAGCGTCCCTTACAACGGCGTTTTTCTCGCCTATCATTTGTAGCCATTGCATTGCAACGTCCGTATCTTCGAAAGCTTCTTTGAGCTCTTTGCTTTCTTTCCCTGTTAAGATTAGGTGCGACTTTGCTCTCGTGAAAGCTACGTATAACATACGCACTTCTTCTTCGAGTTCTTTTCTTTCTTTCTTAATTTTCGTAGCAAAAGTAGTTAGCGACGTACTGCTCTTTTGATTTTCATCTTCAAAGCTATCCATTCCTAATCCAAACTCTTCATCTATGCTAGCGCCGTTTCCGTAGGCGTTGCCACCTTTTGGTCTTTCGCCTAGCCCTGCTACGAATACTATGGGAAATTCTAAACCCTTACTGCCGTGAATGGTAATGAAGCGCACGGCATTACTACCTGCAGACGGTCTCTTAATCGTAAGTTCGGTATTGGCGTCACGATACGCAAGATACGACGCTACGTCTTTAGCGAATTCCTTTCCTCTCAAGAAAGAAACGTATGCATTGAACGATTCTATCCTTCCTTCTTCTCTATCAGAAATAGCCACTGCGTCTACGCCGAGTTCCACTGCTATACTTGTAAACAATTCTGCTACATCTACGGCTTTTGCGAGTTTTCTATATCTTTCAACCTTTTCGAAATACTCGTCAAGTTTAACTCTTATCAAGGGGTGTGTGCATTTTTCCACAGCTTGATAGAAGTATTTTTCTTCGGGGTTTTCCTGTCTGATAATAAGCAATTCGTCTTCGCTAAGGTTGCCGATATTCGTTAATAACGACTTGATTAACGGCATATCGTTCTTGTGGTTATCTATAACTCTCAAAAACGCAGTGATAGCATCAACGTCGGTCATATCGAAATCGCCGTCGAAGCTCGCTGCAGTATACGGCACGTCCATTCTATCGAATTCTTTGATGATAGGCGCTGCATTCTTTCTCTTCCTTACGAGTACTGCTATATCCGAATAACGAATGGGGCGCATTTTATCTATGCCGTCTAGTTTTCTGTCGTAAATCTTAAATTTGCCGACGACGTCTTTAATTCTATTCGCAATATAAATTCCTTCTTGTGAGCGCGATTGTGTTTTTAATACTGCATCTTTTACCGAATAAACTTCCGGATATTCCACTTGTTCAGCTTCTTCATCGGCGAAAACTACTACTTCTACCGGAGGAACGTTATCATCTGCCGTTATCGAAGTATCGGGAACAAGTTGCGCGTCCTTCGCGTAATTAACTCCACCGAAATCTTTGGTCATCAAGCTATTGAAAACTGCATTGATAAACTTAACGACTTTAGTTTCCGTTCTGAAGTTCTCGTTAAATGGAATATTCGCGCCCTCTTCGCTGTTCTCTGCAAACTTATCAAGTTTAGAAGAGAATATCGTGGGTTCTGCGAAACGGAATCCGTAAATCGACTGCTTGATATCTCCGACAAGGAACATATTTTTGCGTTCTATCTTTGCAAAAATAGCTTCTTGCAAACGGTTGGTGTCTTGATATTCATCAATATAAATATGGTCGATGCTATCGGCAATTTCTTGAGCGATTTCTGCAATCGAAACGATTTTCAACGCACAATGTTCTATATCGCTGAAATCAGCTCGGTTTTCGTGAGCTTTTTCGCCTTCGTAACGTTTTTTAACTGCGCTCAAAAATTCCGCGAACTTCGCGCTCAATACTCTCGCGCTGTTCTCGCGTTCTTCCAACGTGTCGACGTCTTGAAGCACCGTCTTTAACGTACTTACTAGTTTCTCATAAATAGCATACGCCGATGCCGTTAATTGAGTGGCTTCTTTGTGAACGTCCTTGCCTTTAAACGCTCCGTTTTTAATATTTGCATTTTCTCTTGCTATTATTCCGATTTCTACTAGCGTAGATGCTTTTTCAATACCTTCTAAAGCATTGAACATATCTACGCGCACTTGTTCAAATTTGTTCTCGCCAAGTTCCTTTGAAACTTGGAACGCGTGCATAAGTTTAGCTTTGCTCTTCTTGGCAAGCTTCTTGAAATACGCAATAAGATAATCGTGAACGGCGTCTTCTCCGAATTTGGTGTTAGTCGCGTTTATAACTTTATCTAAAAACACATCGGGGGTTTCTTGTACGGCTAAAAATCCTAGCATATCAATCACTAGCTTGGACATTTTTTCATAACTTCTTCCCGACTTAAGTTTTTCCGCAAGCTCCTTGAAAACCACGTCCCCACTATCAAGATATTCTTCTAATACCGAATTGAAAGCTTGATTCTTCATAGCTTTTTCTTCGCTTTCTTCTAGAATTAAATAGGTGGGGTCTACGCCTATTTTTTCAAAATACTTCTTGTAAATCGTAGCGCAAAACGAATCTATCGTTCCTATATAGGAAAACGGTAAATTATCAAGTTGTTTTTTGAGATGCTCGGTTTCCTTGCTGTTCGGCGCGCTCACGCGAATAACGTCGGCAAGTTTACGGCTTATGCTATCCTTTAAATCCGTAGCCGAAGCTTCGGTAAAGGTTATAACTACGAGTCTAGTTATATCGTGCCCTTCCTGTAGATAGCGTAAAATTTTCTCGACCATGACGGTGGTTTTACCGCTTCCTGCAGATGCAGACACCAAAAGACTGCTTTTGGTGTGCTTAATTGCATCTTCTTGTGATTTTGTCCAGTTTATAGCCATGGTCTACTTCCCCGCATTACTGATATTCTTGCCGAAAGGTATGCTTTTTGCATTCTTTACACGTGTTTCTTCATCGCCTACGCCCGAACAAACTACTCCGTAATAATAGCAGTCTTCGCATTTGTTTATGGGCGACTTTTCTCGATTGCCTGATAGTATCTCGTTAACGGCGTTTGCCATAACTTTTTCAACGTATTCGAAAATATAATCGAACCCCGCATCGTCAAAACAATTAGTTGTTGACGTAAAGCCCGTACCTGATTTTTTAGACGTCTTTATACTAAAGTCGGCGACTTCATTATCCGTCTTTACCCCTGATTGAGCTTGTTCTCTAGCCAAAAAGCCTTTTTCTAACTTTTCAAGAATCTCTACGTCCTTGAGAATTTGTCCCTTGAGCTTAAGCGTAAATCCGTCCTTTGTGTACCCGCTCTTTATCGGCACGATAAACGCGCCCACCGGTCTATAGCCAGCGCCTTTAACTGCACTCAAATATACGAACAACTGCAAGTTCAAGCCGTAATAAATATCATCTCTAGCCGATTTTTTATTTCCCGTTTTATAATCGAGAACGTAGGCGTTTTTATCCTTATCGACGTCAATTCTGTCGATTTTACCTTTAATGAATAACTCGCCCATCTCCGTATCCAATCTGATGGTGGGAATTCTAGACGTATCTCCGATTTTTTCTTCCAAAAATTTAGGTCTAAACTCGCCTTTTAATAGGTTTTCCGTGAGTTTAAGCGCAACCTTTTTGCACTCCTCTTTCAAAGCGTTGATTTCATTTACGTTTGACGGCGTTGCGAAATATCTCTTATATTCTTCTCTAGAAAATACCGTTTGTATCGCGACTTCGACTTGCTCCGTTATTTCTCTATCGCTTAACTCATCCAACTTGTTCTTAACACGCTTAAAGTATTCGTAGAGCACTTCGTGAATAATAGTTCCGAAGTCAACGGGGGCGAGCTTACCTTGTTTACGTTCACTCGCGCGTAGCCCGTATTTGACGTAATGCTCGAACGGACAATTAAAGTATGATTCTATTTGAGATACGCTCGTGTAAGGTTTGCCGTTCTCCACCTTGAAATACCCTTTCGTATCAGCAACGAGTTCGCTCTTGGCTTTCCCGAAAATTACGCTCTCCACTCTAGCGCGACTATCCGCGTTAAGTGATGAATAAAGCGTATCGCGCGCACGTTGCGCAACAAGTTCAGAGCCTTTTGGCAACGGTTTATTCACTACGGATAGATATGTCCATTCCGCATTCTTTTCCGAAACCACTACGTCTTCTATTTGTTCTATCGTGGTAGCTTTATCTAGAACGTACTTGTGGGATAGCGTTTCTTCTTTTACGTCTACGTAAGTCTCTATTTCTTTCATTAAAATCGAGCCTTGAAGCTCTTCTCCCGTGGGCGAAAACTGCGCTGCGCTAACGTATAAACTGTCCGTTCTAGTGACTAGGTCTAGCATACTGAACTCGTCTTCTACTATCCTATCTCGAGGCATAGGATAGAGCCTAATATTATTCTTTGCGAGCAATTCTTCATCTTGTGGCGAAATTATAGCACTATAATTGCTTTGTGACGGGAACACGTCGCCCGTAGCAGAACAAACGAAAATCGCCTTTTGATAAGGTACGTAACTCTCCCTCAGCCCTCCTACGTAAACGGCGTCTAGCGTTAAAGGTATTAAAGATACTTCTTCTGCTGCAAATGCTGCGAAAAGCGACTTCTGAAGCTCTTCCGTTGTAAAATCTTCTTCGCCTATTAGGTTTATGGTTTCTTCTATTATTTCTTTTGCTCGTTTTATCGCGGTAACGTTACTTTCTATAACGTCACTTGGTGCGTTTTCTAGCGCGCTTCGAATGACGTCTTCCAAATTTTCGTCCTTAACGATATCGTAAATCACGGACAATTTATCTTTAACGCTTCCCTTTCCTTCCGGAAATCTATATACGTATTCCATAAGGCGCGTTCTTAACTTCTCTACGTTCGCGAACTCTTCTCCTTCTATCGGAACGTTAAATCCATCGTAGTTCAGATTGCGTGCAATAACGTAATTTTCAAATTCACAAATCTCATCGACTTCTCCTGCAAACATAGGGTCTTTCATAAACGCGATGACCTTATCTGCGCGCTTATTGAAAACGATAACGTCGAAATAGGCTTTTAAAAATTTAGCAATAATGGTATTGCCTAGCGAATATTTTAAGCTCACAAAATGAGGGATTTCATATCTATCTAAAATTGATGATAATTCATTGTTGTAGTCAGGGTTAAGGTTTATTATAGAAATTTGATTATATCTAACGCCCTCTCTTCTCACGAGCCTTGCGATTTCGTGAGCGATGCCGTTAAACTCTTCAAAAACGTTATTCTCTCTCGAAAGGTGAATGCTCCCTTCCGAAGCTACCTTGTTCGCGACTTGAGAATATGAAAACATACGCTTATTAAGCGTAGCAAAAGGCTCTTTGATTGCATCGAATACGTAATCCATATTTTGCACCTTTAAGGGCATCGCTTTTATAGATTCGCTTGTCTCCCAAGGATAAAGATGCGCGTTGCTTCCCCTATTGTTCGGAGTGGTACCCACGCTCAAAGAACGGCTGTGCTTTGCAAGAAGCTCGAGCACTTTGAGCTGTTGTCCGGTAAATTTATCGTAGGCTATCGCGTAAACGTGGCTATCACGGATTTTTTTGCTATTCGGAATAGCATCTATAAGCGCGTCAACCATATACGTCGCATCGGCATATTTACCAGTAAGTGCTTTTTCGTATTCGCGGAAAAGTAAGGCAAAGTCGTGAGTTTTAGTTTTTGTTCCTTTCGCCAAATTAGGAACTATTCTTTCTAAATCTTCCGAAGTGTAACCGTTATTTCTAATTGATGCTATGACTGCAAAAATTTCGTGCGCAAAACGTGGATTGTTCGCTACTGCCCCATAGTGCATAAGTTTATCTTTGTTACGCGCGATAACGTTACGGAGCAATAAAACCGCGCCCTCTTTTGATAAGCATTTCTTCGCACGGTGTTTCAAAACGGATTGTGCAAGCCTTGCAAACGTAGTAACTTCTATGTCAAAAGAGCCTTCTAATTCAAGCGCATTAAAAATTTCTTTTTCTATGGTGAATTTATAGCTATCGGGCGTCAAAATTATTTGATTGACACCTATAGCGTAATTTCTCTTAATTTCCCCTATAACAGCGCTAGTTGCACCCCTTGTCGTGTTACTAGTAAACAGCTTAATCATAATTCTTCTATCTTTTTATCGATAATTTCTCCGTTTTTCCAAGTGATTGAAACGCGTTTATTGCCACGCGCGATAAGGCCTTTTACCCTACCACTATGCCATTCCGCAGGTATTGCAGGCAGAAGCTCTATATCGTTATGCGACTGCATAAGCATTTCATTAATTCCTGCAACTATACCGAAGTTTCCGTCGATTTGAAACGGTGGGTGCGCACAAAGCAACGATGCGTAACTGCCACCACCACGATGTCCACCTTGATGACATAATCTCAACTGTTTCTTAAGTATATCATAAGCTCGTGTCCCATTTTTGAGACGTGCCCACATATTTACCTTCCAAGCAAGGCTCCAACCGGTACCTTCGTTCGTTCTTCTTTCTAGAGTGCGCTCGCTCGCAGTAGCAAGTATAGGCGTTGTTTCGGGAGTAATTTCACTTCCCGGATAAAGACCGTAAAGGTTAGAAACGTGCCTATGCGCGAGCTCGACTTCTTCGTAATCATCGTGCCACTCTATGATTTGTCCGTTTTTGCCTACACCTATTGGATAAAGTCTAGGTAGTGCAAGCATTATTTTTTTGCCCAATTCACTCTCTACGCCAAGGTAACTCTCTGCAGATAATATATTAGCAAAAAGCTCGCGAATAATGCTCATGGTCATCGTAGGCGCAAGGTCTATTGAATAACGTTTGCCCCTTTTATAGTAAGAGTTTTCCGGACTTATATCGGGCGTACAAACCAAATAGCCCTCGCTGTCTTCTACCATATATTCAAGATAAAATTCGGCGGAGCTTCTCATAATGGGAAGGGCTTCTTTCCTTAAAAACTCCACGTCGCCACTATGTAAAAATCTCTCGTATAAATGTCTACAAAACCAACCACTAGCCCCCATACAAAGCGAGTAAGACGCACTACTTCCCGCCTTCACTCTGCCCACGGGATTGGTTGTTCTCCACAAATCGCTATTGTGCCCTATTGCCCAACCACGTTCCACACCAAAGGTTTCTTTTGCAGTTCTCTCACCACTCTTTGCGAGCTCTTTTATTAGCCTTATAAGTGGCTCGGTGCATTCTGGGAGCGCAATCGTTTCCGTTGCCCAATAGTTCATTTGCGTATTGATATTCACGGTATAGTTTGACGACCACGGCGAACGAAGCTCGTTAACCCATATACCTTGTAGCGTCGTTGCTTCACTACCTTCTCTAGAAGAAGCTATCGTCAAATATCTACCGAAGTTGTATAAAGTAACGATAAGTCCACCACTCGGATTTGCACCTTTTTCTACAGCACGAAGCGCTTTTCTCATATCAACGGGAGAATCGAGTTCTCCATTCAATTCGAGTTCCACCCTATCATAAAGCGCCTTGTAGTCTTCAATATGCGCTTTAAGGCAACCATTATAGCCGATTTGGATTGCGCTAGCGAGTTTTTCTTGCAAAATACTCTTCCTATCGCCACTCTCTTTGTAGGAAGTCAACGAACTGTAATAAATAACTAGCGAAGTATAGCCTTTAATAAGTATCGACTTGTCGTTCTTATTTAGCACTTCCCCATCGGTTTCTACCTGCAAAACTGCATCGAAACGCATTCCTTCATTATTAGCGTCGTAAACTATGGGGTTTTTGTCATAATAAACGTAATTGGGTGCGACTTTTGACGGAGCAAGTCCACTCATAAAAATAGCGTTACCGTCTATGCAGGTCGAGTAACGAACGGCAGACGTCATTAAAATCTCTACGTTGCTCGCCTTGTCGACGGTTATTCTTTTTACGTAGACGTCGTGTGGATAAGAAATAAAACTTTCTTCTTTATAAATAGTTTTGCCTTTTTTATAGTTTACCTGAAGCGTAGCATTGTCAAGGTCGAGAACGCGTTCATATTCCTTAACGACACCCAAGCCTTTCTTCAAAATAAGCGTTCCTATGGGCAAATAACTCTCGGTATAATCACCAGTAATTTCATTCTGAACTATACTCTCTGCAAGCGAATAGTCTTCTAGAAGCATCGCGTTTTTTGCGCGAATTATCGCGTCCCCTGCGTTTGCGCCTTTCCATTTACCGTATCCCGACCAAAACGTATCGTCGTTCAAAACAATGGTCGACTTATTAGCGCCACCGTTTTCCATAACGCCAAGCCTGCCGTTTCCTAAAGGATTGCCTTCATTCCAGCGCTTTGCTTGAGTTGTATTTCTTATAAAACTTCTCATGTTTCGCTCCAAAAGTATTATTTTTAATAATAACACATCTTGGGCGTTTAGTCAAGGTTGCTTTAGCGTGTATAGGCGCGCGCATATAACGCTTGCGTCGTCCTTGTGCGAGTCCTCCATAAGCCTTTTTGCGTTGTCGATTATTGCCTTTGAAATAACTTCTGGGTTGCGAGTTTTTATACCGGATAATATTTCGACAAGACCTTCCTTGCCAATCGTATCTATTACTCCGTCACTCACCATAATTACGAAAGTATCCGTGTCTATGCTACGCGTTTCTATAATCGGCTCTACGTCTTCTACTATTCCCAAGGGAAGTGAACCACATTCTATAACTTCTACTTCGCCGTTTCTCAAAATGAAACTCTCGCGAGCACCTTGTTTAATGAAATCAACGCTCGCATTTTTCGTGTCGAAAACAGCGATGTCTATTGCATTGAAATCTTCCGTATTTCTCGTTGACATAAATCTCGAAACAAATGACATCACCGCCTTATGCTCAAAACCACCTTTATAAAAATTCTCAAGCATACTGACGGCACCCACGCTCGACCTTTCTGCGTGCTCGCCACTGCCCATACCGTCGGAAAGTATAAACATAACTTTAGAATTCCCAAGTCGTACTGCGCGAGTGGTGTCGCCACAAGCCCCTTCTTCTAACGATAAGCACTCTTCCCCATACGCAACGCCGTATTTCGGGCACTCTTCAAAGAGCGCAAATACCGAATTGTTTACAACCTTTTCTTTCTTTACGAGCGCCATTCTCTTGCCGACGACATCGGATAAAGTATCCACAAAGCCCTGCGCCATAAGCGCCACGTCATCTACGATTAACCCCAGTTGCAAACTACCGTTATCCCGATAAAGTATGGTATCTTTTACGCACAAATCGTGCCGATTAAGCTCTAACGTTAAATCTCGCTCCCCTTTAATATCGTAGCTAATCGGCGACTGCACTTCACTAGAAAGCGCCTTAAGCGCCGATGAAAGCCCTAGCATTTCTTCTTTAATCACGTTCTTTTCTTCGCCCACACCGTCGACAGTATTATTGTTTACAACCGAAAGTATGCCGTTTGTAGATGAAATCATATTGTTTATTTTAATGCAATACGACGATAAAAACGGCGGTGCATCTAGAATAGTAGCTCTACCGCTAACTAGCGCAGAATAAATAAGCTCTTCTACTATCGGCGTAGTGCTTTCCCCACGAAGCACGGACTTGCACCTAGAAAAATTCTTGCAACTTCCACATACCGTATCAGCAACTTTATCTGCAAGTTTTTTAGTATCTATCCTTTCTTTTTCTTCAATATCCTTGCCGATAATATCCCCCAACGCACCCATAACTTCTGCTAGAAGCAGTAGCTTCTCGGCGGTTTCTTTTCTATCTTTGTTAACTATAGCACGCGCACTTCTTCCCGCGTAAAAAGCATCTATCGCGTTTCGGGCGCCTTGTTTCAGCTTTTTGGGAATACAAACATAAATTATTGCTATTATTAACGGTGGTATAAGTGAAAAATAGCTCTCGTTCAACGCACCGATGAGAATTAGTAACGCGTGCATTGTGAGCGCAAGAAAGGTAACAAACTGCGAGCTTTTTCTAGAAAAGCTACTTATGAGCGCGCCGTAAAGCAATATGGCTATACTGCCTACGCTACCTATAGACAATAGTCCACCTAGCGCATAGAAAAGTGTTCCACCTAGTGAGTAAACGGCTTTTACGTTTGCAAACGCTATTATTAACAGCATTCCTATCGCATAGTAAAAGTTAACGTCTTTTATCTCTAAAAATCCACACCCGAGCGCGAGTATTGCTACGCAAACACCTAACGCAACGCTCTCCTGTCTAGACAGCAAAAAACTCCCTTTCTTTTTGATAATCGTATAAGTTGCCGAAACTAATATAGGGATTAATATTTGTGCGAGAATCACCCCAACTATTAGTCTTATTACGTTATCTTGACTGTCTATACTAAAAAACACCTTGGGAATTTCCGCAAGGAACACGTAAAGGCTGACGTGAACGACATGTATTCTTTTTTTGATTTTATAATGCACGAAATACGCCGTAAAAACGATTACGATGGGCGCAGAAACAATGGCTAGTGTAATTAGCGTAGGGCTCACGATAATAGCGCTAACAACGTAAATTGGCGCCAAAATAAGGAGATTGCTTTTGTTATAAACGAGCGCACCGAATAACGCAACGGAAAAGCCCCTAACACCTAGTTTGCTCTCTAAAAAGAACAGGAATAAGAATAATAAGAAGTATATTATATAAGGTAAAAACTTTTTGTATTTCATTTCAAAATTATACCTTGTAAAACATCATAAAAAAACCACCCTAATGGTGGTTTTTGTCTTTGTTTGTCTATTAAGCTACGCGTTTAATTATATCGTTATCTTTGAAGAAGCCTTCTTTGCCATATCTCAATATGACGCGTCCTACGATTTTATCGAGCTTGCCTCGCCTATCATTACGGCTGTCGTCCGAATTAAGCCTGTTATCGCCCAAGAAGAAGAATTCTCCATCGTTTATAACTGTGGGCGCCATTTCGCTATACGCATTCTTTACGTTTGCGGTTAGGTATTCTTCTACGAGTTTTTCTCCGTTTCTATATACGAAAAATTCGCCGTCAGGAGCCCTTTTGATTTCTATGGTATCGCCAGGAAGCCCGATTATACGCTTGACGAAATATCTATTTGCTTCTTTACCCTCGTCGGTAATATACTTTTCGCCGGTATCGAATATGACTACGTCACCGTGCTTATATTTGCCGACTTTATAAACTATAACCTTGTCTTCGTTATGAAGGAGTCCTTCCATCGAATTTCCGTCGATAGGAACCGTTGCGAACATATAGTTAGAAAGAAAATATGCAACTACAATGCATAGAATTAAAAAAACAACTTCTAATATGATTCCAACAGCTTTTTTCATTTCTCTCTAAATAAACAATATGTTGCTTATAGCTATGCCTTCACCTTTAACGGATAGCGCTTTTACTTCCGCCCAGTCGGTTAGTGGCATGAGTTTGTTGTCCTTGAAGTCGGATTTTTTGAACATATAGCTAACGAACAAGCCTTTTGTGTCTTGTACGTTATCTTCTGCTGTATAAGCGCGTGTTCCGTCTTCGGTGTCAACGTAAAGTGTGACGCATGCACGAGTAAATTCTTCCGTGTATATGTCGATTTGCAAGATTTTTTCTTCATTTTCGCCCACGCTCGGTGCGAAGTGATAGGTTTTTAAGGCGCCGTGTTTGCTCTTAACGCCCATAGCTCCCCTTTTGGTCTTAAACATTTCTATACCACGCGCCATAAGGACTTCTTTGTCGCAGTCTTCTACGAAGTTACCCTTTTCTTGCGACGGTTGGTATATTATCGCGTTTCTACCGATTTTCTTTTTTGCACAAGGTATAACGGGTAAACCTTTAAGCTCAACGTATTCGGGTAGTGAAGTGAGCGTTAATCCACTCTCGTATTGCACTTCTGCATAGGCAAATAAAGGTGCTTTTTCATCGTAAACCGCGGGAGATGCGATATACTCGTTATTAAATGATATACAAATCCCGTCTTCCTTATTCCAAGCACGAATTTCGTGGTTGTAATCTCCCGTACTGTAGTAAACGACTACTTTGTTTACCATTGCGCTCGGGTCGCAGTCTACGTCAAAGTAGATTTTACCTTCTTCGCTAACTCTTATATCGATTTTTGGAATCTCTGGGAGTGTCCTATCGTCGAATATCGATTTAAGCCATATCTTAAATCCTAAATATGCATCGGGAAGAATAAAGTTCCCTGCCATAGGGCTTATTACGATATGCGTATCACTCTCCAAAAGCGCCGTTAGGTTTTCAACCCTATCCATATCAACGAGTTCGCTATTGCTACCTAAAGCTATAAACGTAGGTGCTTTTACGTGCTTTGCGTAAGCAACGGATGCTATGCCCGTTAACCAACACATTCTCTCTTCGTCTAGAACGAGTTCCTTTTCACTTCCGTATTTATTAAGGCGGATATATTCTCTATAACCCGCACCGTTTATACACGCTAGTCCTTTTACGTCCGCGCCTGTACCTGCTACTATCATAGCGACTTCTACGGCGTTTCCTAATCCTACAAGGGCTATTTCTTGCACGTTAAGTTCTTTTTTAACAAACTCTAACGCTCTTTTAACGATGATAGCGTAAAGATATTGACAAGTGTCTTTCGCCGTCGGTGAAACCTTTTCAATATGCTCGCCCGCCTTATCGTACGCACCGTAATACAAACTCTCTGGGAAAGTCGTAGGCGTGCTATGTACTCCCGAAATATCCGGAATTATAACAACGTAGCCACTAGCTACTAGGTCAAGAACAAGCTCTTCGCTCGGTTCTCTGTGGT
The DNA here is from genome assembly GCA_017533005.1 of Clostridia bacterium. Classification (GTDB taxonomy): domain Bacteria; phylum Bacillota; class Clostridia; order Christensenellales; family DTU072; genus RGIG6449. The sequence goes on along the minus strand of JAFXIQ010000015.1, from coordinate 43,000 downwards.
ATTCTTCCACGATAACGACGGCCCTATCGGAGCCGTCTAGTGGTGAAACGACCTTGACGGCAACATCAATGTTACCGTCGTCGGTTGTTAGTGCTATGAAACGATAATTTTGGGTTGTTACGTTATCGTTTATTTGTTCCCCTACCAATTTGGCGCCGAGCTCTTCTTGCGAAGGGTCGTAGTCTTGCCAAATTGTTTGTGGGAGCATTATTTTATAATCCATTATTTTTTAGCCTTTTTCTCAACAGCTCTTTCGATAAGTTTTTGAATTTCGACCATAGGAACGACTGCGAATGCTAGTCCGATTGAAATTGCCCATTCTCCAATGTTCAATGCAGCTGCGTCGAATAACGTTTCGCCGATAGCGGGAATTGCTACGCAGATAACGATTAGGAATGCGCCTACTAGGAATGACAAATCTAGGAACTTGTTTGATAATGGGTTAGATGCAAACAAGCTATGCGTTTGTGAACGCAAGTTGTATGAGTGGAATAATTGAATGAAGCAAAGCGTTACGAATGCCATTGTTTCTGCAACAGCGTGGTTTGCTACACCGTCAGCTAGAACGTAGTTACCGATGCAGAATGCCGCCATAACAAGTCCCGTTTGCATTATACCTTGAATTAGAATGTCACGGCCTGTCTTACCTGCGAATAATGAAGAACCTGACTTTCTAGGCGGGTAATTCATAACGTCGGCTTCTGCAGGCTCTGTACCGAGTGCGAGTGCGGGTAGGCTGTCCGTTACTAGGTTAACCCATAGAATCATAACTGGGGTTAAGAATTCTACTTGTAAGAATAGCGTTGCTATGAATAAGCATAGAACTTCTGCAATGTTAGCTGATAGCAAGTATTGAACGGCTTTCTTGATGTTCGAGAAGACCTTTCTACCTTCTTCAACTGCAGAAACGATTGTTGCGAAGTTGTCGTCTGCAAGGACCATATCACTTGCGCCCTTGCTAACGTCGGTACCTGTGATACCCATACCGATACCGATATCTGCGGCTTTGATTGATGGAGCGTCGTTAACGCCGTCACCCGTCATAGCAACGATTCTGTTGCTTGCCTTGAATGCTTTAACGATTCTAACTTTGTTCTCGGGGCTAACGCGAGCGAATACTCTGTATTCATCTAGGTGAGCAAAGAACTCTTCATCTGATAGCTTATCTAGCTCTGCGCCTGTGATAACGCGTTTGCCTTCTTCGAGAATACCGATTTCTCTTGCGATTGCACTAGCTGTGTCAATATGGTCACCGGTAATCATAATAGCGGTAATACCTGCTTTCTTACATACTGCAACAGCGTCTTTAACTTCTGCTCTAGGCGGGTCAATCATACCGACTAGACCAACGAAAATCATATCTTGTTCTAGGGTTTCTAGCGTTTCATCGTCGTATTTAACTGCAACTGCTAGAACGCGTAGTGCTTTAACTGCCATTGCACTGTTACTATCTTTGATAGCTTGTACGTCGTCGGCAGTAATTTCTCTAACTTCTTTACCGTCGTAAATATATTTACATTTTTCGATTAGAAGGTCGGGAGCACCTTTGATGTGAGCAACCTTTTTGCCGTCAACGTCGTTAAGTGTTGACATAAGCTTACGAACAGAATCGAATGGGTTCTCACTAACACGTGGGTATTTCTCTTTGAACTCGGTGTATCCGATGCTCTTTGCGTATGCAACAAGAGCTGTTTCCGTGGGGTCGCCAAGAAGCTTATCACCATTGTCAATGGTATCGTTACATAGAGCCATACCACGAACAAGAAGTTCTGTAGCTTCGGTCATTTCAGCTTCTTCGCCTGCTTTATAAATTCCCGTTGCGGGGGTATAAAGTTCTTTTACCGTCATTTGGTTAAGAGTAAGAGTTCCCGTCTTATCTGAACAAATAACTTCACAGCAACCTAGAGTTTCTACTGCGGGAAGGTTACGAACGATAGCCTTTCTGTCGCTCATCTTTTGAACGCCTATTGCTAGAACGATGGTAACAACTGCAGGTAGTCCTTCTGGAATAGCAGCAACTGCAATAGCAACTGCCGTCATAAATGAATCAAGTATAGCGTCTTTTATAACAGCGCCGTCTTGAATTGCGATAACGATTGCAGACACGAAAATAACTGCTGCGATGGCTAGAACAACAATGCTCAATACTTTTGCAGTCTTTGCAAGTTGAACTTGTAGAGGGGTTTGTGAATTGTCGCTTTCGTTGAGCATCTTTGCAATCTTACCAACTTCGGTATTCATACCTGTTTCAACGACAACACCTTGTCCTCTGCCGTAGCTAACAACGCCCGAAGAATAACACATATTAGCTCTATCGCCTAGAGGTGCGTCTTCTTTTGCTACGTAGCTAGCATCCTTTTCACTAGGAACGCTTTCACCGGTAAGAGCAGCTTCTTCAACCTTAAGGCTAGCACTTTCGAATAGTCTAATATCTGCAGGAACGATGTCGCCTGCTTCTAGCACGACTATATCGCCGACAACGATTTCTTCACTCTTAATCTTGGTGAGAACGCCGTCACGAATAACCTTTGCGAAAGGTTTATTGATGTTTTTCAAGGCGTCTAACGCGGCTTCCGCCTTGTTCTCTTGAACAAGACCGATAATTGCATTAACGACAACGATTAAAAGAATTAATCCTGAATCGATAAGCTCACTATAGTTACCTTCTACAATAGAAATGACTGCTGATACCGCTGCTGCTACTAGCAATACGATAATCATAACGTCCTTGAATTGGTCGAAGAACTTGAGAATTAGCGAGCGCTTTTTGCCTTCTGCAAGTGCATTTTTTCCGTCGCGAGCAAGTCTAGCTTGAGCTTCTTCGGTTGTTAAACCGTTAGCTTGCGTACTTGTAGCTTCGAAAACTTCTTCCGTTGTTTTTGCATGCCAAAACTTATTTTCCATACTTCTCCTTTAACCTTCTATGGTTGGTATTTATTCTTGTTTGAGATTCTAATAACGTCTTGTCTTTTGCATTCCAGAAAAACTTAATGAGAGATATAAGCTTCCCTGTGAATATCGTTGGATTTGCATCTTTTATTCTAGCACATTTGATACCATATTTGTCAAACATATTACTTACCAACTTAACGCGAGCGTCAAAATCTTTGTAATTATTATGGTATTCGCTCCATCCTCTCTCTGCGACGGCGAGTAATCTTGGATAAACTTGCTTCTCGAGTTTCTCTTCGCTATCCACGTACTCCGTCCACAAAGGACATTCTACGCCTAAAATGTTCACGTCTTCATCTACGATTTTCGGATTGCATTTGAAGGTTTTTTTCAAAGGCGTCATACCGTAAGGATAATCTAAATAATAGCTAAAGAATGGAGAAATTATCGCGGTTCTTCCCTTCTTAAGTTCACGAACGGTTGCCTCTAGAGATTTTTCGCCTTCTTGCCAATGTTGAATGATTATATCATCTCTCACGTTCTCCGCAATCATACCGTCGTTCCAGTTAATCGCCTTCTTGCCTTTACTATTCAAATAGCTAACTATTTTATTCATAAAGTAGGCTTGAAGCTCATCTTCGTCTTTCAATCCATTCTCTTGAATGGTACGCTGACAGTCCGAGCAATCTAGCCAATCTGTACGTAATGCTTCGTCCCCACCCAAATGCACGTATTCGCAAGGGAAAAGTTCGACAACTTCGTCAATGATATCTTTTATAAACTCATACGTACTCTCTTTCCCTGCACAAGCGACATCAACGTGAATACCAAAACCTTCTTTTACATTAGGTCTTACACCCGAGCACGATAGATGTGGATAGCTAGCGCAAGCCGACGAAAAATGTCCCGGCATATCAATCTCGGGAATGACGTCTATATACCTTTCTTTTGCATAAGCCACGATTTCTCTTATTTCATCCTTGGTGTAATATCCACTAACGGGTTTATTATCACCCCTTGTTCCCGCACGGTAAGAGCCGATTTCGGTTAAAAGTGGGTACTTATCGATTTGTATTCTCCAGCCTTGGTCATCAGTTAAATGCCAATGAAAAACGTTCATTTTGAACTTGGAAATCATATCAATTTGCTTTTTGACAGTTTCAACGCTAAAGAAATGTCTCGCGCAGTCCAACATAAAGCCACGATATTCGTATTTCGGTAAGTCCTTTATCTCACAATGCGGAAGCGCGCCTTGCAAAAGCAGTTGTTCGATGCTTTTATCTGCATAGAAAAATCCTATATCATCTTTTGCACTCACAAAAATGCCTTTTTCGTCGATTTTTAGGGTATATTCTCCCTTTTTTGCGAGAGACAAGTCCACTTCTCTCGTAACGTCTTTTTCTGTATAATTGAAAACGTTATTAGAAAGTATCTTTGCGTATTGTGGTTTAGGTATAATAGCTATCATGTTCTACTCCTACTCTATTTCTAAACTCGCTGGTGGTATGGTGAAATCTCTTTCTCCATTCGAAAACGATGCGCTTTGCAGATACACTTCTGCATTCCCCATTCCTTTTACAGCGTTAATTTTGCAAATTTCTCCGTCGGTATTCAAAGTATCGTCACCGGTCTTTGAATAGATAACTACTCTTACGTTTCTCGCATCTATTGCGCTATATTGCAACGCCCACTTGCTAGACAAAGTAAGAGTTGCGTTTTTTAAGGTTAAAGCGTTGTTTGCCGTACAAGTAAAGCTCACTGCTGCAAGGTCTGAATTAGCTACGCCACTCGCTTTCACCGATATATAATTGGTTTCGCCTTCTACCCACTCTGCTTTTAATCTAACTGCAGATTCAATATTTCTATCCGAAACGACTTTATATATAAAAGTAGCCGTTTTTTCTTTATAAGTTACCGTAAGCGTCGCACTATTAGTACAAATAGCCGTCGATAGCCCGCTAATCATATCTTGCGTTATGGGAATATTCTCTCCCGTTCCATCGGTATACGTTACCCTTATTTTTGCATCTTTAAGGCTAACGACTTCGTCGAGATTGTAAGTATCCTTGAAAGAGCCGTTTATAATAGCGATTTTTTCTACTTCTCTGGGTATAGGATTGCCACACGCCACTAATAAACACGCAGAAAGTAGCAAAATTATTATCAACACGGAAATTATTCTTCTAGATTTCAATTTCACCATTCTCCTTTTTGCGTATTTTTACGTCTGAAATAAACTTCTTGGACGGCATATTGTTAGGTATATCCAAAGGATTCGCTTTTCTTGCCCAATTTACTAGGTCGGTCAAGGAAACTTCTCCGTCTAAATCATAGTCCATAACGTCTTTTTGAACGCTTCCCGATGCGATTGCTTGCGCTACGCTGTCAACGTCGTCACTATCGAAAATTCCGTCGCCACTAGCATCGCCGTATACGTAAACTACAAGTTCGTAAACCACAACTTCGTCTGCGTTTTTCAAAACGACTTTGTCCCCTGTTCTCAACTTTCTCGTGCTCGTAGTAGGCGCGTCGATTTCAGTGCCACTAGAAACGTAGTTTGCCGTTAAGTATTTAGCATAAACGATGGGTGCGAAGACGTCACTAACCACCAACCCTTCTTTATCCACAACGAACTTCCTGTTTGCTCTATCAAACGTCAAGCCTTCTTTTGTGATGGAATATGATAGCACGGTGTCGTTTTCTACCGAAACGTTTACCGAAAATCTAACTTCATTCTCGCCAAGGTTAACAACAACGTATTGCGTACCCGTCTTGGTGGGGTTGTAAGTTATTGGGAATACCTTAATTTCATTTCCCCTATAAATTGCGGACGTACCACCTGCGTAATCAACCTTTAATACGGCGCCTACCCAACTGAGCGCCTCTCCAAAGTTATACGAACGAACGTTGGGATAAGTAGTCATTTCCGCGCTTATTATGGTATCGTTTACCGTAACCGTTGCAAGGCTGGTAACTATACCCGCATAATTATCAACGTATCTAATTACAATTTGTTGTACGCCGGCTTTCTTTGCATCGTAAGTAGTCGTGTATTGCGTGTTTTTGAGTTTTTCGCTTGCGCCGTTAGCATAGACGGCTTTTACACTTATTTCTAGAGCTTCGCCATACTCGTAGTCGAGCTTGCTACCATTCTCTACTACCAACTTTTCTACGTAATTGTGTACCATTACGTAAACGTCGCAAACGTTTACGTCACCAAATTCCGACCTGTAATAAATCGAGATTATTTGTTGGTTACTCGTGTTGGTATTGTCGAATTTAATGGTAGCACTATGATCGACTCTATAATAGAAATTGCTATCGTAGCTAACTTCTTTCTTTGCGCCCGATTCCATTGTTATAACGTATTTTGACGTTAAATCAATGTCTTCTTTATATAAATAGTCTTTTTTAATGCTCTCTTTGACTGCAATAGAGCTAAACGTATCGTTTACGGTAAGTTTAAAGCTCGTTGCAAACGTCATATAACTAACGGTAACGGTTTGCGTACCGGAAACGTCCGTTAGACTATAATTACTTACTTGATAGTCGCTGGCATTTAGTTTAACAACACCATTTTTCGCCATTATAGCGTAAACGCTAATAGAAATAGCTACGTTATACTTGGTAACTTTATCTTCTATCGGTTGTAATCCCATCACGTAATCGTGAATTATAATGGGAAGTTCTAGCCACTCGTCAATGTATCTAGCGTAGTAAATTTGTTCAATATCAACGGTTTCTGGGTCGTAAGCTTCTTCCATCGGCTCTATAACGTCTACCGTGCCGTCGGTATATTCAACTTTTATCTTAACGTCAACGTCTTCGCCGTACTTAAACTCGGTTCTTTCGTAAACAAGGCTCAATCTTTCCGATTGTTTTTTTCCGAATGCGTTTATGGTGCCGACAACTGCAACTAGTCTTTCCTTAACAACGTATTCGCTACCCGTATACTCTCTGGTTTTACCATAAATACTAACGACGACTGCGTGTTCAGCCATAGTACTATTATCAAAGCCACTGAAAGCTACCCACACAGTATCTTCTTCACTATTTTTAGGCGCGATACTGATGACGTCACCGTCGTTTTGTATAACGGTTACTGTCAAGCCTAGATTTCCACCTACTTCGAAATAGTGTTTGCCGTCTTCGTTTGCCCCGTTTATAACAAAGTCGTTGCCTAGGCTAACGTTTACGTAGGCTTCTACACTGTGTTCAACCTTTGCTACGTCATCGAAATACTTAAGAGTTATTATTTGGTCGCCCAAAACCGTAGAATCGAAATTTTCAATAGTAGCATCAAAAACTTCTTTATATCTAATTGCACCGGAATTCATTTTTATGGTGAATTCATCGGTCATTCTATATTCATCACCGAAATAATAGTTGCGATTTTCCGGATTGTAACTGATTTCCAATACGGTATCTTCAACCTTTACGTCGTATACGGTTATGAAAGACGTTCCCCAAGTCGAATCTATGTAAGTAATCGTTATAGTTTGCATTCCTACTTTGCCTGCATCATAGCCGGAAACGTAACTTATGTCGATTTTTTCTTCTTTACTTCCATAAGCGTATTCAACGTTTAATTTCCCATCAACGAAATCCGTTACTTTCATACCTTCGCCGTAAGCATACTCCGTTCTAGGTAGCGTGGAAATAGCCACTCCCGTTACGTAATTTCTGACAGTCAAAACAAACGTCTTAACGTGTCCCATATATTCAACCGATATTGTTTGCGAAACGTCTATCGCCGTTATGGAATAATCGGTTTTTATCATATCCTCGGTTAAAGCTATCCTTTCCGTGCTATTTCCAATAACAACGTCCATAAACAACTCGCTCCAAGAAATTTCTTGGTCGTATTTAATTTGTAGATTTGTAGTTAAAAGTGAAATGCTATCTATTGTAGAAACAACGTTTATCGTACATTCTGCGACTTTTCCATCGAGCACCGCGTAAATCGTTGCGCTACCCACTCTGTCGCCCGCTGTGATTACGCCGTTTTGGTCAATGCTTACAATGCTCTCGTCAGATGAACGATAATATGGCGTTCCTTGTGCAATAGCATTCTCTGGTTGAAGCAATAGCGTTAGTTGAGCAGTTTCGCCTATAAGAATACTCTTCTCGCTATCTGCAAAAACTATTTCTTGAAGCGCCACGGTTTCATAGACTTCTACGTCTATTTTCTTGGTTATTCCCGTTCCGTTTAGTCTTATAGTTATAGAGGTTTTTCCTACGGAAATACCGGTAATTTTAGCAGTTTCTTCTCCGGTTGCGCTAACCGTAGCAACATTTACGTCACCGGTAGCAAAAATAGCTCTCTTATACGTTGCCGTAACGGGCATAATCGTAGTCGTGAGATAAATGCTCTCGCCTTTTGCAACGCGATAGGTTTCGGAAGCAGTTTGTACTCCCGTTGCTTTTACGTATTCCGTATCTGCATATTTAAGATTTTTAAGCTCGGTGTTCGTGCCGTATTGACTGTTACCCTCTCCACGATATTCTACAACGCCGTCCTTTCTCAAATACGCCGTGTGATACTCGCCACAAGAAACGTCTTCTATGTCGTAAAGATTGATTGTGGAAGCTTGTCCATACGTATTATCGCCGGTAGAAACCACCTTTCCGTCCGCTTTTAATCCGACTAGGTGCGTGTTTCCTGCTGAAATCAAAGTGATATTTTCCCACTCCGAAGCGTTTCCGTTAGCAAGCGTTCCTACTATGACAACCGTACCGTCACTCTTTAAGCAAGCCGTGAACGTATTTCCACACGCAACGTCGATAATATCTGTTAAGCCCGCTACGTTAAGCTGACCGTTCGCATTATCTCCTACGGCATATACCTTGCCAGCCGTATCAACGCCTGCTACGTGTCTAGCGCCTGCATCGACTTTAATTATATTCTTCCAATCTTGAACGTTTAATTGTCCGTAGTTATTAAGACCTACGGCCATAACGTTTCCGTCTGTCGTTACGCCGTAAGACGTATAATTCCCGGCAGAAACGTCTTTAATATCTCTCCAACCCGATACGTTACATTCATTGTTGTAATTCGCACCGTAAGCCATAACCGTCAAATTACGAAGTACGGCAAGCGTATGCGCTACCCCTGCGCTGGCTTTGACAACGCCTGTCGCGTTCTTAATACCCGCGAAAACCTCGTTTCCAGTGCCAGAAACACTCACAGTGCCGTCGGTTCTAACGCCTAGCGTTATTCTGCTTCCAGCCTCAACGCTTGCAGAAAGCGACGTTTTTGCGCTCAAAATCATCGACCACGCCGTATCGTTATCATCTATAGCTATGGTTTTGACTAGCATTTTATCGCCGTCGGCATCCACCACGTAGATTTTTGCAGAAACGGGCGCGCTGTCAGAAAGGAATTCCCCGTAACTAAAGACACTCTCGATGTTGTTACCCTTATCACCAACGATAAATTGTGAATTAAACGTGCGCATTCCCGATGCGTACGCCGTTCTAAACTTACCAACGTTCAATGTGTTAGTTGCGATTGGGTTGTTATCTACGTCTTCGAGTGTTATCGACAAATCAACGATGTTTTCAACGTCGATTTCGTTAAGCGTTAAGCTTAAGTTTACGCCTGCGAACGAAGTGTTTGTGTAAACGGCTTCGTTAACGTGGAGTTTATCGTCAAAATAATCGTCCGAAACGGTGTCGTTGGGGTCTACTTTTACGCTAAATTCAATGCTTTCGTCGCTGATTGATAGCGCTGATATAACAATACCTGCATTCGTGCCGTCCGTATAATAAATATTTTCGTTATTGTATTTGGTAGTATTTGTAAAGCTACCTACGCTACTAAAGTTAACGTTATTCGGTGATAAATAAGCGAGTTCAACGTCCTTTCCACTTCTTGAGTATATCAAATCGGTAGAAAGTTCTTTTCCTGTCAAATTTACGGAAGGACGGAATACGTAAACTTCATCGGGATACGCGCTCTTCTTGTATAAAGCGTCACGGTTACCGTTTGTAACGCCTTCTTTTATGCGATAAACGAGTAGTCCTGCGCCTGATATTCCCGTATCATAACCACCGTTTGCGCTTGGCTTACGGTATTCAACCATAAAATATTCGTCAGCCCTATCGCTGTTTATTCTATACGCTAAAACATCGGGATTGCTACTAACGGGAGATAGTGAATATACGCCGTTCTTGCTGATTTCTACTATTGCCGTGTCGGGAATACCACCAACGTAGGTTTTGCGCATATAGGTTAGCATATATTGTGGTATCGCCATATTAAATTGCATCAAATCCCACTTGCCTACCGGTACGAAGTCGTATTCGTAGTGATACAAGTCGGGAGCGCCCAAAACGTGTCCCATTTCGTGACAAATAACGCCAACGTCAAGGCTATCGGTAAAGTTAAAGGTGAAATCTCCTACCGTTACTCCACCGATTTTAACGTCGTTATTGCCGTTTATAGAAGCTAAATTCCAACTATGTGGCCATAACAATCCACCCCAAGTCGTTTCGGTAGAGCCGTTGATTAAGAACGAAACCGAATCGATATATTCGTCGTTATTCGTATCTAGGTCTAATCCACTCAAGCTGAATCTGTTTTTAGCTTCTTCTACCGCGCCGTTAAGAAGTTCTTTTTCACGATTACGTCTAGTAGTAGAGTTGCTGTCTTTTACGTTGTAATATTCGCGATTATTAGGAGCTTTATACACGTACGGCAACACGCTATCTCTAACAGGATACATACTGTTAATGGTCAAATTACCCTTTGACATTACTTCGTAGTAATTACGTAAAGAGTTCGTTCCCGCGTTGTAATAGGAATTGAAGTCGTTAGAAGAAAAGCTAAAACTGTAATCGTCGTTAAATTGTATATAAATAACAAGGTTAACTATTGTTTCGTGTGTCGTGCCACCACTATAAAGAGGCATAACGTCAACGTCATCGGAAATAGGATATTCCATTAAAAGGTCTTGATTAGAAGAAAAATCTATATCAAGCGCCGTCATTTTAGGCGTATTTTTAATTATAAACTCGCTAGCATTATAAGAAACACCCGAAGCTACAGGTCTTCCCTTACCATTGTTTACAGCATATTCAAGAGTGTTGTTTTCGTAGTCGCGAATTAAGATATAACCGTTCTCATCGTGATAATAACGGAAGTAGTTATCCCCGCTCTCATAAAAGCGTACGTTTTCGCCGTCATTTAGCTCCATAGAGCGCGAAAAGGTATAGGTGCCATAATTTGTATTAGGCTCGGAGCTTTCGCCATAATTAAGCGACGTAGCTACGGCAGTGACTACTACGAGTAAACATACAAAAACTATTGCACAAATTTTTATAATAAAATTTCTTTTATTCATACACGATAATTATAACTCACATTTTAATTCTAGTCAATAGCCTATTATTACGCGCGCGTGCAAGAGAAAAGCACACGCCTGAGCGTGTGCTTTTGTTTGTGGATTGAGCCTATTTAACTTTGGCTTTTACGATTTCTAGAGCTACTACGAAAGGTATTGTCTCGCCACCAATCGTCATGTATGTTCTAATCGTGTACATTCCGCGTACTCTTGACGAGCCTGCTTGGTCTTTACCAGTGTTGATATCTGCAAAGCCATTCGTTAACGGGCTACCTGAGTTGAAGTTGTTGGATGCTGCGTTCCATGAACCCTTATCCGCGGTATAGTAGACGTCTGCTTCTGCCCAGTTGATTGCGTATAGGTAATCCCAAGTGTAACCTTGATATAGTTCTACATTTCCGCTGTTCCAGCCTAAGATACCGCTGTCACCATAAACTTCGAAGTCTTCAAGATTGGTTCTCAAGCTCATGTGTGGTAGGTACTTCAAGTCGAAGTATGCGTTTTCTTCAACTTCAATCTTCGGAATGTTGGATTGTACCCATCTGCCACCGGACTTGGTTACCTTGTACTTCGTATCAGGATACATGAAGTCTCTACCGTTGTTCTCATAGATTGCTTGTCCGGTCTTCGAGAAGCTACTCTTGTAATCCCAAGTGCTCGGTAGTCTTGGTCTTAAGAGTGACGAGCCGTAGTCAGCATCTGGGTTGTGCATTACAATCGGGAATTGACCTAGGTTGTTCTCAACGATTGCTCCGCCTTCACCTTCTACACTTACGATATCCATATCTTCAGTTTCTGTGATTTGTTGGATAGGTTCTCTGTAGCAAACGAAGATTATTCTTCCACCGATTTCGGTATCCATATCAGGATATGCTCTATAACTAGTTGCGGACCATTCGACGTATCCAGGATATGCGAAGTCTTCTGCGTCAAGTTCGGAGTTCAAGTTTTTCTTCGCAGGTGTCAATGCAGTCGCTGTTACTACGTAGTCGTCTTCTACTCTTTCTACTCCGACTTTCTTGGTTTCGTCGTTGTAGAAGCTATGCATTCCTGACGTGTAATCAATGAAGATTGACGGGCTCTTAGCGAGTGTCGAACCACCGAATAGTTGCTTGTACGTGCGATCTAAGGTGACTGTTTGACCTTCTTCCATTGAATGTAGCGTTGCAACAGAGTTGTTAACGAGTTTCTTGTCCTTATCTACTCTGAAGCCCCATCTAATTACTTGTCCGCCTTCGCCACCTAGCTTCAAGGTTGCATATTGTTTTTCACTTCTATCTGCATCCCAGTCAACGTCTTCGAAGTTCCACTTGTTGACCATATTCTTGTTGTTTCCGCTCGATGAGATAGGTCCAAATTCTACAGCTCCGATTGTGGTTTCTCCACTCATGTAAGTGATTATGAAGCTATCGTTTGCATAGATTACGCTACCGTTATCATCTTCACCTACTTGCGTGCCTTCTAGTATCGCTACTTGGCTCTTGTATTGAGCGGATACTTTGTTTTGCGTAGGCATCAAGATAACTTCTTCTCTTCCGTAGAGCGTATCTTCGTCGAAGACTACGTCGTTCGTTAATGCCCAAGCATCGTTTACGATAAACTCAAGTGCGTAGTTTTGATAATCTAAGTCTACTTGGAATGTCGTGGACGCCGTATTCTCGTTGTACTTAATACGTGCTCTTCCGTTAAACATATTCGACCAGTAGGTGTCGGTTACCGCCGTATAAGTTGCGGGGTCTTCTATATTGCCGTCTTTCTTACCTACGTAAAGCATTGCCGTTTCTGGTAGGAGTACACCGCCTCTATTGATGAACATGTATGGTTGATGGATGTAATACGTATCGTAGAATTCAGCATCTTCCTTTCTCATGATAACGATGTCGTCGCTATCGATATCATCGTTTGCATTGAGCCAGCGTTCGAAGTCCATCGTATAGTTGCCTTCGCTATCTTGGAATCTAATTCCTAAGATGTAAGATTCTGCGCATTCAACGTCGAATGTTGCTACTTGTCTACCACTTGTTCCCATACCGAAGCCAGGTATCGTGATGTAGAATCTAGCGTCTTTGCCCTTGTAAGAGATGCCTCTAGCTGAATCTGCTACGAATCTCATTACTAGGCTTTCGTCGCCTGTCGTTAGAGCAAGGTCTTTATTCGGAGCATCCGTTGCTAGTACGAATGAAGATGCCGTTGCGCCTAGCGTGAAGGTGATTGCATACTTATCGCTGTCTGCGCCCATATTACCGAAGTAAATGGTGAATGCTGAGTTCGTTCTGAAGATATCGTTTACAATATCGTTCATTAGGTCTGTAGATGATAGGTACTTGTAAGGTTGAATGATAGGTGTCTCATAAACCTTGTTGCCGTCGCTATCTAGAACGTATTCAGGAATCGGGTTGCCGTTTTCGTCTTTCAAGACGTTGCCTTCTTCATCCGTTTGATATACGATGTTGCCAGCATAGTCGGTCTTGACCTTGTACTTTCTATTTCCGTTTTCGTCGGTTATATACTTGTAAACGTCGGTGAAGCCCGTTACCGTTCTATCATAAACTAGTACCGAGAACTTCAAGACTTGTTCGAACTTGCCATTGTAGCTGACCGTTGCCTTGACGTAGTTGTTCTTTTCGCTTCCTCTGTAAGAAACTGCTACTTTTTCGTCATTCCATTCTACGCTTAAGCCAGTCGTGCCGAACGTTGTCCTTGAATTGTCCGTAAAGATTACGTTGGTTCCGCTTTGTGGGTAAATCTTCGTTGCATCGTATACGTCGAACGGGTCGAACTTGAAGTGCATCGTTACGGGGTTGCCGTTTTCGTCCGTGTCGTTTGCATAAGCACTTTCTGTAGTTGTGAATAGTTGCTTAATGGTTCTGTCAACGTAGATTACAGGAATTTCTATTCTTTGGTATCCACCGATTTCATTACCGAGTGTCGCGTATAGTTTTGCACGTCCACCAGAGAAGTCGATTTCACCTTTTGCCTTACCATCAACGAACTTGGTATAAGCGTCGCTCGTATCAAATTCTACGGTTGCGGGATAAGTAATCTTTTCGGTTGTGATGTTAATGTTGTTTACAACAAGTTTGTTATCCGGGAATTCCGTCTTGCCATAAATATTTAGCTTATCGTCGTATCTTAAGCCTAGTCCTTCGTAACCAGCTTCTTCAACGTCTTTTCCTGTTAGAACTCCGTACGGGTCGATGAAGTATGCTTCATTCAAACCGGATACGTATCTCATGTCAAGAATTCTTGTAATGAATACTTCGCTAAATACTGCATCGCGAGCTGCCGTAGCGTTACCGGTAGAGGCTTCGATTTCAACCGTTATCAAGCGTCCTGTGTAGAGCTTGTCAAGGTTGGTCTTGCCACCTGTTTCGCTATCAACAAACTTGTAGTTCTTTGCCGTCAAGTCGAAGACGATTTCCTTATCGGTGGTGTTGCCTTCAACGAGGTTGCCTTGGCTCAAGTCGCCATCGGTTTCGTGAGATTTAACGCGGAGTAGAACCTTTCTGAAGTAACTGAAGTCCGTGCTATCGAAATCTTCACTATATAGAGTTTCATAAGGATTGATTTCATAGCTACCGGTGTATGCTTCGTACTTGTTGGTCTTGCTGTTCAATACGTAGATGCTAATGAGTTCTCTATTGATAACTTCTACGGGGATTTCAATCGATTGAATTGCCGTTCTTACACCGTCTACCATTACGTAAATCGATGCGATTGCAGCCATATTGTTATCTTTGTTGAATTCGCCACCTAGCGTAGTCATGTTAGCAAGGGCTCTCTCGAACGACCAAGAAACTGCGACTTCTACGTATCCGTCTGTTCCGTCGAATGATGCAAGGACTTTTTCCGGTAGTCCTACGAATCCAACGTACGGGTCGACTTGTAGTGACGTAATCTTGCCTGATTCAGTTCTTACTACGCTGTTGTTTGCTAGTCCCGCGCTTGTTACGCTAATTGAATATAGCTTGCTCGGTTTAACGTCTACACGTACCGTGAAGGTTTGTTCTAGTAGAGCGTCGCCCTTCTTCAACGTAGCTTTTACGTTGTGGTTGCCTCCCAAGAAGGTGTATCTCAACGAAGAAACATCCCATTCAACGTCTATATCTTCGTAAGCACCGTTTTCGAATAGAATCGTTAGTCCTTCGTCGTAGCTTGCTACGTCAATAGCAATACCATTGTTGTAAGAATGATATCCGTTAGCCGTTTCGGTTAATTGATAACCTGCATCTGCTATTCCTTGACGGTACTTAGCGTCTTTGATATTCAATGCGCCTTGATACCATACGTAGTAAATATCGTTATGTTGATATACTGCGATAATTCTGCCGTTTAGCTTGAGAGCTTCTAGGCTTTCGTCAAGAATATTGATGCCTTCCGGCCATACGTTAGCTAGTTTTTCCTCTGCCAAGAAATCTCTAGTTATTGCTTTGTATCCAACTTGTCCACCGAATAGGTCGCGATCGCTATCTACTCTACCAACTGCGATTACGGTGCTGGTATCTAGTGATGCGAAGTCGATTTGTTCATAAACACTGCCTGTTAGAACGTTTTCGCCGTACCAAGTTTCGATACCGATTGCTACACGAGCTTCAACGACTGCCATGAATGGAGCGTATTCTCTAACTTCTATTGACGTACCTAACTTGTTATTCTTATCGTCTACGATAGCCGTTACTCCACCGAAGTCAACCGTTCTACCTAGTCCGAGTTCAACGTTATAGCTTGAAGTCGTTTGATATCCCATCGGGATTTGTGGTAGTGCAACGTCGACTTTTACGCCGTTTCTTAAAGCATTGCCTTTTGCATCAACGGTATCTACTAGGATTCCGACGGTGCCGTCGCCGTTATCGATTAGGCCTAATGCTTCTACAATTTGGTCTTTGACGTCGTAGTAAGGATTGATATAAGCTCTATCGCTATTCAATACGTAATTGGATACGTGTTCTTCAATTACCGTTAATTTAACTTCGTTGATAATGTAACCGAAGACTGAATTGCCCATCTTTGCCGTAGCCGTTAGCTCTTTCTTGCCTTCTACGTAGTCACTCTTGTTAGCGCTGTAAGTAGTTACCGACGTCCATTCAACGTCGAATTCCAAGGTTTCGTTTTTACTATTAGCTTGGTTGTACAAATCAACGGTTGCATACTTGGGTAGTTCAACGCCGTCTAGTGCGTAGAAGGTCTTGTCGCTATCGCTAAATTCGTTGGTATGAGCTTCATCGTAGAAGTACTTAATGCCGTTCTCAAGAACCTTTCTCGGATTGACGTTCATATAAGTTACTTCTACTGTGTTTTTGTTGTTTATCATCGTTGTGCCGACGATGATAGCGCCTTCTAGCGTTGAATGTTCATACGTGTAGAACTTATCCTTATTTGCGCCCATATCGTAAGCTACCGGAACATCGTAGCTATCGCCGTCTTTAAATACCACGTTCAACATTGTGGGTAGTTCGAAGGTGTATGGGTCTTGGATTTCGAAGACGTACTTGCCTGCGTTATCCTTATACAACTTGTAGCTACCAGGTTGTGTAATAGGCGTTATTTCTGCAACAGTCTTGTCGCTGAGATATCCACCTGCTTTCGTGAACGTGAATGGTAATTCTTGCGACCAGATTTGTGTTTCTACGTCGTTTGCCTTATAACCCTTGTTGCCGATTACAACGTTAATCGTTACGTCTCTGCCGTCGGGATATAGGCCGTTTTTGTCTACGTAGCTCCAGCCAATGATATCGAATGCAGCTTTAGCGCCACTTACGTCATCTTTGTTCCATAGCTTGGTGTTAGCTACGCCGTATACGTTAGCAGAAATGTTGCCTACGTTCTCGAAGAGTATCTTGTTGATATCTTCATCTGAGTAATACGGGCTGATTTCCATAGCAGGTATATTCAACGAGCTTACGGTCGTCTTGAGTAGTTTAACACGAACGTTCTTAACGATTTGTTTGCCGAAGATTTCGTCTATGAAGAGAACGTTGACGTGATAGATTTCACCGTCGTAAGATACGTTCTTGAATTCAACGCTTTCGTAGTACTTAATTCCGTCAACTACGATTGCCTTTTCTTCGTCAACCGTTACGAAATCCCAAGACGTCGTTCCGTTGCCACGAGCAAAGGTTTCATTGGTTACTTGGTAGTAAAGTTTGGTTTGTTCGTTTACGTTACTGCTTCCGGTGAAGAATTCAGCATCTTGTTCGCTGTTCAAGGTTGCTCCCTTGTATACTTCGTCTTCGCTAGTATAAGAAGCGTACGGATAAATTGCTATTTCTTTAACACCGGTAGGAATTCTTCTGTTGATTGTGTAAGTGATAGGAATGTATTGTTCGTATCCTTCTTCGCCAACAACAGCTTTGATTACGTATTCCCAGCTATTAGCAGTAGTTCCTTGATAGTTGAAGCTCTTCTTCTCTTCTACGTCGTATTCCCATACGAAATCTTTGCCTTCTTTCAAGGTCAATAACGCATAACCGTAATCTACTTCGAATGCGCTCGGTAGAGCGAAGTCTGCGCCAGAGAACGGATTAATTGTTCTTACTTCTTGCGGGATTAACGTGTCAAGGTTATGAGCCTTGATTTGTCTATCAAGAACTTGAACGTAAATGGTGATGTTTTGTTTATTACCTAGAACGTCTTGAACCGTAATAACTACGGGGAACTTTTGTTCGGTAATTTCTTTGGGGTCGTATTCGTCTAGTGAAGAATATTCAATTCCCGTTATCTTCCATCTCTTGATGGTACCTAGAACGGGAGCCCCCGTTGCGTCAACAATAACGTTGCCGTCTGCATCGTAAGTATTGTAGCTCAAGCTAATAGTCTTTAGTTGAGAAACAACGCTCTTTACGTCGATGTTATCTAACGGGTTGAATACTAACGTGTCACCGTCGAAGTCCTTGGTGAAGCCACCCTTGTTAGCGCCGTTGTAGTAGTAAACGATTCTATCGCCTACTAGGCTCGTTACAAGTGCAACTATCATCGTTTCGTCCTTCGATAGGAAGGTGTTTACGGTGCCGTCCTTGCTTGTGTGACGATATACGAACTCAACGTTGCTCATACTGTTGATTGCATACAAGCGGTTAACCTTTTCGCTCATTGCGTGTCTTGTATTAAGAGTTTCAACGTAGCTCAAGTAGTTAGCTGCATTTACGCCTGTGTATTCAACATAAAGTACGCCGATTTCATCGTTTCTGTATAGGCCTGCAAGTGAACCTGTGCCGTTATACTTGGTGAATTGACCGAATTTAGCGAGCTCTTCGTCAATTTTGCTCTTGTCTAGTGCGTTACCTTTATCTAGGTCAACAGTCGCAGTAGCATTTTCTATTGAAGCGTTATAAGCCGTCGCTCTTGCTGCCAATCCTTCGTCTGTAGCTACGGTTATTTCGTAGCCGTGTTTGTTGTTGAGTTCTGCAACGTATTGTAGGAATTTAGCTTCCGTTACGTCGTTGTATATTAGGTAAACGATACTATCTTCGCTGTTATAGTATGCGTCGTCTATGGTTTCGCTACCGCTTACGTTGAAGCCGTATCCGTTCAATAGTTGATTTAGATATTCGTTGTTTGCGCCAACGTGGTCGCCCATATTGAAGCTTGCACCGTTGGTAACGTTTGCGAATCTATCTATTTCATTGTAAGCAGAAATTGCTACAACCATAGTATTGTTAGCTTCGTAGAAGAGGTTCAAGCCGATGCTTGAAGAAACTGAATTCAACTTAACCGCTTCATAACTCTTAACTCTGACAGGAACTTTTACGGTTACTCTCTTGGAAGCTTCGCCCTTAACTGCGCCGTCTTTGTTTGTCGAAGGTTCGTACCAGTAGGTTAGTTCTGCGTAAGCAGTTCCGCCCTTGTAACTGATTTCCGTCTTCGAGAAGTCCCAAGATAGCTTGTTGAATACGTAACGTTTGAAAACGTATTCTTGAACGGTTCCGTCTGAATACTTGAAGACTTGTTTTACGCCGTCGATAACGTATTCCATCTTTGCTGCGTAAGCAAATTGTGTGGGTAGAGCGCTTACGTAAGCATCAAGGTCGAAGTTCATTGGGTCGATTTCCGGTAGGTCGAAAATCTTCTCGTTGTTGTCTTCGTCTTCAACGTATCTGCCTAGAGCTTCATCGTATTCGATGTGTAGCGTGGAGTTGGGATCAACCACAACGCCCTTTTCTACGATTGTGTTAATCTTGGAAACGGTCTTGCCATCGCTTTCTTGGAACAACGTCATATTAGCGACGTAGCCCTTGATTTGGCCTGCTGCACCGTCTTCTGCTTGGGTATTCCAGTTGATTGCACTGAAGTCCCAGTAAACCGTTACGCCAGTACTGTCGTCCGAAGAACCATCTTTGAACGTTGCTTGGCAACGGTTCGGTAGAATCTTGGTGATATCCGTTACCGTATAAGTACCATCTTCGTTGACGTTGTGACGAATGCCACCGTGTCCGCCTTCATTTGCCCACGTTCCACCGAATGCCGTGAAGTCGAGCATATTGTATGGGTCGTGGAAGATAATGGTTTCCGGTGGGTTCAAATAGGTCCTAGTCATCGGAGACGTGCCGTTAGGTTCTGCGTAGAATAGTTCACCAAGTGAAGTTACTGCGCGTAGACCAACGCCGGTATTGTTGATATCAACTTCTAGGAACCAGTCGTTCTTTGCAGAAATGATGTCAACAACTTCTTTTTCTGCTAGCGTTAGTTCGCGATATTCATAGTATTGGAATTCACCATCTTCGTTATTGACTGTTACGAAGGCAATATCACCATATTCGTAGTCGATATCATCGAAGTGACCGAATACGTCACGTACGTACGTTGTACCAACAAGTCTTCTTGTCGTTACGCCACCTTCATTGGTTTCGTAACGATAATCGTTGATAACTAGGTAAGAGTTAACGATGTTGGTTGCAATCCACTTTTGAACCATTTCGTGTACAGCCTTGTACTCGGGTAGAGGTTGTCCTTCTTCGTCATACAATACGGTATCTGCACGAAGTAGCGTGCCGTTCGGATAGTACTTGGAGTCATCGTTAATCTTGCCTTTATCGTGGTTTTCGTAGCTAGCACCATTGATGAATAGAACTATTCTGTCTAGGAGCGTAGTTACGTTAGAGTTCAAGACTACCTTTGCATAGACGGACATATCGTGGAAGTCTAAATCACGATAGTAGCCTTCTAGCATATCGCCGTCGTCGTCTAGTTTAGGCTCGGTTGCCTTGGTGACGGGTGTGATAGAAGTCGTAATTCCCGTATAGTTGTAACCAACTAAGTTGACGTCTTTTGCCAAAGCTCCGCTGTGCGATACCAAATCGCCAACGTTTGTAGCGATTTGTCTATTTCTCAAATCTTCTTGCGTTGCAACTTGCGTACCAACGAGTCCGGACGTTGCAAAGTTGTCTTTCGTAATAGCTTGACGGTTACTATCACGAGCAACGGTTTCAACAACGGATTGTTGTGTTAACGGGCTGTTTTCAAGGTCTTTTTCTGCATACATGTTGTACGCCAACGTTAACGGCAAGATATGTGAAATTAGTCTTGTTACTTGGTCGAGAATGTCTCTTACTGCTTCGATTGAGTAAAGAACCATTTGTACAAGGCCGAATATTTTACTAATCCAATCTTGACCTATTATCGCTGGTAACAAGTTAACGACCGTGCTCAAAACGCCACCGGCGATTCTAGCACCGAATGCATTCATTACAGATGCGTATTCGCCTTCGTTTGCGTATACGTAGTCGTAAATCTTTTCATCGTCGCTTTCATCGAAGATACCGTTGTACATTAGTAGGTTCTTATCAGCGTCGTTAGTGCCTTCAGGTATTGCGCAGAGGTCTGCTGCCGTATATTGTTGGTTAGGTGTGATTGGGTTATAACCGATAAGAGGTAGAATCATGTTGTTAACCATCATGAATATACCGTTTATCATGTCTGAAGATACCCAAGCTTCAATATAGGTTATAGCATCGTTGCGGTCTTCTGCAGCGCTTTCGAAACCTGTTACGTAGTTATCCCATGGAACGAAGATGGGCTTGCCAACAGCGTCTAGGAATGGTGATTGACTGTTCGCAGAAGGAATTAGTCCACCTAGTGCGCCGATACCTGCGTTTACGCCTGCACCTAGTATTGCGTTAAGGATAGAGTTGCTTACGAAAGTATCGATAACAGCGCCTACAACGTTTTGAACGGTTCCCGTTCCCCAACCTGCTAGAGCATTCAAGGTTTCATCCGTCATGCTTGCTAGCCATGAGTACATCGTCATAGGAATACCGTCTGCGGTATAACCGGGGTTCAATACGTCTGCGATGCCTTCGCTGTTTTCGTCTAGCTTGTCAGCACCTAGTCTTAATCTCAAACCTTGTAGCATTGAACCTGCAACTTTGGTTTCCGACCAGTGAGGTGCACGCTTGGTTAGAACTATTTCGCCTAGGTCTGCTCTTAAGTTACTGCTGTTCAATAGGACAACGTTATCCGTTAGGTCTCTATTGTTGTAAGTCGCAGAACGAACTTTCAATACGTAGTTCGTGTTGAAAGCCATAGCGTCTAGAGTGAATCTACCGTCGGAATTCAAGACTTGTTTAGCCTCGAAGTCGGTTTGCTTGTTATCCTTTCTTCCTACGGATAGATAATCTCTAGGCGTGTTTTCGTAGTAATTGGTGTAAATTGGGTCTTCTGCCTTTCCTCCACCTTCTACGTAAACTGCCGTGCCGCTGTACTTAACTTGGCTTACTTGTTTACCGTCATAAGAGTCGGTGTTTCTAATCGTTCTTACCGTGCCGTTTGAATTTTGGATTTCTATCCACAACTCAACGCCTGAAGTTACAGCAATGAAGTCTGCTGCACTAATTGCAACGATAATCGTATTTTGTGAACGAATTGCTCTAAAGTCGATGTTAGCTTTATGCGTTTCGCTTTCACCATGGTAGCTTGTGTTGCTCAATAGTGATTCCATTCTGAAACCACTGCTATTGAGATGCATGAACCATGAGTTGACAGCTTTATCGATATTGCCGTTTTCGTATTTTGAATCGGGCATATCGTCTTCGAACTCATAGGTCAATGCAATAACGCCTTCTTTAACCGTTACGCCAGTGAACGTACCGCCTCTTGATACCAATGTATTGAAGAAGGTGGGGTTGAGCGCGTTGTTAATAGCCGTCAACGCGTTCGTCGGGAATTCTTCTCCACCATTAGATGCGTAATTTGCATAAACTTCTGTAGCTTTACCTTCTAGCATCTTACGGAAGTTGTAAGTTACTAGTCTACCACTGATGCTACCACTCGTCGGAACGGAAGGTACCTTTTCGACTAGGTTTACAGTGTAGTTCTTGCTATTCGGGTTCATCGTAACGCTAGCAGTAGCTACGGTGTATCCACCTCTTCTTGCTTGCAATCCGTGGTAGTTCGCGTAAACGTTGCTTACGACAGCGGTATAGTTACCACTTGCGTCCGTAGTAGCAATCTTGTTCCAACCAGTCGTTACGCCAGCTGAATTGATGGTTTGGAAGTAAATGTCTACGCCCGAAACGCTATTGCCGGCAACTTGCGTTGAGAATTTACCGGAAATATTTACGTCTTCACCGATGAACGGTGTTTGATATAGGTTCAACATGAAGTTAGCTTCCGTTGCGCCGAAGCCCGAGTATGAACGAACGGTTGCACTGATACCTGCTTCGCCAATTTGTGGCTTATCGTTGTATCCTAGACTGCTTGCAATAATAGATATACTGTAATTGCCAACAGGAACGTTGATGAAACTGTAGAAGCCGTCTGCGTTAGTCGTTGTCGTATATAGGTCACCGTTCAATCTTACGGTTGCGCCTGCAACGGGAACTTCTCTACCATCAGGGCCAGGGCCTGTAATCGTTCCATACAAGCTACCGTATTGGTCGTCGTATTCTGCCGTACCACCGGTTAGACCAGCAAGAAGCGTAGGCATGTACAAGCTGGTAATCGGAATACCGCCTGCGCCTTTACCTAGAACGTCGTCTAGAATTCTACCAATTTCTAGCGGGTTGCCGTAACCTGTAGAATCTGCGATTAGGTTTGCAAGAGCAGAAGCTATAGCATCGGAAACTAATGCGTTCAACAAGCTCGTAATAGCCGTCTTGATAGGACCTGCGAATGCACCAAGCGCACCACCCGAAGCCGCAGTTATAATAGCTTCGATTGCAGCACCGAGAGCTTTGTCGATGATAAACTCAACTATCGTATCGATAAGTCCGGTTAGGTCGATAACAAGAATGGTTTGTAGTGATATGTGTAGAACGTTTTCTTTCGTAAAGGCTGTTACTTCTTGTGGTTTCCAGTCTTCTTGGTCAACCATGTCGGAGTAAGAACCTGAAACTTGCGTTAATTGTTTAATATTGATTTCTAGGCCGTTATCTGCCGTCTTATTGAGCGACAAACGAACTCTTCTGTACGCGTTATTGAAGTACGTTGCTTGATATCCTGTACCAAGACCAATCATATCAGTAACGTTTAGTCCGAAGATTTCTATAGGACCACGACCGAACAATGCGAGAATGTCGGTTAGCGTGAAGCCCTTAGAATCAGCCGTGTCAAACGACTTGTCGTAAATTGACGACGTGCCGTCTGAGAAGTAGGTGGGACCTGTGGATAGGTTGGGCGACAATGCAAAGTTAGCTAGAGAGAGCGTACCCGTTCCACCGTACTTCAAGTTACGCATGAAGTAGTAGTCGTTACGTTTTTCTAGATAAATTGCGAAGTCGTCAAACTTGAGAGTGTCAACAAGTGAAGATACCAACGTGCCGATATCGAAACCTGTGTATAGTCCGCCCTCGTCGTTTAAGCCGAGAGTGATACCAACTACACCACTGTAACTACCTGGGTCTTTAACCTTCTTGAGTTTGAGTTCTTCTGCGCTATTGCCGATAGCAATCTTGAACATATTTTCAGAAACGTTTGCGTTTACGTAGTTTCCATATGGGTCAAGTTTGATACGGAATGCCAAATTGTTCAAACCGTAGCTGATGTTCGTTGAAAGTCTAATATCAGAAATATTAGGTAGTTTCATCGAATCACCTAGTAGTAGTTGAACTACTGAGATGCTAGGATTGATGATTAACTCGTCGTTAGACATCAAGATACGGATTAGCGGAGCGTTTGTCGAAGTTATCAAATCAACAGCGGCATTTTGAGCGTCAGTGGCGTTTTGGATACCCTCTTCTAGCTCTTCGTCTACCGTATCGTCAATAATGTCGAATACACCGTTAATTAGTTCGGTAACTTGAATGCCTTCCGTTCCGAGCAGTCCACCTACAAGACCTGTCAAGATACCTAGTAGGTCTACACCTGTCAAGGTGGTTTGGAAGAATCCTAGTCCGGTTAGGTCGGCATATACTCTATTTTCGTCGCCCATGTAGTAGATTGCGAGAATATCTTCTTCTGCAAACGTTAGTGCGAGTCTTAAGGTCGTTTCTGAGAAGTCTTTTAGACTCGTGTAGAGTGACAACTCTAAACCGAATACCATTACGCTGTCTTGTGGGTCAAGAACAACGCTACCTTCCGGCATGCTGACAAGGTTTTCGATTAGAGCTTCAATAGCTTCTAATTGCGGGCTCTTTTCTTCTCCGTCTTTCGTACGAATACGTAGTTCCATACCGAGAGTCAAACCGACCTTGTCGATAACGGAAATGTCTTCGAAGTCTTCCTCCTTAATATCTGCAGTATAAGGAGTAATCGTAGATTCTACGTCTGTACCGAATAGATAGTAACCCTTACGGACGTGGAAGCCTATTCTGAATGCTTCTTCGTAAGGCGTATCGTCAGTCAAGCGAATTTCTAGACCAGAAATGTTATCCTTTTCAGAATATCCTAGAACTAAGTTTCTGAACATAGGAATCTTGATGACGTTGAATTGTCCGTCAATAGCAATACCGCCGAGCAAGCTGTAAACGAGAGCGCCCGTAACTGCGATGGTTACTTCGTCGTATGACATTGTCATAAGTAGAAGTCTGTTATCCCAAGCATAGTCTTTAAGGTCAACTCTGTCGATGTACTTGGTTGCTGCATTGTAAATGCTAACAGCACCGTTGTTGATAGCTTGACCTGCGTCGCCACCTTCTTCCGTGCTTTCGCCACCGCCGGTGCTTCCACCTAAAAGTGAGTCTGCATTGATGTCGGCAAGTATGTCTTTAACGAGCTTGCCAACTTGTAGACCTTCTAGCTTCATTGCGGGGAAGCCTAGACCAGAAAGGTCTGCGTAAATAACGCTTCTTTCTACCAATTCGCCTTGAGCATTTTGAATCATTCTACCTTCGTACGTTAATTGGATTAGGTTACGATGGTTATGCGTAATTGCGAGTTGGAATCTCAAAGGAGTGATGTCGCCAAAGTCAATGAATACTCTCAAGTGAATACCGATTGCAATGTCGATATCTTCAGCGGGTTGTAATGCTAGATTTAGTTGACCGAGAGCAGCAAGTATGCCTTCTGTTTCATCGCCACCGATAAGTCCCATAACGGTTGTGATTAAGCTACTCATATCGAAGAAGCCACCAACGGTGTCGTCAATCTTGAATTCTAGGTTTACACCGAATTCCCACTTGAATTCGTTAAGTTGTTTGAAGTTATTATCGAGATATTCGTGATATTTATCGCCGTGGATTGTTGCATCCATAGGTGTATTCGCGAAGATGTTATCGCCACCAAGACCGATATCGATGTTACCGATTCTCAATGCGACGTTATACATACTTGCGTTAGAAACAACACCAACGATAACCTTGTAGTAACCTGCTTCGGTATCTAGAACGCTTCTGATTGCGACAGACAAGTGCGTAGCTGAATAAACAAGGTTTTGTGTGCCGATAATATCGTTTCCAGCACGAGGACTTTCCGTCCATTCGAAACTTCTTCCTTTGAAGCTTTCAACCAAGATGTTGATAAGTTCAATAGAGTTCATTTGGCTAGAAAGTAGTTTTTCCTCGATGCTATCGCCGGTGATTGCGTAGTAATCAGTCGGGTCGAATACTAGATAGTAAATATTTCTTTGTGCAGAATTCTCTAGCGCGAAGTCTTTATCGTTGTATCCATCTTGTGTAATTAGGAATGCGCTGTTAGGAGCAATCGGCTTATCGTTTGCCGTTAGTCCTACGATAAATTGACTATCAAGATATCTAATAGCTGCTAGAGTTTCTTCTACGTTTTTGATGGTAGCTTCTCTATCATCGAAGCTCTCAATAGTGACGTTTTGAACGTTGATAGGAGCAGATTCTACTTCGCTATTGATTGCAACTGCAACCATTACGTAAGCTTTTGCACCTACCGTATCGTCAGTCAAGACCTTCATTGCGATATTGGTCTTTAGTTTTCTTGAATAATAGTTACCGCTTGATCCTTCTAGAATGAATAGCGATTCACCACCATGTTGTTTAGCTCGAATGTAGTTTGTGATATCGCTGAGCATCGTGTTAGCTCTGCCGACTTTTGTTTCTAGAGTGTCGTCTGCTTGTGCTACGAAGTATTCGTCTACGTCGTATAGTAGGTAGTAAACATCAGTCGTTCCTGTTCCTGCTAAGATTGAAAGTTCTTTTTCGCCGAAGTAACCCTTTTGTGCTTGTCCTAATTCGGTGTTGTTGGTGATAACGCCTGTTAGGAATGGGTTAGCTAGCGCGCTATCGTCTAGCGTTAATTTTTCGTAGCTTTCGATAGTGCTGTGGATTGACTTAACAACAGCCTTTTCTGCGATTGAATATTCAAGGTCTTTGAATGTCATTTCTGACAAGTCAACTTCTTCTTGTCTGTCAAGACCTAGTTCTAATTCAATATAGTTATCAGTATTATTAAGGTTGACTTTTAATCCACCGATACCTTCTTCGAACGGGAAGTTGAAGAGTTCTTGCAAGATAGTTTCTAGAGCCGTCTTTGCAACAACGATAGAAATAGCACCTTTACTAAATTGGATACTGTCAAGTAAGTTCAAATACCAAGCGCTTGCTTCTTCGGTTTCTTCCTCTTCAGGTGTATAGGGGTCGTCGGGAGTTTCCGTACCTTCGCCCTCTGCGCCTTCGCCTTCGGGTGCATTGTCGGGAGATTGAACTTCTTGTTCAGAGTCGTTATTTTCGCTATCATCTCCACCTGCAAATGAACCGATTAGTCCCCATAGCGTTTCTAGAATACCGTCAACAACGTTGTTTTGAACGTATTCACCTACTCCGTCTAGGATTCCTTGCAAGTTCAAGTTCAAGAAGTTTACGAACGTATCACTATTAATAAGGATACCGTCTACGCCGTCGATGCCGTTATCTTCGTTGAAGGTGCGTAGTGCACTCATCGTTAGATAAATCTTTAGTCCATCGTTAGCGTAATTTTCTTCTGTTTCATTCAAGCTACCTAGAATGTATAGCGCGAAGAATTCTTCTGAAACGGTGCCGTCGCTATTCAAACTAATGAATTGAATCATAGCGTTTATGCCCCATTTGTCGATATCGGTTAGCTTGATATCGAACTTCAAGCGCATAGTAACGTCGCCCTTCATGTTTTCGAGAGCTTGTAGATAGAATGCAGCACCGATTGCGTTACCGTTTTCGTCTAACTCGTTAGCGAACAGTGACGACCAGTTCAAAATGTATTCTGTAAATTCTGTTGAAATCGTAATATCTAAGCCTGCATTAATACGCCATTCAACGTCACGTGCATCGAAGCAAGTACCATAATACTTCATCATTTCATCGTCTTCCGTCAAATACCTATAGTATTCATCGAAAGTATCCGTGCTGATGACTGCAACTGTGTCGTGTAGAAGTGATAGCGTAATGCTGTAGCCTAAAGCTTGATATTTACCGTCGTTAGCGCCTTCGCCACCGATGTTAATAACGCCAGAGTCTTTCGATAGGTTCAACTTCAAGCTGAAGTTGCCGTCTTTCTCTTTGTCGAAGAACAAACCGAGGTTTGCGCTAGACATAATTTCGTCTAGGAATTGTTCAACTACTTCCTTGTCAAGAAGAAGTTCTTCGCCGTCTTGCGTGCCGATAACACCACCTAGGATATTGAGAACTGCGTCAGTCAAAGCAACTAGCAATTTGTTAGTAACCATGATTGCGAAGCCCGAAGAGTTAAGGAATATCATTGGTTCAAGTTTTTCACCAACTTTATCCTTGTGGTCTTCTAGCATATCGGTGATGGGGTTATACATATTTTGTGGAGCGCTTGCGCCACTTTCTTCTTCATCAGCGCTTCCGTCACCCGTTACCGTGTCGTCTTCAACGTCTCTTACGTCGAAGATGTCGTAAAAGATATCTCTAATCAATCCTGTTGGGTTGATGTCGGGAAGTCTAATGTCAAGGTTGGTGTCGAATAACTCGATACCTGCATAGATAATGTTATCTACGATGTATGCGTGAATAATATCTTGTGAATGATAATCTTCGCCAGTAAGGTTATCTATAACTTTATAACCTATTCTAATTTGTCCACAAATAGACTTTGCGATTTCAGCTTCATCCGTTGACAATAGTTGTTTCAAGTTTAGACTTAGCTTAATACCGATTTCGCCGAGTAACGTCTCGTCACCACCTGTTGTAACGAGTGCAAGCGTTAGGTCTTCTGCCGTCATATTAAGAACGCCGAGAACCATTTCTACAACGTCGCCTAGAACGAACTTACCGTCAACCATATCGATTTGTCCAGAAATGTTAAGCTCGATATTGAGAGCCATTTCGTCAAATCTTGTGTAAGAAGCCTTGCTTTCGTCACTCATTAAGGGCTTAATTGAGCTTACCATTCCGTTTGGTGATTGGTTAAAGCTTTCTTTGAATACGTCAGCCTTGATTTCTTGTCCACAAATTCTTATAATTGCGTCGATGCCTGCTTCGTTAGGAACGGTTTGCGTCTTATGTTCGCCCGTAATCGGGTCGTAAATAGCATCTCCGTTTTCATCGTACAAGTATTCTTTTCTGGTTTCTGCACCAGTGTCAAGGTGAATACCGATTTCGTATTCGCTATCCGGTGTCATACCTACGCTTGCGCTAGGTCTAATAACGGTACCAATTAGCTCGTTCAAGTCGATATCAATGTTCAAGAGCGTCAATACAGCGCAAATCATCTCGAACGTTACGGTAATTAAGAAACCGTCCATTTCGCCGAGCAAGATTTTTACTATACCAACAGACTTGTCGATATCGTTTTCTGCATTAAGTAGTTCGCCTAGAGCGGGGAACATCTCGTTAAACGATGCTTCTGCTTCGGGAGAAACTTCTTCTGGAATAACGTCGCCACTGCCAAGTAGGCTGTTAATGTCGATGCCTAGGAATTCTAGGATATACGCCATATCGTAGATGTAAACTTTGCCTAGACCTACTGAAGACAAGTCAAGGTAGATGTTTCTCCATCCATCTTGCGTTGGGTCGTCTGAAAGGTCGATAACAAGGTTTAATCTCTTATCATTATTATATATCCTAATTTGAAGTTGTAGCGAACGGAAGATACCGGCAATACCTTCTCTGATGTTGAGTACAGCCGTAATATCAATGGTTAACGTGTCACCTAAATCGCCTAGAGCTAGAAGCTGAGGTAGAGCCGTTGTCAAAGGACTATCGTCAGAGAATAGCGAGTCAACAACGCTACCGTCACCGATAATACCTTCTATGAGGCCGTTTTCTTTCAATATACCTTCGTATAGGTCGTGAAGTTCAATAGTACCATTTTCTGCGTCTACTTGTAGTTGTAGTCTTAGGTCTGCACGAATAGTGTTGATATCGTGAGCTGTCAAGTAGTCGGAAGATTGCGGTCTTAATAGTTCGGTTTCATCGAAAGCTTCGAAGTTTACGCGTAAACCGTCTAGACCGAGGCCTAAGTCGATAATCTTGCTTGTGTAAGATTGTCCGTCAATAGTTGTTGAATCTGCGCCGATTTCGATATCAATACCGAATTCGAAAGTATTTAGTTTGGGAGCTAGGTAAATTCTCAATAGGAATTCGCTGAAGATTTCTAGCTCTCCCATATTGAACATACCTAATAGTGAGTCGATAGCCGTCTTGGTAACGTATAAAGCGAGACCGTGCGTTGCGATGTTATCGAGAATCATCGTTCTTCCTAAATCTATATTGATATCAAGATTTGAACCGCTACCACTACCGCTAGCGCTGTTTGGAGCGCCAACTGCATTGTTCGCACCTTCTTCGGTTTCGCCGTCTTCTAATTCGCCGTCGAATTCCTTTTCCCCTAGTAGTGTTTCCATAACTTCAATGACACAGAACTTAGGTCCGTTCAAATTCGTTAGGTCAACGTAAAGGTTACTATCGTGCAAGTTGGCCATAATTATGGTTCTTTCTTTATAATCCTTGTCGTCACGGTTGCCGTCAACTTTGTATACAGCTATTTGAGCTTCTATACCCTTAATGTTACGGACGTTAACGTTTGCTCTTATGTTAACTTCGAAGCAAGCTGCGTTTTCACCTGTGATTTCAAGAAGTATGCTCAAGATAAACTTATCAATAAGTCCACCTAGAAGTGTTTGTAGAGGCTCTTTGTTAAGCTCAATACCATCGTAACCCGTGCCGTTAGACATTGTAATTTCACCTGCTTGAATATCAATAAACAAGGAGGTTTCTATTGCTATAACAGGTTGCGTACGGTCTAGTACAACGTATTCAACGTTTTCTCCACCAACGTAAGCATATTCCGGAGCGGGGATAATCATATCAGGACGTGAGTACGAGAAGTCTAGCTCGAATTCGTTACTAATACTGAATGCGATGCTTATATCTCTACCACTCTTTTGATATTTGGGATTTTCTTCGGTACCAATATTTACGCGTTCGCCTTCTTCATAAGCGTAGTCTTCAAACTTAAGACCTAATCCGAAGATTTCGTCGTCGCCGAGTAGTGTCAAATCTACGGTTACGTCACCCATAGGTTGAACGTATCCATAGTAATCGTACATAGCTTCGCCACCGATTAAGGTTAGAACGCCGAATATTGCAGCAAGACCAACGGAAGCAACAAGGCCTTGTGGGCAAAGCTTCAAGTTAATGTAAGCTATTTCTTTGGTGCCTGCGCCAGCAGCGTTACGTAACGTTGCAAATGGGTCGAATCCTTCGTAGCCAGCAAATCCAGGTGCTGCGTTTGCAGGAGTTTCGCCTTCTCCACCTTCTTCTGGAGTAGCAGGCGCATACGTTGCGATAAGTTCCATCACAAAGTCGTAAACGTTATCTATTCTAACCGCTTGAATGTTGAAGCACTCTGCATTCAAATATAGAGCTTGGTCATAGTAAATGATGGACATAACTTCTTCATATTCTTTGAAGATTTTATTTCCGTTAGCATCAGTTATATAGTTGCCGTCTCCATCTTTTTCGTATAGAGGGCTATTTCTATCACGCAAGTAAATCGTTGCGTTGGTGTTGAATAGAGAGCCGTTGTCTATGAATTCCGTTAGGTTGATATTGCCAACGAATTCTAGAACGTAGTTTGAGCTAACCGTTGATAGTAGCTTGATAACAGGAGCAAGACCTAGTCCTGAAATAGTATCCATAAGACCACCGTCACCAGCTAGTGATCCGAGTAGTCCGTCTACCGTTTCATCAAGGTTGAACGATGCGCCGTTGTCCCCGTCTACGTCGAAATTCAACGTGAAGTTCAAGTAAATGCTACGCAAGTCAAGAGCGTGAGCATATTCGTCGGGAACGAAAGCTTCCGGTCTAATATCAAGGTCTGACAAACCGAATCTTACCGAACGGAATGCTATACCTACGTCGTAGTTAGCAGCGCCAATTGCGATTGAGAATATGTCGGCATCACTTACTTCACCTTCTTCTACAACGCCGTCGCCGTTCTTATCATCCCAAACGTCGCTTATCGTAGGTAGGCGCGCGCCAATACCTAATTGTAGATAAAGCGCTTCGTTAACGGTTTCTTTGACTAGATTGCCTAGGTCTGCGCCTTCTGTGTTCAACTTAACAGCTGAAAGCATAGCGAAAGCAAGTGAACCCATAACGTTAGCAATAACGCCCGTGCTGTTACCCATCATTAGGTGGAAGTAAGGTAGAAGGTCGTCACCGGTGGGTTCGTCTTCATCGTTCTCTGGAGCATAGTTAGGCGCAGAAGCATTGTTAGGTGCGTCGCCGTTAGATTCGCTACCATTGTTGGTATCGTCGTCATCTCCGTAGAAACCGTCTTGGTCTTCATCTAAATTAGGATAATGTTCACTAATATCTATATCAAATAGTCCGAGTAGTGCAAGAAGTGCGTTCTCGATTCTTAACTTGTTAACACCGATAACGGAACCGTCAATATAAGCGTGGCCGTTCTCGTAGTACAAGCTCATAATGTTGTCTACTTCTTCTTCGTTCGTTCTGGTAATAGCGTTCAACGTGAGATTCAACTTGCCGTGAACGAGAACAGGCATAATGCTATCTAGGATATCGCCACCTGCAAATATAGGTAGGATATGCGCGATAGGCAATACTAAATCAAGAGAAACAACTAGTTTCTTCTTGTCGTAATCGAAGTTTTGGATAAGTGCGCTGAAGCCAACGTCCATATCCGTTAGGAGTGTATTTAGTAGGTAATACACATCGATTGCAGTATTATCCTTATCTCCCGTACCCTCGAACTTAGTATCTTCTGCATTGAACGTAGTTTCTCCGGAGAAACCGATTCTAATGCTATGCTCTTCCATATACTCAGGATCTAAGTGATAGAACGATTCGTCTTGAGCAACCTTATCGTATGCAGTCTTCGAGGGGTTAATAGAAACGTTGATATCGCCTATTTCGAGTTGGAATTGTAGTAGATTTTCTATTGTTAGGTTGATTAGCAAGAAAGCTTCTCTCGTGCCATCGCCGTAATCGCATTCAATACCGGTAGCAGCAATCTTGATTGACAAGTGTGCGTCGTGGCCTGCGAAGAATTTAGCAACATCGTATTGACCAACGGTTTTGGGGGATAGCTCGTTACCGTTTTCATCAAGAACGATACTGTCTTGCAAGAACTTCATTTGTTCTTCTGTCAATAGAAGCTTTTGTTCATCGGTTAGCGTCGTGCCTAGGTCGGTTCATGCAGTAGTTGAGTCACCGATTAAGCTCTTAATTAAACCATAAATACATGCCGAGCCAACCGTCAATGCTAGAGGTGCGCCTAGAGCAGAAACGTATTCTTCATCAGAAGCAATGCTCAAAATAACTGCAGCAGCCGTCAAAACTTCGCTACCAACGTCGCCAGCTTCGTCTTGAATGGTTATGCCGTTGTTTCCAGCGAACAATGGGCTTGCAACTGCAAGAGCGTCGTTACCTTCGCTACCACTGACTTCTTGTGAGAATTGTGCGATGTATTCTTGGAATTTTTCGATGTTAGTAATCTTAATCTTGTCGCCGATATTTAGGCTTTCGCTAGAAATACCCGATAGGTCTAGGTAAATACCCATATCGTATTTTTCTTTTGCTTCATCCCAAGTACTTACAACGTTAATAGCAACGATATCGCCTTTTACGTAGCCTGCTTCTTCTTCAGCCTTTGAGCTTACGGATAGGCTAAGGTTCAAGTCGGATAAGTCGGTAATATTGATTCTAGCTTCAATATCAATATAAACTTCGCCACCGAATTTTGCGAGGTCACCTACGTTCTTTTCCATGATTTCGATGATTGCACCGATATCTAGCAATTTACGTAAATCTATTGCCGTTGCTTCGTAAATTTCGTAGTCAGCTTCTAGTCTAAGGTCGGTTACAGATGCTATGTACTCTTCCGTATAGAAGGTTGTTCGAATGCTCTTCCATTCTTCTTCCCTACCTGCTAGAGTTGGGTCAAGAAGTAGTGCTTCTTGATATTCTTTTTCAAGATTTTCTGCTGAAATCTTTTCTTTCCAATCTAGTTCACGAAGAATCTTTTGTTCTTCTTTCCAAACTAGTTTGTCGTAATCAAGTTGTTCACCTAGGATTTTCTTGATTTCTTTGAGAACGCCACTTAACGATTGGATATAGCCTTCTACGCCGGTTTCTGGATCGTGTTTATATTCACCTTCTGCTTCT
Source organism: Clostridia bacterium (assembly GCA_017533005.1). Taxonomy (GTDB): domain Bacteria; phylum Bacillota; class Clostridia; order Christensenellales; family DTU072; genus RGIG6449. Next base: position 8,790 of record JAFXIQ010000015.1, on the reverse strand, counting down.
AGCGTAACAACCATACCTAGCTTGATGCCGATAGCGTCTAACGTAGTTACTTTTCTGTAGAGCTCTTTGTCAGCTTCTTCCATAACGAGAGCTTGGTTGACAAGAAGGTCAAGTTCGTTTAGCTTGAGGCCCATTTCAATAACGTTGCCGCCTTCTTGCTTTAGTCCGATGCCGATGTTTACAGACAAGGGTTTAGCGAATAGACCAACGTCAACGTTGATATCAAATCCGTCTAGGTAGCTGGAAAGGTCCATACCTAACGCACCAATTAGTCCAATTAGGAACGACTTGGTGAGTGAAACCGAAATACCATGGTTAGCGAGTACTAGGTTAATGTATAGGCTCGCAACGTCCATGTCGTCCGGCTCGCTAGGTGCAACTTCGCCTTCTGTAGCGCCTTCGCCTTCGTTTGTAGCGTTAGAATTTTCTTCTTCTTTAGTTCCGCCTAATCCTGCGATTAAATCTGCAAGGATAACGTTCGCTTTTTCGATATGAACGTATTCGACGTCAAGAATGAAGGTTTCCATGTGGATGTACAAGTCGCCACCTACGTAGAATACTTCCATAACGGGAGTCTTCTTTCTTTCGCCGTTTGTGTCAATTGCGCCGTCTGCCGAATAGGTCGACAAGCTCAACTTGAGTGACGTCTTGGTAATTTGGGTTAGGTCAAAGCCAACATTGAGAAGAGAAAGAATTTCTCCAATGTTTACGCTTCCTTCCAAGTTGAAGAATAGCGCTCCGTCAACAATACCTAACGTTTGGATAAACATATTAAGGTCGATGTTAGCGGGAAGTATTCCTTTCAAAATCGGCGTTAAATCGATAATGTTCTTATCGGTGCCTTCAACAGGCTCACTATTGATATATGCCATACCGCCAACATTCAAATAAATGTTTTCTGGTAAACCTTCGCCGTTGCCCGTGAAGAACTCAACGTCTTTGGGTAGTTCAACGGTATTCAATTCATTTTCTGCTAGCGTTATCTTGATTTCTGCTAGAGCCAATTCAAGATTGAGAACTTCTACACCGGTCTTAACGGTTAGCGCGTTGCCACCGCCATAACCGATACTTAGCATTGTATCTTTAAGCGCAATGGGGAGTTCGCTCTTGAGAAGTATAGCTAGAATTTTCGATAGAACTTCTGCAGAAATGCTTACGGTTAAAGCCTCGGGGTTGATAAGTGCTACGATAGCTAGAGCCTCGGGGTTGTCCGTAGTTGCATATTTAGCAAGATTTTGAATATTTGTCAACGAAGGTAGATTGCCCGCCGTTTGTTGGTTCTTCGAAGAAGAAACCGCTCCAGTTAGCGCGCCAATATCTTCTTCTATGAGCTTCTTAACATTCTTAATACCAATACTCGGCATACCGAAGTAGCTGAGATTCAAGTACAAGTTGCCGTCTTTCAAGTAAATGCCTAGAACTTCCGTTCTGGGATTGGTTTCTAGGTCGTAAACGCCTATCTTGATTTCCGATGAGTAGATATCGTTGATGTTGATGTTGCCAACGATTTCAAAGCCCATATAGAGTCTGAAGTTCTCTAAATCAAGATTTAGCTTCAATGCCATTGCAAGACCTTCTAAAAGTCCCGATAGCATGTCGTTTATATAATCGTTTTCGTAAGAAGGTTCATCTGAATTCAAATCAAGGTATCCAGTAAGTTTTACGCCTATCTTAAGCTTTTCAATAAACTCGTTGAGTTCTATGAAGTCTTCACGCTTAAAGCCACCGGAAATTTGGTTTGCGTCTTCGCCGATTCTTACGCCGAGATCTTTCAAAATATCGAGTTCAAGGCTGATAGCTTCTATTTCTTTGTCGGCGTCGTCTAGTAGCGCGAGCTTAATGCTCAAAATACCATCTTCTATGTAGCCTTGTGAAAAGTCAAAGCCACCGAGTTTGATTTGAACGCCTGCGTTTACGCTAGGAAGCGTCAACGGCATATTGAGAATGCCCATCAACGCAGTTAGTACGTTGGAAGCAACTATAACGCTAATAGTGCCCTTGTACCTGTCAATTTCGATTTGGTCAAGAGCGACGCCTATAATCGCCATAATATCTAGGCCGGCGCCTTCTTCCGTTCCTTCAGTGCCTTCGGTGCCTTCGCCTTCTCCAAGAGGATTGTTAAACAACCAGTTGCCTGCTTGTGATGCTAGATATGCTTCGCAAACAACCATGTTGTAGAATGCGTGAACGGTTTCTGCAACTGCATTGGGGTTGGTTGCGTCAACAGTCAAGCCGAATACGGACGGAGATGCGTTTTGTAGGTCGTCTGTATTTATCAAACCTGCCATTATATCGGCAATGTTTATACCTCTCAACGTGTCTCTTAAGCCTAGATTTTCTATCTTGAGCTTGGGAAGCGTTCCCAACATACCGATATTCAAGTTGTTGAGTTTGTTAAGGTCTAGGTAGAGCGTATCTTCACCGCCTTCGTAGTAAATGAAGAGATACTCACCCTCTGACGTATTGTTTAGCGGGTCGTGCAACGTGATAGCAAGTGATAGCTTATCCATCGAAACAACGTCGATATTAGCGGATAGCTTGTATGCCATCGTTGAATTGATAACCTTTTCCACCGTGTTTGTGTCTACGCCGATGGTAACGAGTAGATTTTCTAGTCCTTCACCAAGCAAAGAACCGATTCCACCAATGCCCATACCTTGCGTGGTGTCTTGTAGCCCGAATGAAACGTCGCCGTTCAAGAATACGTTGTAGTATTGATTGAAAGCTTTTACCATTCCGCTCTCGTCTCTGTAAACGGTGATATTCGTGTATTTATCACGGAGTTCTTGAGTAGCAACCATTGCTTTGTTGTTCCAAAGGGGCTCTCTCAAGTATGTCAAAGCGTCTAGAGTTAAACCAGCTCTTACGGTGTCAGAAAGGTCGATATTGACTTGGATTTCGTCGAGAATATCGCGTAAATCAAGTGAAATTGAAATGCCTTTGAGTCCTAGCTCGCCTTGTAGGTCCATAAAGTTGCCAAGAAGTTCGTTAATCGCATCGTTTCCTAGGTCGATTGAAAGAATCCACTTCTCTAGGCTCCAATCACGATTAGGTAGAGGACCACCGTTCAAATGCATATTGTCAACGATTAGTCCAACAAGCTTCATTATGTCGATTTGGCTTCCTTGAGGAGCTTCGCCCTCGCCTTCACCTTCGCCTTCGTTGAGAGGCAAGTATTGAGCGAGTGTTTTTGCATCTTCTTCAGCAGCCGGTGGTAACAACGGTGCGTCTGGGTCTATGTACGGTAAAATGCTACCTAATATGCCACCTAGCAAGTCGTTTATGCTGAAGCCTACTAGTTTGAGGTTAGGTAGAACAGCCCCTGACATCGTTTGAATTCCTTCGAAATTCAAGTAAAGCGTTGCGCCGTCAAGGAAAACTCTAATGATGGGGTAACCGTCGAATAAAATGGAAATTTCGGCTTGTGTAGCCGTTCTATCGAAGAAGTCTAGCGCCAATTTGACGTCTAGCGTGAAATTGTACTTGGATTGATGCGGGAAATTGATAGGCATTTCTGCTAATGCGCCTAAGTCTAGACCAAATGCAGTGCCGATAATATCGCCAATGGTTAGTTTGCCGTTGTCATCGTTTTCTACGAAAAGGCTTAATGTAAGACCTAGGTTACCTATACCACCTTGTTCGTATGCAGTATCGTTAGCGATACCACTCAAGTTAATGAATATCTTTTCGTCGTCTGTTCTCAAATACAAGGGGTTGAGACCGATACGCGTGCTAACTGCTTCGATAACTTCATCTTCCTCCATGTCCTCGGGGTCAACCGATGCATAGTCTGCTTTTGTTTCGTTTACTTCGTAAGCAGTAGAATCGATAGTAATTTCGATACCGGAGAAAACGTAATCTCTTTCGGTGTAAGCAACGCCTTGTTCGTCAATCTTAGGAACGTCCATAAGTTTGGTCTTAGCTACGAAGTATGCGTCCATAGGTAGTGCCGACCAGTCTTTCGTAAAGATGCTCTCTAGAGAAAGACCAAGAACTTGGTACATCAATGGGTCTAAGTTAGGCAAACCGAACGTATCCCAACTAATGGTTATAAAACCGCCTATAGAGCCGTCCTCTGTAAACATATTCAACAAACCGTCTTTTCCAGTTAGCTTTAACGTATTGCTTATGTCACGAGCGAGATATTCTCCCGTTGCATCGTCGTAATCGTAGTCCGTGACATAAGATTTTTTACCATCAAATAACATTCCCAAAATGATAGGCAAGAGACCGTCGACAGCCTCTAACCCTGCGAGTCCTAATTTACCACTCAAGAAACCACCAACAAGACCAACTATATCGATGTTATTCCCCACAATAAGATTCGATAATAGCAAGCCAACTTGGCTCATGTTAACTTCTTTTGACTTGAATTTTTGTCCTGCGATGTTGACGTACAAGGTCTTGTCGAAATAATAGAAACCGGCTGCAAGATAGTTGTAGTCGTTGTCGATAATTTCTACAGAAAGTACGCTGTCGTCGTTCGGAAGCTTATTCGGGTCTTCTGACTTCAAGTGAAGATTACCCTTGATAACGATTGTGTAGTCGCGATACAAGGACATCTTATCTTCTGCATCCAACCAAAAATAGTTGTGGAAGAAGTCGATTTGGAAGTCGAGAATAAACCACTCTGCGTCTTCCATTACCGGGTAGACTGCATGGTAGTTCTCAATCGTTTCCTTAATCGTGGCAGTAGCCGTTGTAAGGTCGACTTTATTGTTGACGACGAGTTCGTCCTCAATTACTTCTTGCTCACCTCTATCGATAGAATCGTCTGGCAACGAGTCGTTTTCTCTTGGTGAACAAGCGAACATTGTAAGGCATAATCCCGCTACGATGAGTAGTATTAGTAGCCTTGCGAAAAACTTGGTTTTCATGGTGTTTCTCCATTTTGGGGGTAAGGAATTTGTGGTTTGTGATTTTGGGTTATTATTTGTGCGCTCACGCGCATTGTTATTGCAAAAGGGCCGATATCTCGACCCACTCCTTGGCACAATTATACGCTTAATTAAAAATTAAGTCAACGCTTTATTTCTTATATTATAAAGGGAGCTACCGTAAAACTTCACTTTTCGTTCACTTTCGACACCCATAAATTGTGTAGTTTTTGGACAAAACCCACAAAATGTTGTGGTGCCTATCAAAAAGCATCTCGAATATGAATTTTATGTGAACATTACAATGCGCGCAAAAATAAAAGCGAAAAGCCCATTTTTGCCTTTCGCTTTCGCAATTTATTTACTATTTTATTTCCGTTCGCTACATAAAGCGCGCACGAGCGACAGTCGTTACACTAGTATTTCGTCAATGAAATTCTTGATTTTGCCAACGATAAATTCTTTCAAATCGATGCTGTCGTCTTCGATTAAAGGCGTTAAATCCATAGCATAAGCTGCGTGCTCGCATACGTCAACGCCGTGTGATGCTGCATACGTAGCGTTAGCTGCACGTCTGCCAAGAGATGCGATGCCGTAAGCCTTGCCACCTGCAATTTGGCTAGCGTAAACGTCTAAAACGTCGTTCATAAGTTTTTCGTATCCCGTTAGGTCGAAAACCACCTTTTCGGTATCGGATAGCCAATCTAGCGAACGCCATACCTCACAGCCGTAAAGCTTCTTCGGGCGAAGTTCTTTCGGCAGTCTACGGATAGCCTTAATGCAGTTAACTGCGACGCCAACGTGAGTGGGGTGTTTGTCGGCTAAGTTGTGAGTGTAAATCACTTCGGGTTTGTAGTTGCGAATTATCTCTTCGTAATCGTCCACAATCGAAACGAAGCTCCTATCCTTTATCTCGCCACTCGTGTAGTTCAAAAGCACTAAATCCGAGTATTCGCCAACTTCCGCAGCGGCAATTTGTTCGAGCCTTCTAACTACCATCATTTCTTCATTTGACATGGTTGCGTATTCGCCGGCTCTAGGGCTTCCACTACCGTCGGCAGTTACAACTGCAACCGTTCCGAATTTGTCACTTTGGTATCCCTTAATTACTGCTTGGGGGCACATAATCTCGACATCGTCTTGATGCGCTGCAATGACTAAATCTGTGTAAATCTTCTTTTTTCCATGCACAACTTCAGCTTTTTGATTGAGTTTCATTTTTCAATTTTTCTCCTTTTTTAGGTCTATAAAAGCGTTGCCGTGAACGATTGACCGAGTCTTCTCGACATCTCGTCGGGTAACATTATTTCTATATTTGAGTGTTCTTTTTTCAATATGGAATTTGCCTTTTCTAGTAGTACTTCTCCACCCTTTCCAGAGGCAACTCTACCCAAGAAAATGCTCTTTTCAATATCGTAAAATTCATTAAACCATAGTAGCGTATAGCCGAAATATTCGCCCATTTTTTCGAATATAGCGAGCGCTCTTTCGTCTTCTTCGTTAGCTAGTTTTTGTACTATTTTTAGCTTCTCTGCAGGGCTTAAATTCGCATCCAATTCGATACCTGCTTCGGGAGCAAGTTTGATAACCGCGTCTTGCGAGTGATACATAACGCCCACTCCGGTATCGCCACTCCATTCATCGATAGCAGAGTTTCTGTTCGCATCGACAGGAACGAACGCTAGTTCATTCAAGTAGCCCAAAATCTTGTTATCCTTATCAACGTACCCCGCTGCAAGGCTAGTTCCCATAGCAATACCTAGAACGCGACCTTGACCTGCTGAATAAGCTCCTGCAAGCGATGCAACGTCGCCGTCGTTAGCTACTTTTACGGGGCAGTTGTAGTCTTTTGCAAGATTCAAATAGATAGGACCTATTTCCTTTTTATAAATCTCTTTGGGAACCAATCTAAATAATGATGCAGTGCGCATTTCTCCGTCAACGACGATACCTGCAGTACTTACACCTATCGCATCTACTCTTCCACCCAGCGCGTCTAGTGCCAAATCAATGCTGTGCTTAATTCCCGCTTTGTGATACTCGGGGTCGCTATTGAGCTTCGGGAACCATACTACTTCCTTTTCGAAAACAACCTTGCCGTCGATACAAGCGGTAACCTTTCTATCCGAGCCACCTGCATCGAACCCTATACGATAGCCTGTGTTCTCGGCAGAAGCTTTGATACCGTGGTCGCAGTCCGCAGGAACGTCTTCTACGTTTTCAACAGCCACGAATTCCAACGCTCTCTCGTAAACGTCCGTCATAAAGTTATAGTCGAAAGCTCTCTCTCCGCTCGGCGAATAAATAGCGCGTAGTCCGTCGCAAACGGCTTTGTCGCCGTAAACGTAGAACTTGTAGCCACCATACGACCACAACATAAATTTAACCAATCTCTCGGCGTATTCTAGGTTCTTTTCGTAATCAGCGCCTAGTCTTGTAGAGTAGCGTGCTACGGCACCTTCTCCCCTTTCAATTGCCAAGATAAAAGGCTTGCTATTATCAGATAAGCCTTCTAGAAAATCCCTTTGCCATAAATACATTGGGTAGTAATTTTTATCAAGTTTAATCATCATTCAACTCTCCAGTTTTCTACGTGTGTAAGCGTTTCGCCGTCCTTAACGTCGACAAGTGGCGATAGCGATTCCACCTCGTGGATATAACGATTAGTATAAGTTTCTAGGTTGCAACAAAAGTCCGGATACTCGCCCTCTACAACGTCTATGCTCTTAATAAACGTAGTGTCGCCGTAACGATATATCGTCTTAAAGTCCTTCAAATAGGTTCCTATTTTCATAGGCCCGGTTGCCTTATCGCTACTTTTCAAAATAAATTTATCGTTGTAAAGTTTGTAACGAGAATCGTTAACGTCGTTGTAATGCCAATGTACGATGTTGCGATTAGCGAGATATCCCGTGTCTTCCGTGGATAGTGGAACGGTTAGCTCTGCGCCACACTTCAAAACCGTCAACGCCCAAATACAAAGCTTCTTGGTATTACCACTCTCGTTTTTTGCAGTCATTTTAACGTCAATGCTTCCGTCTTCTTTGAATGCAATTTCTAACCCTGTTTGAACGTCGTGAACAGCCCATTTGTCAGGCGTAAAGATAGCGCCGGTTCCCGTGATTTCATACTTAACGGGCGTGCTGTCGGGAACGTAGGTCTTTTCTTCTTCCGGAGATAACCATATTCTATGTCCACCATAAATATGCCATACCTTACCTTCGCCGTATATCGCAGATGAATCGTGGTTTACGTTGTCGTCAACGTCGTGATACATGATGTTTTCACCACCGACTTTCGATAGGTTTATTATTCTAGGGCCTACGTCAATCGTAACGCTTAACGTAGTTTTTCCATCGGTTATATCTAGTGTTCTTCCTAGAAAACAGCTACCTTCCTTACAAGTTACTTTCATTGCTAATTTCTCCATAGTCTTATTTGTAGATGCGTGTTCGTAGAAGGAACAATCGTTAGATTGAAACCTTCAAAAGTTGACTCGATAGCACCCAAAACGTCGGCATAATGGCTTGCAAATAGGTTGTTTTCACAGTAATGATTATAAGTGCCTTCGTAGCCCGAAGCTTCGTATAAAGCGTATAAATAATCTTCTGCGAGCTTAACGTCTATCCATAAATCGTTAGCCGTTCCTATCTTTGCAACCATATAAGTACCTACTACGTAGGTAAGTTCTTCATCTGAATTGATTAAAGTGTCATAACCTTTTGTATGTTCAACTTTAGTCATATAACCTATATCGTAGCTTTCTTTTGCCGTTTCGGGATATAAGCCGTAAGTTTCTCTCGTGGTGCGAATTTGAGCGTCCGAAGCCAATAGATAACGGTGTGTTTCTAGTTCTACGTCATAAGTTAAACGTAGCTCGTTACCCCACGTTGCATCAACCAAGTACCAATTG
>JAFXIQ010000014.1 GCA_017533005.1 Clostridia bacterium | reverse complement strand
TTACATAACGGCTGGTGTAGGTCGTTGAGATAAGGTGTAACGTTAGTCATTTACGTTTTAGTAAACTCCTAGCTCAAAGCGTGGCGTTTTCGCGTATTGCTCGTTTCTCCACCGTATATATCTTTTTTGCGTTCTACTCGTACCTATCGCGTTATTGCTTTTAAAACATTTTAATACCATTCTTTCAAAATTTTTAATCGCATTTTCGATTTTGCACCTAATAGAGAAGGACGGTATTTTAGGTATCGTGATTGGTTTGTAGTTGCGCTAAAATTTTGTGAACACAAGGCGTTGTATTTGCGTAGGATTTTTACCTATTTTTTGCTAAATTTTAAACAAATCGTTTGACATTTAATAGTTATGCTTGCTATAATCAATAGGCTTGCAAGAATGCAAGTCGTTTATTATGGAACAAAAAATAAAAAAATTACTTGAAAATCAAAAAGTAATAGGAATTAGACAAGTCGTCAGAGGTATAAGTGATAAGCAGATAAGGTGTGTTTTGCTTGCCACGAATACCGATGAAGATATAAAGCGGGAAATCGTTAATTTATGCAAAACCAACAATATTCCTTTGATATTCACTCCTAGTAAGGAAGAATTAGGGAAGGAAGTTGGAATTGACGTAAGTTGCGCAACCGTAGGGCTACTAAAATAGCCAACAAATGAGTATCGTCCAAAAGGGTTGAAAGGATGGCTCAACAAAAAAAGGAGGAACCCAAATGCCGACAATTAACCAACTCATAAGGCAAGGCAGAGAGCGTCAAACCAAAAAGTCACAAACCCCCATTATGGAAGGTTGCCCTCAAAAGAGAGGTGTTTGTCTTTCAGTTACGACAACCACGCCTAAGAAGCCTAACTCCGCTGTTCGTAAGATAGCAAGAATCCGCGTTGTTAACGGAATGGAAGGTACCGTATACATTCCAGGTATCGGTCACAACCTACAAGAACACAGCGTCGTTCTAATCAGAGGCGGAAGAGTTAAGGACTTGCCAGGTGTCCGTTATCACATTATCCGTGGTACGTTGGATACAGCAGGCGTTGCAAAACGTATGCAAGCAAGGTCCAAATATGGCGCAAAGAGACCTAAATAAGGTTTGCGCTAGAATAATATAGGAGGATATTGATATGCCAAGAAGAAGTGGAGTACCTAAAAGAGATGTTCTACCAGATCCAGTATATAATTCCAAAATCATCACCAAGCTTATTAACCAAGTAATGCTAGATGGTGAAAGAGGCGTTGCTCAAAAAATCGTTTATGAAGCATTCGAAATCGCAGCTGCAAAAACAGGTGCACCTGCAGACGAAGCATTCCTAAAAGCACTAGAGAACGTCATGCCTGTTCTAGAAGTTAAGGCTCGCCGTGTAGGTGGCGCTAACTACCAAGTTCCTCTAGAAATCAGACCTGACCGTAGACAAACGCTTGGTATCCGTTGGATAGTTATGTTTGCTAGAAAACGTGGTGAAAGAACGATGAAAGAACGCCTTGCAGGAGAAATCGTTGACGCATTCAACTGCGCTGGTGGAGCTTACAAGAAGAAGGAAGACACCCATCGTATGGCAGAAGCTAACAAAGCTTTCGCACATTTCCGTTGGTAGTCTAGTCGTATATAGATTGCTATATACATTCAAGAACAAAAAAGCGCAAAACGGTATGCAAATACCGTTTTGCTATGTTTGAAACTCTGTGCAAGAGTAATAATTTTGAATAAAAATCGGTGTGATATTCACCGATAGAATGAAGGAAAAAGAAAATGAGAGAATTCCCACTCGACAAAATTAGAAACATAGGTATTATGGCGCACATTGACGCAGGTAAGACTACCACGTCTGAGCGTATACTTTTCTATACCGGAAAAACTCACCGTCTAGGCGAAACGCACGAAGGCGATGCAACTATGGACTGGATGGTTCAAGAGCAAGAGAGAGGTATCACGATTACTTCTGCAGCTACTACCACACAATGGAGAGATTGTTGCATAAACCTAATCGACACCCCCGGACACGTTGACTTTACCGTAGAAGTAGAGAGAAGCTTGCGTGTTTTAGACGGAACGGTTGCTGTATTTTGCGCAAAAGGTGGCGTTGAACCACAATCGGAAACCGTTTGGAGACAAGCTGACAAATACGGAGTACCACGTATCGCATTCGTTAACAAAATGGACATTAACGGAGCAGACTTTTACCGTGTTGTAGAGATGTTGAGAGAGAGAATGGGAGCTAACGCTCATCCTATCACGCTTCCGATAGGCGTAGAAGACACCTTCAAAGGCATCATAGACCTAGTTAAATTTGAGGCAGAAGTCTATGATATGAAGGGCGACGGTAAGGAATACGTCACTTCCGAAATCCCAGAAGACATGCTTGCAGAAGCTGAACAAGCAAGAACCGAGCTTATAGAAGCATTGGCAGACTTTGACGATGCGCTTATGGAAAAATACTTCGAAGGCGAATATATCACCGAAGAAGATATTATGCCTGTTCTTCGCAAAGCTACCATTTCTATGCAACTAACCCCCGTACTTTGTGGTAGTTCATACCGTAATAAAGGTGTTCAAAAGCTACTTGATAGCATCGTAGATTTGCTACCATCTCCTTTAGACGTTCCCGCAGTTAAAGGCGAATGGAGAGAAAAGGAAATGGAAAGAAAGTCTGCTGACGAAGCACCTTTAGCAGGTCTTGCATTCAAGATTATGGTAGACCCATTCGTAGGTAAACTCGCATTCTACCGTATTTATAGTGGTGTTCTCAAGACAGGCATGACCGTTTACAATAGTGTCAAAGATAGAAAAGAGAGAATTGGTCGTATTCTACGTATGCACGCTAACAGCCGTAAAGAAATCACCGAGGCATACGCAGGCGACATCGTTGCGCTCGTAGGTCTTAAAGACGTAGGCACGGGCGACACGCTTTGCGACGTTAACGCACCTATCGTTCTAGAAAATATGGTTTTCCCCGACCCTGTTATCAGAGTTGCTATCGAACCTAAAACCAAACTCGGTCAAGAAAAAATGGGTATCGCACTTTCAAAGCTTGCAGAAGAAGACCCCACTTTCAGAACGTACACCGATCACGAAACGGGACAAACCATTATCGCAGGTATGGGCGAACTACACCTAGAAATTATCGTAGACAGACTACTTCGTGAATTCAAAGTAGAAGCTAACGTAGGCGCACCGCAAGTTGCTTACCGTGAAACCATTCGTGAAGAAGCAAAAGGCGAAGGCAAATTCGTACGTCAATCGGGTGGTAAAGGTCAATATGGTCACGCAATCATTATTTTGAGCCCACAAGAACCCGGCAAGGGCTACGAATTCGTTGACGAAACCGTTGGTGGCTCTATTCCCAAGGAATACATCAAGTCGGTTGAAGAAGGCATCAAAGATGCAGCACGCGCAGGTATCGTAGCAGGTTACGAACTCGTTGACTATAAGGTAAGACTAATCGACGGTTCATATCACGAAGTTGACTCATCAGAAATGGCGTTCAAGATTGCAGGCAGTATGGCACTTAAGGCAGCAGCAGAAAAAGCAAAGCCCACGATTCTAGAGCCCGTTATGGCAGTTGAGGTTACGGCTCCGGACGAATATTTAGGTGACGTATTGAGCACTTTGAACTCAAGACGTGGACAAATCAAGAACCTAGAAGACAGAAAGGGCGTAAAAGTTGTAGATGCAGACGTACCGCTATCGGAAATGTTTGGATATGCAACGACGCTACGTTCGGCAACGCAAGGCCGTGGTAATTACACAATGCAACTTAATTGCTACACACAAGTACCCAAGAGCGAATACGAGCGCATAACTGGCAAAAAAGACTAACAGCGCGAGAGCGAAGGGTAATTGAACGAAAAATAACGTGTAAATTGTCTTAAAAATAGTTATAAATTTCAAAATATGTGAAATTTTATAAAAATAAGTAGACAATTATATTTATTTATTATATAATTAAGAAAACTAAAAAACAAAAAAATAAAAATATTTTTTGGAGGACTAACTCTAATGGCAAAATCAAAATTCGAAAGAACCAAAGCCCATGTTAACATCGGAACTATTGGTCACGTTGACCACGGTAAGACAACTCTAACCGCTGCTATCACCATGGTTTCTGCTGCTGCTGGTAAGGCTGCAGTTATGAGATATGACGAAATCGATAAGGCACCGGAAGAAAAAGCAAGAGGTATAACGATTAACACAGCTCACGTTGAATACGAAACCGAAACACGTCACTATGCACACGTTGACTGCCCCGGACACGCTGACTACGTTAAGAACATGATTACTGGTGCTGCACAAATGGACGGCGCTATCCTAGTTGTTGCTTCAACAGACGGCCCAATGCCCCAAACTCGTGAACACATCCTTCTAGCAAGACAAGTTGGTGTTCCTTACATCATCGTATTCATGAACAAAGTTGACCTAGTAGACGACGAAGAACTTCTCGAACTAGTAGAAATGGAAATCAGAGAACTTCTATCTTCTTATGAATTCCCCGGTGACGACATTCCTGTTATTAAAGGTTCTGCTGTTAAAGCTATTGAAGCTTGCAACGCTGGCAATCCTGACAGCCCTGCATGTGACTGCATCAGAGAACTACTCGCAGCTGTTGACTCATACATTCCTACCCCTGAACGTGACACTGACAAACCTTTCCTAATGCCTGTTGAAGACGTTTTCACCATCACAGGTCGTGGAACAGTTGCTACTGGTAGAGTTGAAAGAGGTACAGTTAAAGTTCAAGATAAGGTTGAAATCGTTGGTATTAAAGAAACAGTTGAAACAACCGTTACTGGTGTTGAAATGTTCCGTAAACTACTTGACCAAGCTATGGCTGGTGACAACATTGGTGCTCTACTACGTGGTATCGACAGAAAGAACATCGAAAGAGGTCAAGTTCTAGCTAAACCCGGTTCAATCAAACCCCACACCCACTTTGATAGCCAAGTTTACGTTCTAACTAAAGAAGAAGGTGGACGTCATACTCCTTTCTTTAACGGATACAGACCCCAATTCTACTTCAGAACAACCGACGTTACTGGTAACATCAAACTTCCTGAAGGCGTAGAAATGGTTATGCCTGGCGATAACATCAAAATGGAAATCACTCTAATCACACCTATCGCTATCGAAAACGGTCTCCGTTTCGCTATCCGTGAAGGTGGCAGAACAGTTGGTTCGGGCGTTGTTTCTAACATTATCGATTAATTGAACTGATAGATTTACAACAAGAAAGCACTCGCAAGAGTGCTTTTCTTAATTTATGCTACCTTGACACACGTGCGCGCGTGTGATAAAATGAAGGTAGAAATTTTTGAGGTGAAAGTACAGATGGATAATCTTAACCCTGAACTCGCGTTAGAAGGTAGCGCGCTTCTCGAGAAGAAGTACCTATCAAAAAAAGATTACGTGTTTTTTTCACTCGCGCAATTTGCGTCTAGCGCAATTACAGGATTAGTACAAGGCTATTTATTATTTTTCTATACCGTTTGCGTGGGTATTAACGCGCAAGCCGTTGGAACGATGTTTCTTGTTTCCAAGATTTTTGACGGAGCAAACGACCCGTTTATGGGAGCCATAGTAGATAAAACTCGCAGTAAATGGGGTAAAATGCGCCCGTATTTAATTTTTGGAGCTATTCCTTGGTCGCTAGTTACTTTGAGCCTATTTATCCCTGTTACGGGCTTTTCGATGACAGGTAAAATCGTTTATATGTACATAACGTATTTACTATGGGCAGTATTTGGAACCATCGTTATTGTTCCGTTGTCGGGAATCCCCGCAGTCGCATCCCCCAACAACCAAGAAAGGGGTAAGCTGATTTCTATTTCACGTATTCTAGGCTCAATCGGCGAACAATCGGCGCTAGTACTTATATCGGTAGGACTTCTTATCAGTAAGAATTACACCAACGTATATTTGATTACGGCGATAATAATAGGTGCTCTCGCCCCCGTTTTAATGCTTTTAGGCGCCTTTTCAATAAAGGAAAGGTTGGAACCCACCACCGAAACTCCTAAGCTTTTAGACGGATTTAAATACCTATTTAAGAATAAACCATTCTTGATTTTAATATGCGCTAACTTATTGACTTTCTTTAGAAATTTAGTTTCCGCAGCGATTATATACGTAGTAACGTATATCTTTTCTAACGGCTCGTTGCAAATTGTGTTTGCGCTTCCGGGCGCAGTCGCGTCTATGATAGGTATGCTTTTTGCGCCCAAATTGAATAGAATGATGGATAGCAAAAAGCTCTTTATCTTTGCAACTGTTTGGCATTCGGTAGCGCTTGTAATCGTTTATGCCGTGTATATGCTAGGCTTAAATCATTGGGTAGCGGTAGCCGTGTTTATGTTTATTGCGATGCTTCCGGTTGGCGTATTAAACGTTGTTCCACACCTAATGGCAGCGGACACGTTGGATTATTGGGAAGATAAGACCGGACAACGTTGTGAAGGTATGACGTTCTCGCTAATGAATTTGAGAAGTAGCGTAAGTAGTGGATTTAAAGACTATACGTTATCATTTTTGCTTGCGTTCTTTATGTTTTCGCAACCCGTTGGCTACTTGAACGACCATTCGCCGGAGCAAAGCGACTTTACAAAGACGGGAATTTTGCTTATATTCACTTTAATTCCCGCTATTTGCAATTTAGTAAGTATCGTACCTATGATTTTCTATCCACTTTCAGGAAAGAAGATGGAAGAAATTCAAACACGACTTGCTATTACAAGAGAAAAAGCATTTTTAGACGCAAATAAAGAAGAATTGCTCGAAGAAGCGAGTATTGCAATAGAAGAAGCTACAGTAGTAGAAAGCGAGGGTAACTAGTATGAAAAGAGTAATAATTATAAGTTTAATCTTAATTCTAGTGCTTTCTATATGTATGCTAACAGCGTGTACTACTACCGATGAAAGTAAATATAACGAAAAGTTAAACGAAAACGTAGACAAAACCATACCTGTTTTGCACGACCTAATAGTTGAACTCAAAAAAGATGGTTTTAGTTATGATTTCAACTATACGTACGTTTTTTACGATAACGTAAATAGGGGAACGCCTTATCAAGCAGGCTGGCAAGACGGAGATTGGTACGTAGAGTTAAGTGACGGAAACTTGAGTTACGACGCACAGTTAGATGGTTGGAAAATCACCTTGACGCGCTATGAAAAAATGCTCAAAGACGATTACGTTAAGCATAAAGACAAAAAGAATTACGGTGGCAAGTTTAGCGTTAAAGCAACCGAGGAGTATAGTGGAGTAGGGCTACTTACCTGCCCGTTGTACGTAGATTATTTATTGGATTACGAAAATTTACAGATACAAAGGGATTATATAACTAACGCAGAAGACTCTTCTAAGATATTTAATAGGGTAGCACGCGTAAAAACCAGCGTAGTTTACGATATGATAGGGCAAGCGCACACACCTGATTATTGTTCCAAGAACTTTGGTGAAGACTTAGATTATGATTGGAACAACGTATCGGGAATGCAAAATACCACCGCGACTTTTACCTATAAAAAGAAGCAAATGAACTTAAAACAAGTAGAAATTTATAAAGAAAACGTTATTTCTTATTATGTAAAGAATAACGTTGTAGATACCTCGCTTGTGTTAAAGGCAGACGTAGTAAGTTACGAAAAGGTTATATTCAATCAAGCGTAATATTAAGTTGATAAATAAAGGGAGGCTCGCTTTGCGAGCCTCCCTTTTCATAAGGATTTTTTAATTATTTAGCAATAACCTTGTATACTACTACGCCGTGTTTAGCAACGTTTGCAGTAATTGTATCAGTGATTTCGATTTCTTCGTTAGTCCATTGATTTATTAACGTATAGCTGTTTGCGTACTTCAAAGAAACGTATTCATCGGAAATAAGTTCTTTAACGTCGATACTTGCAGATTTACGACCACCAACTTTATTGAAGAAGCAAACCGCTACGCTTCCGTCTGCTAATGGACGTGCGAGTATATCTAGAGAGCCTTTTTTAATACGCTTTGCTTGCTTTCCTAACGCGTCTTGGTCTATAGCGATTAGGTTTTTATTCGTAACGATTTCTTTGACGTTGTTTGGCATTGAGCGCAAGTCATTGCCTAGAATTAGAGGTGATGCGAGCATGCACCATACCGAGAAGTGCGCCATATTTTCATCGTAAGTCAACTTGCCGTTGCCGACTTCTAGCATATCAGGGTCGTTCCAAGAGCCTACGCCTGCATACTTGTATAGTGGAACGGTGCGCTCGTATAGCATAGTCATCCATGGCCATATAGGACGGATGTCGGGAGTGGTACGCCATAGATTTCCAGCCGTTGCGCCCCAAGTCCAAGGTCTGTTTACGCCCCATTCGCAAAGTGAGAATACGATAGGCTTTTCGGGAGTTCCGGTTTCCTCTGCAACGCGTTTGGTAGCCTCTTTTAGCATTTTACCCATATTTACATATTGTAGCATAGAGCTGTCAGCGCGCTTTTCTATGGGGTTAAATAGAGAAATTTTATTTATACCAGCATTCAATTTAACGACTACTTGGAATCTAGCCGTGTTATTCCAGTGCTTTTGTTCGGGGAAGTCAATACCATAGAATTCTTCGTCGTTTACGTAAGCCATTAGATATTTTTTATATCTACCTTTCTTTACGATATCAACGGTCAATACGTATTCGCCACTTTCTTCAACGACAATGTTGTTGAATGTCATGGCTCCGTGATTTTGGTCGAGCCCCGATACGATTTTATTGATGGGGGAAGCCTTGCTATCCATAAGTCTTGCGAGCCCTTTTAGGCTAGCTTCCGTACAAGGATAGAATTTAGCTTTGTTGGAGCCTTTTTTAGCAACGGAAATACCATATACAATCGGAGCGTAAGAAGGAATGGGGATATTATGGCAGAAGTCGTATTTGAAATACTCAATTCCCCAACGTGCGAAAGTTAGAGCATCACGTCTTTCGTTGTAAAGGCTTGCAGGAAGGTCTTCACAAGTATTTGTGCCGTTTGAGGAGTAGATACCGACTTTAAGTCCTAGCGCGTTAATTTTTTCAACGAGAGCGGGGATACCGCTAGCAAAAGTCGTCAAGTCACCTTGAAGGTCGCCGTTGGCGTCACGAAGTGACGAGTGCCAGTTGTCGTCTAGATTTACGTAGGTATAACCGGCGTCAGCGAGCCCGCTTTCTTTCATAGCAACAGCCGTATCGTAGATTAAATTTTCGTCGATACGATTTCTGAAGGTATTCCAGCTAGACCAACCCATAGGTGGAGTGAGAGCAACGCCGTTGTCATATTTTTTAGTTGAATAAACGTTAGAAACCGTTTCTGGTTTAGAGAAGAGTTTTTTGATGTAGCAAATAGGGCACATTCCGTTTCTTTTCATAATTATTCTCCGATGATTAAAGATTTTTATTAAACTATTTCGCTATAAGTACCTAGGTAAGTGAAGTCGTCGCAGTTCTTTTCGAGTTCGGACATAAGTTCTGCGAATTTTTCCGAGTAGACCGATGCTTCGATGTCGAAGTAGAAAAGGAACTCAAAGTTTCTTTCGGGGATAGGTCTGGACTCGAGTTTAACTAAGTTAATTCCTAGCGCATTGAAACGAGAAAGGATTTTATACAATGCACCGGGCTTATGTGGGATAACGAGAGTGATACTTGTTTTGTTTGAGCCGGGGTAAATTTCTAATTTGTTAGAAATACAAATGAAACGCGTTTGGTTATTGCCGTTATCTTGGATATTTCTAGCTAGGATATTTAGGCCGTATTGTTCAGCGCAGTAAATTGAAGAAATTGCACCTGCGTTACATTCTTCGGCGACCATTTTTGCAGCTACAGCCGTATTTTCCACGGGGATAATTTTAACGCCCTTCGGTAATGTAGCCAAGAAGTTTCCACATTGACTTATAGCTTGTTCGTGAGAGTAAACCACTTTAAGGTCTTGTAGTTTAGTTCCGCTTTTTGCTAGAAGGTTATGTTCAACTTTAACTCTTACCGAGCGTACGATTTTGAAGTTATGTTTTCTCATTAGCTCGTAAACTTCTTTTACAGAGCCAGCTGTTGTGTTTTCTATGGGTAGAACGCCGTATTCACATAGTCCTTTTTCTATTGCGGAGAAAACGGCGTTGAAGTTAGAAAAATAAGTGATATTTGGTAGTTCGAAGAACTTTTCGCTTGCTATTTGAGAATAAGCGCCTTCTATGCCTTGGCAAGCGACTCTAGCACGCGAAGGGAAAAGGGTAGGCGTGTTAGTTAGCGCGTTACTAATTTCTTGATAAAGTTCGCTAGTCATACCAAGAATTTTGTGTTGATAAGAGCGAGAGATGTCCAAAATAGTGGAATAAAGCGTTCTAGTATATTCTTCAAACTCGCGACCAGACATATCGGCGACTTTGTTAAGAAGTTCTCTTTCTCTTGCCGTATCCAAAATTGGCATGCCGTTTTCGCGCTTATATTCAGCGATGTTTGCGCAAAGAAGCATTCTTTGTTTGTACAAATCAACTAAATTTTTGTCAATTTCATCAATTTTTTTTCTAATTTCAGTGAGTTCCATAGCTTGAGTCCTTGTTAATTGTTAGATGTTGTTATTTATAGTCGTTATAAAATTCATCGATATATTTCATTACGTCGTCGCGATTTCCGGAGAAAACGCCGGGCGTTTCCATTTTTAAAGAAACCGTAGCCGTTGCAATGAGTAGTGCCGTTTTTATGTCGTGGCGTTCTCTTTCTAGAGTGTAAACAGCCGTGGTAGTATCGCCACGTCCCGTTCTTCCGGACAGATTTCTTGCACGAATAGGGCAGGTGAAAAACTCTTTTCCGTCGTAAACCAATACTTCGCTGTTATGAGTGATTAGCACTTCTTTTGCGCCCCAACCGTGTAATATCTTTGCGCCTTCATATCTATCGCTCGTTCCCGTCAAAATCTCGGTTTCAAGAGCATCGGTTTTTAGGTAGGTTATGTAAGGAAGATATTTCTTTTTATCAGACCAGTCTGCAAAAAACATCTTGCCGTCAGTAGCGCTCACGTTTCGCAAAAAGCCTTGAGCATCTAGCACGACTTTACCTTTTTTTGCGAGTTCCGTGATGAGAGTGCCGTCGAAATCTCCGACAACCAACCCAGCTAAATGATAGATAGGGCTATCAACGTCGGGAACGTCGCTTATGGTGAAAGGAGTTCCTTTCATTGCACAAACGCTGTTTCTACGCTCCTTGTCAGCAGTCAAATAATGATTTTTCATTATGCAAGAGCTGTCTTTAACGACGCAGTGAACGTTCTCTTTAGGTAGGGTAAAAGACTCTAAATAACTCTCGTCGCCTTTCCCTACGGAAGTCACGGCAAGAACGTTATGCCCTAACGCATATCCCGCGCCACTAGAGTATAACACGGCGCCACCTGCGCGTTTTTCAGTAACGCCTAAATGGTCGGTGTTGTAGTCTAGCGTAATATGTCCAATGATAACAGAATTATATTTTTTCATAGTTCAGGTACCCGTTTAGATGTTATAGGTAGCCAATTCTTCAGGAAGTATGATATTCTCATATCCCTTCAAATCATCGGTTGGATTATAGCCTGCACCCCAGTGGGTTGCTATAATTTTTACGTCTTTGTCGCGAGCAAAAGCGATTGCATCACTTACGTTCATATGCGGACCACCGAAGCCGTATGGCTTTGCGCAGTCTGCGAGTAGGGCGTTTGCGCCACTCATAAGCGTGTAAACTTTATCAGTGTATTTGGTGTCGCCGGTATATGCCAGAGTACGGTCGCCCGTGATTTTTATAGCGTAGTTATCGACGCTGTGGTTCATTAATAAAAAGCTTACGTTGTTTCCGCCTATATCTAGAGTGGTATTCTCATCTATATGAGTTAACAAGAAGTTCTTGTGGTTAAGTAGGATTTTACACCACTCGCTGTCATCGGTGTGAGCATAGATTTTTACGTTGTGGTCGATTTCTTCGAGTAGATATCGTAGCGGAAGCAAGTCGCTGGTATGGTCGTAATGTAGGTGAGATAGGATGATAGCATCGACTTCACGGATATCGACAAGCGACAACAATCGTGATAACGTGCCTGCACCCATATCGAGAACGATTTTCGCACCCTTACTTTCTACTAGGTATCCACTGCACGCAGCACCTGCTTTGGGATAGGGGCCGTATTTACCGAGTATGGTTAATTTCATGCTTCTAGTCCTTTTAGATATTCTTCAACGAGTTCTTCTTTGACGTTTCCTTTTTTGACGTTGAGTTCAAGAATGAGTTTTGCTTTCATATAATCTCTTGTCATGAAGTCGCCTGCAATGATGTTCGCTTTTGCAAGGCGAGAGGGAACCGTTTCTATATCTTTAATGATTTGTGGGAAGTACGGTCTATCCATATTGTCGAAATATCTTGGAGGGGTCAATCCCATCAAAGTACCGATGTTAGGGGTTTGTTGAGTTTGGAACCAGAATAGCCCTTCCTTTGGCGTGGTGTCAAGAAGTGACAAGCATTTCTTCGAGAAGTTTTTAGGCGTTGAGCCGTACATTGATTTTTTCCAAGGGAAGATGTGTGGTACGTCGACGGAGTATTCGTATTCCTTTCTGTAGTTCAAGAGTATGTAACGTTTGCCGGATGCTCTTATGTCGCCCATAGTAACGTCATTGATGTCTTCGAATTCCGTGAAAGCATATTTTTCAGGGCTCAAGTATTTAGCGACGAGCTCGTCGACTCTTTGCTTATTGGACTTAAATTTAATTTGTGTAATCAACAAATCTATGGGGTAATATTCGCGCAAGTCAATGATGAAGAAGTCGTCGCTTTCTTCTAAAACGCGTTTGTAGTCTTGCATAATTTCTTCTAGTTTAACGCCCATGGAAATACTGTGACAAGAGTGCGGTTCTCCCTTTCTATTCGTATCAATTCTAACGCAAAAATGGCGCACGCCGTACATAAATTGTTCATAAATCGTACCGTCTTGGCAACATGCAATTAGTGGTAAACCGTAGCTACCTGCGTTATGTGCAGAAGGCATAATTAAATCTACAAGCTTTACGTCGTCCTTGATGTATTTCATCCAATTATTGTAAATCATGGCACTCTCCCAAAGGTTTTAATAGCATCATTATACACCTACGCGCGCGCATTTACAATAGCGTACAAGAAAAAATATAAAAAACTTTTGCCATTTTATCGCTATAACTCATAGCCTAGTAAAGACGGAAAAGCGTGCGACGCGACTAAAAACAATAAGCGCATAAATCTATGTATTTACAAATATAGGCAACCGTATATTGTATTATGGCAACCCAAATCGCAAAAATATGACACGGAATCATAATTATGATATTTATAAGCCAATGCAGGAAACTAATAAAAATTACGCTAAGGAAATATATAGGAATAATTGCAGTTTATCTCGCACCCGTGTTATAATAATATAAAACTTATGTAATAGGAATAAAAGAGATGAAATACGTATTTTTCACAGACATACACGGCTCGTACACGGCGATAAAAAAGGCGATAGAAATTATCGATAGAGAGCACGCCGACCACGTAGTTTTTCTAGGCGACTTGTATTATCACGGTCCTAGAAATCCGCTACCGGAAGAGTACGATACTATGAAGGTTTGTGAAGCGGTGAAAGCTCTTAATAAGCCTAGCACTATAATCAAAGGCAACTGTGATGCTGAAATCGATGAAATGATAACAGGTAGAGAGTTTTTGATAAGCGACGTCATAGAAGTAGACGGGAAAACCATATTTTTAACGCACGGTCATCACGTAAATGCGGACAACCCGTCGCCGTGCACGTTTTCGGCGGTAATTCACGGACACACCCACGTCAACTCAATAAGAAAGGTAGACGGAGTCGTGTATATTAACGTTGCTTCGTTATCGATGCCAAAGATGAACGCACCCAAGAGTTATGCTGTTTATGAAGCTTCTGTAGTGACTGTAAAAGACGTAGAAGGCAACGTCGTAATGTCAACGCAAATTTAGCACAAATTAGTAATTGTATTGTAAAACATTGTATGTTATAATAAAAAAATGGAAGAGAAAAAGACAAAATGGCTAAATAATATAGGAATTCATTCCCAAGTTATTGGTGGTGTAAGCAACCTAATTTTGTCTATTCTCAAGATTTACGTAGGGCTATTTACCAACTGCATCAGCATATTATCGGACGGTTACAACAATATGTGCGACGTCATAGGTAACGTAGGCGGAGCGATAGGCATTTACGTATCTAAAAAGAAGCCTACTAAAGCATATCCACACGGATATGGAAGAGTGGAAGAGATAGTGTCATTACTACTCTTCATAGTTTTCACGATAGTAGGAGGCTTGTTTGTATACAACTCGGTAGAAAGGCTCTTTTTCCATCCCCCGACGAACTTTGCGTGGTGGAGTTTTATAGCGTTATGCGTAACGGTGGTGGTAAAGATAGCACTTTTCTTTATGTACGGAGTTGCTTACAAAAAAGACCCTTCGCCGGTATTAAAAGCGAACAAACTTGATAGCTTAATGGACGCAGTTGTTACACTTATGACAGTGCTAGGATATCTAGCGTCGGCGTATAGTGCATACCCGATTGACCCAATAATCGGCATAATCGTTGGTACTATGATAGTGGTTTCAATGATGAAATCGCTAATAAAGACTTTTGTTTCTCTAATAGGCTCGGAAGAGCCGTATGAAACGCTAAAGACAGCGCTCGAAACCCATAATATAAACGCAGAAATCGTATCTGTGACCAATTATGGAAGAAAAATCGAAGGCGTAATTACCATCAATAGAGAGCTTACGGAAGAAGAAAGTACGCTCTTATCACAAGAAAACATTGTCGTAAAGACTGTTATAATACCCAACAAGGAAGAGAAAAACTATGACGAAAGCAAAAAAGCGTGTTAGAAGAGTACTAACCCCGGAACAAAAGCGCAAGAGAAACATACGCATAGCCATAATATGTGTTAGCGTAGTAGTTGCAATAGCAGTAGTGTGTGCTACGATTTTTGGAGTTGGTGAAGTCGGTAGAAAAGCAAATCTAGAAATGATTGAAGCGCTAGATTACGTAGGTTCTGAATTAACTCCTACTTTTGACGAAACGACCAAGCATTGGACGTTTGTTACCGATGAAGAATTTGTAGTTTTACAACTTACCGATATACATATTGGCGCAGGTGGTTTTTCAGTTCAAAAGGATAATTGGGCATTGAACGCAGTTGCTAAACTCGTACAAACCGTCAAACCTGACCTAGTTGTAGTAACTGGCGATATTGCATATCCCGTTCCCTTCCAAGCTGGTACTTTGAACAACAAAAAGGAAGCCGAACTATTCGCAACTTTGATGGAACAACTAGGCGTATATTGGACGCTTTGCTTTGGTAACCACGATACGGAAGTTTACAGTCTATACGATCGTGAAGACATCTATAAATTCTATACCGAAGACGATAGATGGGCACACTGTATACTATACACGGAAGAAGGCGTTGACGGATACAGCAACAACATCATTAACGTTAAAAATTCCAAGGGTATTATCACGCAAACAATCGTTACAGTCGACTCTCACGCATATCCTGATGATGGAACTATAGTTAGTGGTTTGAGTGGATATTACGATAACATTCACGCTAACCAAATCGAATGGTACGAAGAAGAAATCACGGAATTAAATAATGCTAACAAGGCACACTTTGCAACGCTTGACGACGCTTCTAAAGCTCAATATTTATCAACCTTAGGCGTAGACGAAGCTACTTTTATGAATAGCAGTATGATTAAGTCATCAATGTTCTTCCATATTCCGTTGAGAGAATACAAAGACGCTTGGGTAGAATATCTAGAAAACGATAGAAAGAACACTGATAGAGTGGAATATGTTCAAGGCGTAGAGAATGAAGGTGGCGACCTTGTTTATTGCGGACACGGTGAAGACGAAATGTTCGAAACCATCTGCAAACTAGGCAGTACGCAAGGCGTTTTCTGCGGACACGACCACTTCAATAACTTTACCGTTAAGTATGATGGCGTACATTTAACGTACGGTATGTCAATCGACTATCTAGCGTATATCGGAATAGCAAAGAAGACCGAACAACGTGGTGGTACTATTATCACGTTTGCCCAAAACGGTGGTATGACGATAGAGCAACTACGTCTTTCCGGCATCAAGGACTAGGAGTAGAAAATGTGGAGTTTAAAAAACTCAATTAAAGAAATGAGTGTAGCTGAATACGCAAGATATTTGCGTATTCAGTCTATTATAAGGCGAATAATATCGATAACGCTTATAACGTTACTTACACTTTTCGTTGCGATTTTCATTGTTATAATGCCGATATCAGGGTTCATATACAGAACGGAAAAAGGCGCAACGTACGTTCACAATAATCCACATATAAATTATAATGACAGAGTGCTCGTATCAGCGCATAGAGCAGGCGGAGACCTTGCTCCGGAAGAAACGCTTAAAGCTTTCAAATTATGCGTAGAAAGCCCGGAATACAAAGTAGACGTGTTGGAGTTCGACTTGCATATAACCAAGGACGGCGAGCTAGTATTACTACACGACGATACTGCTGATAGAACGTCCAATGTTAGGGAAGTTTATGGTGCAAACATACCTGTTTCAAAGCTCACTTTGAAGGAATTAAAATCTCTTAATTTTGGCGAGAAATTCGTAGCTCCCGACGGTTCCAAGCCTTATAAAGGCCTTCGTGGAAGCGATATTCCTAACGATGTAAAAATCTTAACTTTAACCGAAATTTTGGATTATTTAACCGTACAAAGCCCGGAATTGAACTTTATAATAGAGATAAAGGACGGTGGGGATAACGGCAAGCGTGCTATGGATAAACTATATCAAAAGATGGTGGAATACGATATCGTAGAGCGCACGATTATAGGCACGTTTGAAGGCGAAATCACCGAGTATCTTGATGAAAGGTACCCACAAATAACGCGTTCAGCGAGCATAGTAGAAGTCCTAGGTTTTTATTATGATTTTCTATTTGATGCGAAAAAGGACGGATACTCGTTTGACGTATTGCAAATCCCAACGGGTGGAAACTTGTTATTTAATTTAAGAACGTCAGCATTCATTGACTACGCCCACTCGTACGATATAGCCGTACAATATTGGACGATAAACAACGCAAAAGAAGTTGCCCGTCTTGCTCGCTTGGGAGCTGACGCGATAATGACAGACGACCCGCAAATGGCATACGAAGTCGTAAACGATTAAACGAATTAACAAAAAACAAAAACCTCGTTCGATGAACGAGGTTTTTTTGGTGGACACGGGATCCTTGATTTGACTGGATTAGTTTTCTTCGCCAGTGTAGTTGAAGTGGATTGTTGCGTTGTTTAGATCGGAATTGTAATCATCTATTGTAATATTGTTCCACTGCTCTTCTGTGCCTGTGTAATAGACGTCTGTAAAACTATCGCAATAACGGAAGGCTTGTGAGCCAATGGTGGTCACGCTGTCAGGGATTGTGATGCTTGTCAAACTGTCGCAATCATAGAAGGCATATGAGCCAATGGTGGTCACACTGTCGGGGATTGTGATGCTTGTCAAACTGTCGCAATTACAGAAGGTATATGAGCCAATAGTGGTCACACTGTCGGGGATTGTGATGCTTGTCAAACTATCGCAATATGCGAAGGCAGCATCGCCAATGGTGGTCACGCTGTCACCTATTGTCACGCTTATCAAACTATCGCAAAATGCGAAGGCAGCATGGCCAATGGTGGTCACATTGTCGGGCATGCTGATGCTTGTCAAATTGCGGCAATAATAGAATGTCCAATTGCCAATGGTTGTTACACCATTACTGATATAAGCAGCGGCAATCGTGTAGGCTTTTTGGATGAAAGGTAAATTATATTCAGAGCCATTGTAATAATAATAGTCCTTCATCACTCCGGTGCCTTTAATATAGGCATCGCACTTGTCATCTTGGCGTGGAATAACGTAGCACTTTATGTTGTCGTCTTCTGTTGCAGACATATCAAAGCAATCCACCGCCACGTCAGCAATATTTTGCCCACAGTTTTCACACGTATCCGACTCTTGGAAATTGTGATCTGTTTTGACTATTTCGCTGTATGTGGAATAATCACAACGAGAACATGTCACGTATGCATCCCAACCAATCTCATTACATGTCGGCACTTGGGCTACGTGTTCAATTTCGTCATGTCCAAGAGCATCAACATAAGCATCAACATAGCTATCTCCACATTGACATGTATGAGTTGTAAATCCTTGCTCTGTGCAAGTAGGAGCTTTTACGACAGGCGTATAACTATGACCTGCAGGGATGATTTCTGTTTGACTTTCTCCACACTCGCAAACTCGCACTTTCAGTCCAGCTTCGGTACATGTTGCTTTCTCAATAACTGTCCACTCACCAAATGAGCATGTATGTTCTGGTTCACCGCATGCTGTGAACACAAGACAGCTTACAACCAAAATTGCCAATAAAATGATTACTAACGTCGTTCTTTTCATAATGTAATATCACTCCAAAATAATTTCTGCAATAAAGCAAAACGAACCCATCAAGGGTTCGAATCGTTTGCTATTGGTGGACGATAACGGGCTCGAACCGCTGACTTTCTCCACGTCAAGAAGACACTCTACCAGCTGAGTTAATCGTCCTAGCGCATATTATATTACCAAAGAACGCTCTGTTTGTCTAGCGTTTTTAATTATTTATTTAACTTTTAATAGGTTAGAGCTTTTCGCTTGAGTTTAATTTAAAACAAGCGTTAATATAGCTTTAGAGGGGATAAGAATTTTGTTTTGTACGCTAGCATTATATACTTTTTCCATAGAATGGTTTTCATCCGTTAAATATACTTCCATATTATTATAGTCAGCTAGCGCCGAAATATCCAATACTTTTTCCGACAAAGAATTTGTGATAACTATGGTTAAGTTGCCGCTCGCGTCTTTGCAAGCGAGATGCTTTAAGAAGGAAGAGCTATCCTTGTCGGCGAGTTTAATTTGACTAGCTACTTGCCTATCACCGTTTACAATAAAACGCGAGAAGTGCGCCATCGCGTGGTAACGTTTGGGATAGGATAACGACGCGTCTTTATTCTCGAAATATATAAGACCATCGCGATAATCGTAATTGCTTAAGGCTATCCAAGTGTCCCAAGAAACTACTTCTAGAATAGATAAATCTTCAATCACTTCTTGGGCTAAAGTCAGCGCAGAATAAATGGATAAGTCGCGACCATTGACCATTTCACACCATTCGGTTTGTCTTAATTTAAGACCTGTGTAATACTCATCAACGTAATCTTTGAAGAATCTTTTATCTATACTGTTAGACCAATATGAGTGGCAAGAAAAGGCGTCTATTTCAGCCCTTAAAATGTCGTTTGCCATTATCGCATCTAGATAATTGTAGGTATCTTTTTTCCATTCGCCACACTCAGGATACGATAGAACTACGCCGTCGAGTTTTGACCTTGTACGCATTTCATTAACGAAAGCTACTAATATATCTACTACTTCGTTTGGCGTAAAATGGGAACCTTCTTGCCCACCGTTAGTAACCCAATCCCATTGTGGCTCGTTAATAGGGGATAATTCTTTTACGGGGACTCCTTCGTCAATGAAGTGCTCGGCAACGTCACAAAAGTACTTCGCGTAAGCCGAGTAATTTTCGGGAGCAAGGTTGATTCTTGCCCCGTCAGTGCAGTAGGCTTTTCCGTTTATAGTGAGATAGGTAGGCGCTGAATTAGCAAATAGCGTAACGTGTGTTACGCCGTAATCGAGAGCTCTTTTTAGTACCCATTGTGCTCCTGCGTCACGAGTGAAATCAAGAGAACCGTCCGTTGTCATGAAGCTCTCTGCGAATCTATTTTTATCGCCGTAATTATCGTAGTCGGAGTAGTCGCAATTTGCGCCTAGGTTATAGCGTAGGTTAGTTAAGCCAAGACCTGTTTCTTTGTCGAACAGTGCTTTAACGGCGAGCTCGCGCCACTCGACGTCACCGTTCTTTTCGGTGCGTCTACCTACGTCTTGCGCCCACCAACAAAGGCTTGTTCCGAATCCTTCAAATGGCGCGCTTAAGTCGTTCATATCTAAGGTTAATTTCTCGGTAGCCTCATCGTTAGTTTCGATAATGGACGGAGTACTTGGAGTAGGGGTGGTGGGCTCGCTAGGCGCATTGTCACTAGTGGACTCGTTATTACAGCTCGCGAAAGCCAGCGTACTAGCTAGAAGGACGCACGTAAGTATTAAAATTACAAAAACCTTTTTTATTAACGTAACCATACGATAATTTTACCACGACGACACGTTAAGTTCAATAAGGAAGCTAAAAATAGTACTTAAAAAAATTTATTGTGGCGTTAAAACACAAAAACTCCGTTTTAAACGACAAATTTTATCTTTATTTGTTTGTAATACACACGCGTGTGTGGTATAATCTAACGGATAAATGCTTAATTTAATCGGAGGCAACATGAAAAAAGAAAATCCCACACCAAATTTTGTAGAGCTTGAAAAGCAAACTTTGAAATTTTGGGAAGACAATCATTGTTTCGAGAAACTAGTTGAACAAAACGCAAACGGCGAACGTTTCCGTTTCCTTGACGGACCTATCACTGCTAACAACCCAATGGGCATACACCACGCATGGGGAAGAAGCATGAAAGATATGTACATCAAGTACAATGCTATGAAAGGCAAGTCCTGCCAATACCAAAACGGTTTTGACAGCCAAGGCTTGTGGGTAGAAGTTGAAACGGAAAAGGAACTTGGCATACAAGTTAAGAGCGACATTGTCAAGTACGGCGTTGACAAATTCACCACGAAGTGTATGGAAAGAGTTCAAAAGTTCGCAGGCGTTATTACCGAACAAAGCAAACGTCTAGGACAATGGATGGATTGGGAGAATTCATATTTCACCAACACCGACCTTAACATAACGTCAATTTGGCACTTCTTAAAAGTTTGTGCAGAACGTGGTTGGCTAGTTAAGTCGCACCGTCCTATGCCATGGTGCCCAAGATGTGGAACGAGCCTATCCGACCACGAAATGGCAGGTTCCTATTCAGAAATGGAACACTTGTCAATATACGCTAAGCTTCCTATCGTAGACACTAACGATAAGATTATTTTGTGGACGACTACGCCTTGGACGTTAACCAGCAACTGCGCACTAGCAGTTAATCCGGAAATCGAATACGTTCGCGTAAAAGTCAAGAGTGACACGGCAACGCTTATCGTTGGCAAGAACGCTATCAAGAAGCTTGCGGGTGATATCGTAGAAATAAGCGAACCATTCAAAGGCGCAGAGCTTATTGGTAAAGAATATAGAACTTGTTTCGAAGATTTCGATTGTCAACAATTCAAGCACGTTATCGTTCCATGGGAAGACGTTGATGCAACCGAAGGTACGGGTATCGTTCATATAGCTCCGGGCTGTGGTGCAGAAGACTTTGATTTGGGTAAAAAACTTGGTATCCAAACTATCTGCCCCATTAACGATGAAGGCGTTATTTTAGAAGGATTCGGCGAATTTAGTGGCAAGAAGACTACCGACGTTGTAGAGGCAGTCGTTGCTAGACTAGAGAAAGAAAACAAACTCTACAAGACAGAGATGTATACTCACAGCTACCCCAAGTGCTGGAGATGCAAGACTCCTGTTGTTTTCAAGCTTGTTGACGAATGGTATATCAAGACCGACGAAATCAAGCCGATGATGATAGAAGCCGCAAAAACCGTAAAATGGGAACCCGAATTTGCAGGAAAGAGGATGCTAGACTGGCTAAACAATATGGGCGACTGGAATATCAGCCGTAAGAGATTTTACGGTCTACCACTACCTTTCTACGTCTGCAAAAAGTGCGGACACGTTACCGTAATTGGTAGCAAAGAAGAGCTTATCGAGCGTAGTGAACACGGCAATATCGACGGAGTTCCACACCTACACAAGCCTTATATTGACGAAGTAAAAATCCACTGTGAAAACTGTGGTGAGCTTGTTGAGAGAGTTCCCGAAGTCGGCGACTGTTGGTTAGACGCAGGTATCACGCCTTTCTCAACCAAGAAGTATTTTAGTGATAAGGAATACTTTGAGAACAACTTCCCGTCAGACCTAGTTATAGAAATGAAAGAGCAAATCAGACTATGGTTCTACTCACTACTATTCATGTCGGTAACTTTGACAGGAAAAGCTCCTTACAAACAAGTCGTTGCACATAGTAGCGTTATCAAGGAAGACGGTGGCAAGTTCAGTAAGACCGGCTATATGATTAGATTTGACGACGCCGCAGAGAAGATGGGCGCAGACCCAATTCGTTACTTGTTCGCTGGTAACCCCGTAGCATCTGACGTAAGATTTGGCTATAATCTTGCCGATGAAGCTAGAAGAAAGATGCTTGGTTTCTGGAATATTTACGTATTCTTCAACCTATACGCAGCTATCGATAATCCTGATATTGCGAGCCACAAACTTGATTACGACAAGCTAACGCACAGCGATAGATGGCTACTCACGAGAACCAACGAGTTTATTAAAGAAGCTACGAATTGTTGGGAAACCTACAAGACTTCTGCACTAGTAAAGGAATTCGAGAGCTTTGTAGACGACGTATCCAATTGGTATATCCGTATTAACCGTAAGAGATTCTGGAAGTCGACTGACAAAGAAGACCAAATGAACGCATACACCTGCTTATATCAAACGATAAAAGCAATCGTTGGCGTAATGGCACCTATTATCCCATTCATAACCGACTACGTATATCAAAACACCGTTAGGGAAGTAGAAAAGGATGCACCTATTTCCGTACACCTATCCAAGTTCCCCACAATGCTAGATATACCGGAAGACGCAGAAATCTTGAAACAAACCGAAATCGCAAGAGAAATCATTGCTACTGCACAAAGAATGCGTAACGAAGCTCAAATCAAGATTAAGCAACCCTTGAGCAAACTTTACGTAACGGCAAGCGAAGCAGTTCAAGACGCAGTTAAGAGCCTAATCGGAACGATTAAAGACGAGCTTAATATCAAAGAAGTTGTATTTACAAGCGATATGAGTTTGTATAACGACGTATACTTCACGGTTAACTTCCGTTTCGCAGGACAAGCATTGAAGGGCGAAGCACAAAAGCTAAAAGGCGTTGTTGACAATATGACGCAAGAAGAATACAACGCATTGAACGCGCAAGTTGCTACCGGTAGCGTAGATATTGGCGATTTCAAAGGCCTATCCGCTAACGTAGTTGACAAACACGATAGACCGAAGAAAGGATACCTAGTAACCACCGAAAACGGAAAAACACTTGCCCTAGACACGACTTTGAACGAAGAGCTAATTGCAGAAGGCATTGTACGTGAACTCATAAGACAAATCCAAGTCATGAGAAAGGATGCAGATTTCGCAGTTGAGCAAAGAATAATTGCAGAAATCACGAGTGAAAGCGAAGTAGCAATGAACGCAATCAACGCATACATTGATAGAATATCAGCAGACATTCTAGCCAAAGAAATCACCAAGGTCGAAGCTCCTGAAACCGAAAAGGTAGTTAATATCCAAGGCTACGACATCATTGTAAAGCTAGCCCGCTAAAAACTAATAAACCCCAAAACAATAAAACGCGCTCCACGGAGCGCGTTTTTTGCGTCTAAAATCGCTAGAAATGGCAATAAGTATTATATGAGAGATATAAACTTAAAAGATATCAATGGTACTATTGCGCGCCTGAACGCTATGCGTGGGATACCACTTGTAGTAAAAGTTAATAGGGGAAGAAATAAAATCGAAACCTACGAAGGTGTTATTGAGAGTGTGTATCCCAAGGTTTTTACGGTAAAATGCGTGAGTGGCGAAATAGGCACCTTTCAACACGCTGATGTTTTAGCAAGGAACATTTTATTCTTTAGAAAAAAAGATTAATTTTTTTGCATAAGTCGTACTTCCAAGGCATAACAATTAACATAACGACCAAGGGGGTAACGATGATTATACGCGCAGACAAAAAAGAACAACTAACACCCATTCAATTTTATATTGATGAAGAGCTATCCGTTAAGGACGCCGTAAAAATTATGGGAATGAACGTAACGGCGTCACTTGTTTCAGTAGAGCCTATGCAAGGCGAAGCCAAGGTTAATTATAGGGTTAACTATAACGTAATATATAAAGGCGAAGACGGATATTCTTCACAAGAGTTTAGTTATACGCGAAGCGCGATAGTCAAAGCTCTGTCTATAACGGCGAAGAGCGACTTGCATTTGAATGTGTCGGTTATCAACAACGAGTACGTAGGTACCACTAACGTACAAACTAGAACTATGCTTGAAATATGTGGTTACGTAATAGTGAACGTTCACGTAGACAGCGTTCTTCCAGAAGGCGCCGTAGTCAAAAAATCTACTACCAACGTTGAATGTATCGACGTCATAAGAGAGAGTGAATTTGCGACGGAGAGCGAGCGTTCCATAAAAGGTAAGGTAGAAAAAATCTTGTGTAATAATTCTCAAATTGTGGTTAAATCGGTAGCTACTGCTACGGAAATATGTCATATTTCAGGTGAATGTCATACCTATCTAATTTACGTTACGGACGGCAATATCCAATCGGTTACGTTTACGTCGCCGTTTGAAACAGAAATTCTTTGTCCATCTATCAAAGACGGGGATAGGGTGTATTTAACGGGAAGAGTGGTAGCTAATTCGGTAACGCTTGTTAGCGATGATGAAGACACTATTCTTAAGTTTGACACGGTAATTTCTTTGAAAGGCTATTCGGTTAGAGTGGAAGAAATAGAAGTTGTAGAAGATGCCTACACTCCGGGTAAGGAATGTGAAATGGCTTTTGAAGAAGTCGTTGTTGAGAACAACGTATGTGTTACGAGAGAAGACGAGCGCGTAACAGGCTCGTTCATAATCGAAGAAGATATGCCAAGAATAAGGAGTTTGGTTTGCGTATGTCCACCTTCGATTGGGGCTATAAATGTGATGATGGACGGTGGATTATTCGTGGAAGGCGTTATATCTGCAGAAGTCATCTACATTTGCCCGGAAGAGAGCATAAATCGTGTACTTGTGGAATTACCGTACAGATTTAATTTAACTAACGACTTCACTTGCACGGATAACCTATCGGCAACAGCAGTCGTCACGTCCTTTAACGCAAAAGTTAGACATAACGATGAAATAGAAGTAGTTGCGGAAATCTCATTTAGCGTATTTGGCTCAACCGATAGAACGGTTAAGTTTATGACGGGATATAGCGAGATTTGTGATAAAGAAGTTAGTGATATTGCTATAAGCTTATACATAGCTCGTCGCGAAGAAACGTTATGGGACGTAGCAAAGGCTCTTGACACGGAAGAGAGCACGCTTATCGAGTTAAACCCCGAGCTTACGCTTCCATTGACGGGTGGAGAGAGAATATTATTCTATCGTCCGTTAACGGAGTAGACGAGCGTAACTATTTAATCTGCGCAAAAAAGGCACTCTTCACGAGTGTCTTTTGTTTGCGAGCGACAAAAACACCCGTGATTTTTGCCATTGTTTTACTTATTTTTTTTGTTGGGTATTGACCTAGATAAAATTATATATTATAATTTAAACGTTATGGTACGTAATATAAGCGAAGTAGTCACGATAAACGCCCACGCGAAGGTTAATTTAACCCTAGAAATCACGGGTGTAGACGAACGTGGTTACCATTTACTGAATTCCATAGTTACCGAAGTCCCCAACCTATACGACGTCGTTACGCTCAAAAAGAGAGAAGACAAAAACGTTAGCGTGAGCTATGTTAACGGAGAGAGATTCGATAACGATACTGCGCGCAAAATGGGAGAGCTTATTATTGATAGATACGACGTTAACGGAGTTGATATCGTAATTGACAAGCGCATACCGATAGGTGCAGGGCTGGGTGGCTCGTCAGCAGACGCAGGCGCAGTAGCTAGGGGCATGCAGGAGCTATATTCATTACCTACCATAGCAGACGATTTAATGAACGCAGTCGGTGCAGACGTCAAATATATGTACGTCGGTGGCGACAAAGTGATGAAAGGGCAAGGCGAAATTTTAGAAGAGATAACGCTTCCCAAGTTAAACGTCGCGATACTGTATCAAGATGGATTAGAAGTTTCTTCACGAGACGCTTACAAGACTTACGATAGAATAGGTGAAGAAGACGTCGAAAAGAGTGATTTTCTTACAAAAGGCGAATGTTTTAATGCTTTAGAGAAATCGGCAGTAGCTTTATGCAAGGGGATACGAACGAATTTAGACGTAATGAAATATGCAGGTTTTGATAGTTATACCATAACCGGCAGTGGTAGTGCGGTAATCGGTTTATGCAAGAGTAGACTTGCTTTAGCCGATGCGCTAGCCAAAGCTCGCTTGTTAATAGGCGATTCGAGAAAAACTCTCATTTCGTTCACGAAATGATTAAGGAGAACAACATGGCGAAAAAAATCCTAGATTATCCTATCTATCTTTTCAACGAAGGCACCAATTATGAAGCCCATAAGATGATGAAGATATCCTACGTTGTCAAATCGGGCAAGAAGATGTGGCGTTTTCGTTGTTATGCGCCTAACGCCCGTTCGGTATCGATAGTTGGTGACTTCAATAATTGGGACAGAAACAGCCACAAAATGACACCCGTAGGCGGTGGAATATGGGAAGGATATGCTCAATCGCTCAAGAAGTTTGACAACTACAAATTTAGCGTTGAACAAATCAACGGAAGAATCGTTAATAAAGCCGACCCTTACGCATTGCATACGGAAACCCCGCCTGCAACGGCAAGCAAAATCTACGATATTTCAGGCTTTAATTGGACTGATGAAGCTTATAGAGAGAGTAGACGTTCGTTAGATGTTAACAAACAACCTTTGAATATCTACGAAATGCATATTGGCAGTTGGAAAAGACACGACGACGGTAACTACTATTCGTACAGAGACGTAGCTGATAATCTCGTACCATATCTCAAAGAAATGGGTTACACTCACGTAGAAATTCTACCGATTACAGAACACCCGTTAGAGATGAGTTGGGGCTATCAAGTAGGCAACTTCTTTGCACCCACTTCTAGATTTGGCACCCCACATGATTTTATGTATTTGATTGATTGCTGTCATAAGGCAGGCATAGGCGTAATTATGGATATAGTGCTATCGCATTTTCCTAAAGATGCTTTCGGCTTGTATGAATTTGACGGCACGTCACTTTACGAATACGCCGACCCCAAAAAGCGTGAACACAAAGGTTGGGGAACGATGGTATTCGATTATACTAAAGGCGCCGTACGTTCGTTTTTAACGTCATGCGCATGTTTTTGGATAGAAAACTACCATATTGACGGTTTGAGATTGGACGCAGTAGCCAGTATGCTATACCTTGACTACGACAGAAAGGACGGCGAATGGGAGCCCAACGTTTTCGGTGGAAATTATAATTTAGAAGCTATTGACTTTTTAAGGCAATTTAATAAGACCGTATTAACGAATTATCCCGGAACGATAATGATTGCAGAAGAGAGCACGTCATTCCCGATGATAACCATGCCTCCGGAAGTTGGCGGTTTAGGTTTCAATTTCAAGTGGAATATGGGTTGGATGAACGACGTATTGAGCTATATAAAAATCGATCCGTTCTTCCGTAAAGGCTCTCACGACAAGCTCACTTTCGGTATAAGCTATGCGTTTAACGAGAACTACGTACTACCGTTTTCTCACGATGAAGTAGTTCACGGCAAGTGCTCTATGATAAGCAAAATCCCCGGAGATTACAAAGAGAAATTCGAAGCGCTTAAATCGCTTTACGCTTTCCAAATGGCGCATCCGGGCAAAAAGCTCAACTTTATGGGCAATGAATTTGGACAATTTATAGAATGGGCTTACGAGAGACCACTTGATTGGTTTTTACTCGATTACGATACGCATAGGGACGTACACGAGTTTGTCAAAAAGCTCAATCACGTATATTTAGAAAATCCCGCACTCTACGAACTTGACAGCAGTTACGATGGCTTTAAATGGCTAGTCGTAGACGACAAGATTCAGAACATTATAGCTTTTTATCGTGAAGATACCAAGGGCGATAGAGTGGTTGTAATAATCAATTTCTCGGACGTAAGAAGAGAAAAATACACCTTCGGAGTTCCGGATAAGGGAACGTATGAAGTTATTCTAGACACCATTGACGGTGGAGAGAAACGCACTTATGAAACAGAAGCTTTTGCCAGTCACGGTCAAGAGCAATCTATAACAGTTGACCTTAAAGGCAACGAATCTATTTATTTGAGACTAATTAAGGAGGAACTATAATGCTAGCCAGTAAACAATGCGTTGCAATGCTACTTGCAGGTGGTCAAGGCACAAGACTAGGCGTTCTCACGCAAAGAGTTGCCAAACCTGCCGTCCCATTCGGAGGGAAATATCGTATTATTGACTTTACCTTATCGAATACAATCAATTCAGACATCGACACGATAGGCGTATTAACTCAATATCAACCCTTTGAACTTAACCAATATATCGGTAACGGACAACCTTGGGACTTGGACAGACTAGAAGGTGGAGCTTTCGTATTGCCACCGTACCAAAAAGCAAAATCTGGAGAATGGTATAAAGGCACAGCCAACGCTATTTACCAAAACATTGATTTTATCGATAGATACAATGCTGAATACGTATTG
Source organism: Clostridia bacterium (assembly GCA_017533005.1). Lineage (GTDB taxonomy): Bacteria > Bacillota > Clostridia > Christensenellales > DTU072 > RGIG6449. The sequence continues at coordinate 27,957 of JAFXIQ010000014.1, read as the reverse complement.
ATACTTTCAGGTGACCATATCTATAAGATGGATTACAGCAAAATGCTTGCTCATCATATCGAGAAGAACGCAGACTGCACAATCGCAGTTCTAGACGTCCCGATTGAAGAAGCATCTAGATTCGGTATAATGAACGCTGACAAAGACGGCGCAATCTTCGAGTTTGAAGAAAAACCCAAGAACCCCAAATCAACGAAAGCAAGTATGGGTATTTACATTTTCACTTGGGCAAAACTCAAGAAGTACCTAATAATGGACGAAGAAGACAAGAATTCTCACAACGACTTTGGTAAGAACATTATTCCGTCAATGCTAAACGATGGCCAAAGAATGTTCACTTACGATTTCAGTGGTTATTGGAAAGACGTAGGAACGATTTCTTCGCTATGGGAAGCAAATATGGATGTTTTGAATGCAGATTCAGGACTCAACTTGAGCGACAGCAGATGGAAGATATACGCAAGAAACATGGCTGAACCGCCACACTTTATTGGCAGTAACGCAACGATAAGCAACGCTATTATTTCAGAAGGTTGCGAAATCGATGGTGAAATCGTTAATTCGGTTATTTTCCAAGGCGCACACGTAGAAAAGGGCGCAGTAATTCGCGACAGTATCGTAATGCCGGGCACGATTGTAAGAAGTGGTGCAGAAATCCGTCACGCAATAATCGGTTGGAATGCAGAGATAAAAGAGAGCGCAAAGATAGGTGAATATCAAGAGAGCGCTATCAAAGGCGAATGGCAAATAGCCGTAGTCGCACCCGATGCAGTAATGCCTGCAGGCTCTATCGTAAAAGCCGGTGAAATGGTTGAAGGAGGAAACAAATAATGAATAAGAAAATGGTAGCAGTCTTGTTTGCTAGTGGTAACGAAAGCAAACTTAACGAACTAACTATACATAGAACGACGGCTTCTCTTCCATTTGGTGGAAGATATAGACTTATCGACTTTTGTTTGTCTAACCTAGTTAACTCAGGCGTAACGAGAATCGGTATCGTCACTAAGAACAATTATTCTTCATTAATGGACCATATCCGTATGGGCCGTGATTGGGACTTAAACCGTAAAAACGGTGGTATCACGGTATTCCCACCCTTCGTATTGAACACGTCAAGAGAAGTTTACAAGGGAAAAATAGAAGCGCTTTACACGGTACTAGAATTCATTAAAAGGTCGCCGGAAGACTACGTTATCGTAAGCAACACTAACGTAGCAGCAAACATTAAATATGACGAAATTCTAGAAAAACACGTAGAAACAGGTGCAGACGTTACTATGCTATGCCACAAGGCTTGCGTAAATTCAAGTAAGCGCGTTATTATCACCAAGAACGCTGACAATCTAGTAACCGACCTACGCGCAGTAGAAATTCCTAGTGATGAACAACAACTAGTTTCACTCAATATGTATATTATCCGCAAGGATACGCTAGTATCGTGGGTAGAACAAGCATATTCAAGAGGATACGTTGATTTCGAGAAGGACATTCTTTTCAAAGAAGTTGCTAACAACAACATCTACGCTTACGAACTAGACGGATATGCCGCTATTATCGACGACGTTAAGACGTATTATTACGAGAGCATGAAGCTTCTTGACACTGCAACTAGAGAAGAATTATTTGGCGCAGCTAGCAAGATTTACACCAAAGTTAAAGACTCAGTTCCCACGATGTTTGGAGCAAAGAGTAGCGTTAAGAACTCACTAATTGCAGACGGATGCGTAATCAACGGAACGGTTGAAAACAGTATACTTTTCCGTGGCGTTGTTATAGAAGAAGGCGCCGTAGTTAAGGATAGCATCATTATGGAAGGTGGTATTGTAATGAAGAACTCAAAGATTTCTTACTTCATCACTGACAAACAAGTTGTTATCAGAGAAAACAACCAATTATCAGGCGCATACACCTATCCCACGATAGTTGTTAAGAACAAAATAGTTTAATTTAATTTGTATCCTTGGGTATTGGGCGAACTATATATTCAAGGATACGGTTTTAGAATAAAAACAAGGAGATTAGTATGAAAATATTATTTGCTACTTCAGAATCAGGTCCTTTTATTAGAACGGGTGGATTAGGAGACGTAGCGGGTGCACTTCCCCCAGCATTAGCAAAAGCAGGCGAAGAGCTCGCAGTTATCCTACCGTTATATGAAGATATGAAGGCAGATTTTCGCAATGGTTTAATCAATGTTGGCTCGACAATTGTTCCACTAGGTTGGAGACAACAATATGCAGGGCTTTTCAAATGCGAATATAACGGAGTAACCTACTTTTTCGTAGACAACGAGTATTACTTCAAGAGAAAGGGCTTATACGGCCACTATGATGACGGCGAGAGATTTGCATTCTTCTCAAAAGCCGTTCTTGAACTCATTCCGTTAATGGGCTTTTATCCCGATGTTATTCATTGTAACGATTGGCAAACCGCACTTATTCCCACCATGCTCGACGCGTATTATCGCGACGTAGACGGATACAAGACTATTAAGACGGTTATGACCATTCACAACATTGAATTCCAAGGAAAAATGGATAAATATGTTATCGACAACGTATTCGGTATTCCGGAGAGCCATGCTAGCATCGTTGAATACAACGGCGCAGCCAATATGCTAAAAGCCGGCATCGAATCATCTAACAAAGTCGTTACCGTATCTCCCACGTATTCGGGCGAAATTCTAGATGCATATTACGCATACGGACTAGAAGACATTTTGAACGCAAGGAAGTATAAGCTATTCGGAATCGTAAACGGTATCGATGTAGATTTATACAACCCCGTATCGGATAAAGCTCTTTTCACCAACTACACGATAAGGGCTACGGCAAAGCGCAGAGAGAACAAAGTTGGGCTTCAAAAGCTTATGGGACTACCTGTAGTTGACAAGCCTGTTATCGGCATGGTAACCAGACTTACTACGCAAAAGGGTATCGACCTAGTAATCGAAGTTTTAGATGAAATTCTTGCACTTGATGTACAAGTAGTCGTACTTGGAACGGGCGAATTTAAGTTTGAGAACGCATTGAAGGAATACAGCGCTAACTATCCTACGAAGCTTGCAACGGCTATTTATTTCTCTGGAGATATTGCTAGCAAGATTTATGCGGGTAGTGATATGTTCCTAATGCCCAGCAAGTATGAACCATGTGGATTGTCACAAATGATAGCGATGAGATATGGTTCTATACCAATCGTAAGAGAAACCGGTGGACTAAAGGACACCGTAATCCCATACGACCATACAACGGGCAAGGGCGTAGGCTTCACTTTCAAGACCTATAACGCATACGATATGCTAGACGCAATCCACCGCGCTTATAATACCTACCAAGACAAAGAACAATGGAAGAAAGTTGTTAGAAACGCAATGAAGACAGACTTTTCATGGGACAAGTCTGCACAAGAATACATCAATATTTACAAATCGCTTTAATACTAACGCTACGCAAAGTAGCATGCTAACTAGGAGTAACAATGAATAAATTGAGCAAAAAAGAATTCAAGGAACTTATCGAACTTAAACTCGCAAAGGTATTTGGAGTAAAGTACGAAGAAGCATCCGAAACCATTATGTATAGGGCATTGAGCCTTGTCGTAAAGGATTTATTAACACAAAAGAGAGTAGAGTTCAAGACAAAAGTCCGTAACGAAGGACATAAACAAATTTATTATATGTCAATGGAATTTTTGCTAGGACGCTCTTTGAAAAACCATTTATACAATATTGGGTTACTAGACACGGCAACGAGTGCAATCAAAGAACTTGGCTACGATATAGACAACCTAATAGCAATAGAGCCTGACGCAGGTCTTGGTAACGGTGGTCTAGGAAGGCTAGCAGCCGCTTATCTTGACAGCTTAACTTCATGTGGATACGCAGCAGGCGGATTTAGTATTCGCTACGACTACGGTATTTTCGCACAAAAAATCGTCGACGGTTGGCAAATGGAAATGCCGGATGAATGGCTAAAAGAAGGTTCCGTATGGCTAAATCCAAGAAGTGACGTTTTCGAAGTTAAATTCGGTGGCCGTATAGAAGAACGTTGGGAAAACGGAAGACTTATCTGTGACCACAAGGACGCGATGACGATTTTGGCAGTGCCATACGATATGAACGTTAGTGGTTACGATAGTGATGCAGTTAACGTATTACGTTTGTGGAGCGCAAAAGCTCCCGTAGAACTAGATATGGCTATGTTCTCAAGAGGTGAATACGTTAAGGCTATCGAAGCTAAAGCTATGGCAGAAGCTATTTCGAAGATTTTATACCCTGCAGACAACCACATCGAAGGTAAGAGCTTAAGACTCAAACAACAATACTTCTTCGTATCAGCTAGTATCCAAAGCATCATAGAGAAGCATTTGAGATACAACAAAGACTTATCTAACTTTGCAGACAAAGTTGCTATTCACATTAACGATACGCACCCCACGCTATGTATTCCCGAACTTATGAGAATACTCCTTGACGTTTACGGATATTCTTGGGACGATGCTTGGGCAGTTGTAAAAGAAGTTATTTCTTACACCAACCACACGGTTATGCAAGAAGCTCTCGAAAGATGGCCACAACACTTGTTCCAATCGCTACTTCCGAGAATTTACCAAATCATCAAAGAAATCAATCAACGTTACTGCGCAGACCTATGGAACGTATTCCCTGGGGATTGGAATAAAATCAGCAGAAACGCAATACTATCGGATTCCGAAATCCGTATGGCAAATCTCTGCCTAGTCGCATCACATACGGTTAACGGCGTATCTCAACTCCACAGTGACATTTTGAAGAACGACTGCTTTGCAGACTACTACAAAGTCGCTCCCGAGAAGTTCACTAACGTAACGAACGGTATCACGCATAGAAGATGGTTAGGCGAAGCCAACCCATTGCTAACGCAATTCATTAAGGAACTAATCGGCGACAAGTTCTTAACCGATGCAGACGAACTAGAGAAACTACTTCCATATCAAGGAAACAAGGATGTTCTAGACCGTTGGGCAGACATTAAGCTCAAGAACAAAGAACGTTTAGCGTCGTATATTGCTAAGTCCAATAACGTAATCGTCAACCCACACTCTATATTCGACGTACAAGTTAAGAGACTACACGAATACAAGAGACAACTCTTGAACGCGCTACAAATTCTTAACCTATACAATAGAATTAAAGAGAATCCCGATTTAGACGTTGAACCGAGAACCTTCATTTTCGGTGCAAAAGCCGCTAGTTCGTACTATATGGCTAAGCTTGTTATCCGTCTAATCTATATGATAGGCGAAATGGTTAATAACGACCCCGATATCAAGGGCAAAATAAAGGTCGTATTCCTAGAGAACTATAGAGTATCCCTTGCAGAAATCATAATGCCGGCATCAGAAATCAGCGAACAAATTTCAACTGCAGGTAAAGAAGCTAGTGGTACGGGTAATATGAAGTTTATGATAAACGGTGCGGTTACTATTGGTACTATGGACGGTGCTAACGTAGAAATCCACGAAAGAGTAGGCGATGAGAACATCTTTATCTTCGGTTTATTAACGGAAGAAGTGGAAAAGTTGAGAGCGCACTACCATCCTACCGAATACTATAGTAAAGACGAAAGAATTCGCAAAATTATGGATATGTTGAGAGAGGGTATTAACGGCGTAAACTTCTCCGAAATCGCTGATAGCCTAACTCTTGGCAGAGGTGGAGTTGCAGACCCATATATGGTTCTTGCGGACTTTGGTAGCTATGTAAACGCTCAAGACGCAGTCAATAGAGCGTACAAGGACAAGTATTGTTTCCAAAAGATGTCGCTTGTTAATACGGCAAAAGCAGGTTTCTTCTCATCTGACAGAAGCGTAGAAGAATATGCTAAGAGAATTTGGCGTCTAACTAAGGTAGTTAAATAATGCTACTCTACGATAGTCGCAAGTTAGAATACAAAGCACCCTTTGGCGCGGTAAAAACGCGCCAAGGGGTGACTATCAATTTCCCTGTCAACCGTTCCGTGAACGTGACAGGTGTTTTTGTTATAATTAGAAAGGAAGATTTATCTAGAAGGATAAATCTTCCATTTTCGCACGAAAAAGACGGATATAACGTCTTTTCAACCACTTTTTCATTGGAAGAAGCCGGCATTCACTATTACAGGTTTGAAATCGAAACGCCCACGGGCATTATATTCGTAGGTAAAACCGATGATGGTAAAGCTATTGCAGGCGATTGGCTACCGGAATGGCAGTTGACCGTTTATGAAGATAGTTATGCAACCCCCGAATGGCTAAAAGGTGGTATTATTTATCACGCTTTCGCCGATAGATTTGCGCGTAAAGAGAGTCCTGTTCGCCCTGAGTACGGCGTGTTCAAGGAATGGACGGAAGAGCTCACGATACGCGATGAAGACGGCGTGTATCGCGCTAATGATTTCTATGGTGGCAACGCTATGGGAATAGTAGAAAAACTCCCATATTTACATAAATTAGGTGTTACAGCGATATATTTATCTCCGGTTTTCGAGAGTCACTCTAATCATAGATACGATACTGCAGATTATTCGAAAATCGACCCGATGTTCGGTACCGAACAAGAATTTGAAACGCTTATAAACACTGCGAAAGAATACGGAATTTCGATTATTTTGGACGGTGTATTTAACCATACGGGCGCAGATAGTATTTATTTCAACAAGTTCAACCATTACGATAATTTAGGTGCTTATCAGTCAAAAGAAAGCCCTTATCATAGTTGGTTTACGTTTACGGATTTTCCTGACGAATATGCTTGTTGGTGGGGAATTACGGTAGTACCTACGGTAAGACGCGATGCAGTAGGTTTCCACGACCTAATAACTGCAGAGAACGGCATAATAGACAAATGGACGAAAAAAGGCGTAAGGGGTTGGCGATTAGACGTTGTTGACGAGCTTTCCACCGAGTTTGTAAGGAAAATTAGAAAAGCTTGCAAGAGAAACGGCGATATAACCGTAATCGGAGAAGTATGGGAAGACGCCAGCACGAAGGAATCTTATGGCGAAAAGCGTAGCTACTTTTTAGGCAAGGAATTGGACGGGGTAATGAATTATCCGTACAAAGAAGCCATTATCGAGCTTATGACGGGTGGAAACGTACGCGATTTTATCAATAAGATATACGAAATCGCCGAGAATTATCCAAAGTGCTCGTTAGATAGCTCTATGACGCTACTAGGTACTCACGATACGGTTAGAATAATGAACGCTTTGTCAGGCGCGCGCACTCCCGAGAGCAAAATCGATAGACTTCACTATAGATTGAATAGAGAAGAGTATAATAGGGCTAAATCTCGCTTAAAAATCGCATCGCTTTTACAATATTTCTTACCTGGCGTGCCGACTGTTTATTACGGCGACGAAATCGGTATGCAAGGCTATGAAGACCCCATAAACCGTCGCGCATATCCCACTAACGGTGGCGATAGCGAAATTCTTACGCATTATCAAAAGCTAGGAGCAATCCGTAGCGCGCATAGAGAAGACTTTATGGACGGAATGAATTTATACGTTGAGAACGAACTATTTGTAATAGAGCGTGGCGACGTAAAGGCGCTTATAAACCTAACGCAAAAAACACAGATTTTAGACGCGTTAGTATATTGCGAATATGCAAAAGCAAGTGTCAATTTAATAAGCCCTATGTCATTTGCCATCGTGAACAAAAATACCAATATTTAGTAGCTACTGCTACAAAATTAATGTGAATTTAAGAAATTAAAGAAAATAAAAAAAGCACTCTTTCGAGTGCTTTTTTTAGGTTAAAGTTATTAATCTTTGAAGTCGAAATTACTCTTAACGCCGAGTTTAGCTTTAGCCATATCACGGAGTACGAACTTTTGAATTTTGCCACTTGCCGTCATAGGCATTTGGTCGATAAATTCAATGTAAGAAGGAATCTTATGGCGAGCCATATTGTTTCCGACGAACGCTTTTAGTTCTTTTTCCGTGAGCGTTGAGCCTGCTCTCTTGATAACGAATGCATAAGCTTCTTCGCCCAAGTTTTCGCTAGGTACTGCAACGATTTGAACGTCTACAACGTCGGGGTGAGTATAAATGAAGTCTTCGATTTCCTTGGGGAAGATGTTTTCACCACCACGGATAATCATATCCTTAATTCTACCGGTGATGCGATAGTAACCGCTGTCTTCTTTGATTGCGATATCGCCGGTATGTAGCCAACCGTCTTTGTCGATAGCTTGGCTTGTTGCTTCGGGCATTTTGTAGTAACCTTTCATAACGTTATAACCGCGAACAACGAACTCACCGGGCATGCCGTTTGGTAAATCTTCGCCGGTTTCGGGGTCAACGATTTTGGTTTCCATGAACGGCATTTCTTTACCAACGGTGGTAACGCGTTTTTCTAGGCTGTCGTCAACGGTACTCATAGTGCAAGCGGGAGAAGCTTCGGTTTGACCGTATGTAACGGTAATTTCCGGCATATGCATCTTTTCTACGACGTCTTGCATAACCTTGACAGGGCAGGGGGAGCCGGCCATAATACCGGTTCTTAATGAAGAGAAGTCGTATTTGTTGAAGTCACGGTGTTCAAGAATTCTTATGTACATAGTGGGAACGCCGTGTACAGCCGTGCACTTTTCATATTCAATAGCGTGCATAACTTTCATGGGCGTATACCATAGTAGCGGTATCATAGCAGCGCCGTGCGTAACGGAAGCCATAATAGCTAGTACCATACCGAAACAATGGAAGAAAGGAACGGGGATACATAGTTTATCTTTGTGTGTAAACTTCATGCAATCGCCGATAGCCATACCGTTGTTTACGATATTGTTGTGGGTAAGCATAACGCCTTTAGGGAATCCCGTCGTGCCGGAAGTATATTGCATATTAACGACGTCATCGGGTTGAACTGCGCGTTTTGCTTGTTTGAATTCTTCCTTGCTGATTAGTACGCCGAAGTGTGGAATTTGTGACCAATGGTACATTCCGGGATAGTGGTTGTCGAATGAAACTACGTATTTTAGATAAGGTAGTTTTTCATTATTAAGTTCACCGGGGTTAGAAGTTTTGAGCTCGGGACAAATACTATAAATAATTTTTTCGCAGTCAATATCTTTAATACCATCACAAATAAATAGAGCTTTACTATCGGAGTTTGATAGCAAATATTCCAGTTCAGCTTCTTTGTAGTTAGTGTTAACCGTAACTAGAATAGCGCCTATTTTAGCTGTAGCGAACATAAGAACCATCCATTGTGGGTAGTTTGTAGCCCATACTGCAACGTGGTCGCCTTTTTTGATACCCATACCCAGCAGGCCTTTCGCATAAGCATCAACTTCTTCATTAAACTCATAATACGTACGAGTATAGTTGGTCTCGATGTACTTGATAGCTAGCCTTGTGGGATGCTTTTTGGAAATGCTTTCGAGCATTTCGCCTACAGTGATGTTCATTAATTTGTCCATATAAAATACCTCTAGAGTAAATAGAATTTTAGCTTATAAGTTGTGATATTATCTCATAAATATCCGTGTTATCGATTTCGCTCGGAATAGCTTTAGCGCCGGGGCCAAATGCAAAATACATAACGTTTTGTGTTGTATGACCGGTCTTTTTGAACCAGCTGTTGTCTATATCATCAGCCGACAAAGGTACTTCTACGAGTTCACCTTCTTCGTTTGCTTCTTTTTTAGTATTTGGTATCTTTAGGTTACCGGTTTCGTGGTCTGCGGTAACTATAACCGTGGTATTAGGATGTTTTTTCGCGAAGTTGTATGCAACTGCAACAGCGTCGTCAAACGCAAGAAGTTGTTCAATCATAGGTTTGATTTCGTTGTCGTGGCTGTAGCTATCTATGCGAGCGCCTTCTACCATTAGGAAGAATCCGTCTTCATTATCGTTGATGGTTAATTTATCTAGAGCACGTTCAGTCATTGTAGCGAGAGTGTTCGTACCTAGAGTAGCGATGGCATCGTCCTCGAAGATTGCGTACACGTCGTCTTTGCTACTTGCGTTTAGGGCTGCGAAGTTGTTAACGTAGTCGCGAGTAGGGGTATTGATTACGTCAGCGAATGGGTCGTAGTAAGATTTGCCTAGTCCCATAAGTACGTTAAGGTTAGAAGAGTGTACTTGTTGATAAACGATGTCGTTGGAATTGCTACGGCTCTTCGTATGAGCAGAGAAAGCCGCCGGTGTAGCATCGTAAGCGGGTTTCGTAGTGACAATGCCCGTTCTTTTACCTAACGATTGTGCATACTCAGTTATAGAAGTGATGTTTTCATTGCTATGCCAAGCGATTTGACCGTTGTTAACTTTTTTACCTGTTGCCATAGCGGTAGCAGCCGCAGCGCTATCCGTTGCACCCAAGCTAAGCGAATGCGTAAAGACTTCGCCGGAAGTTGTAAGCTTAGAGTTCATAAACAATTTTGAACCGTGGTAAATTTCTGCGGTTTTAATATGGTTTTTACCCATTCCGTCACCAATTAATAGGATAACGTTATGCGCACGGTCTTCTACAACGGGGTCTTCGCCGTAGTTATAATAATTGAGAGCAAACATTAAGATGCTCGTTGCAATCGCGAGTACAAGAATTACTGCGATTATAATCCACATAACTTTAGTTCTCAATTTGATGTTAACTTCTCTCATTTGTCCAATCCTTTTTGGTTTTTAATATTTTTCGTATATCACGAGATTGCATTCTGAGAAAACACTCGTGAAAGGGTTGTTGTATTTTTTACTTTGCCCTAGTACCGTTTGAATAAGCTCTTTCGCGCTGATTTTCGGGCTAGGAACGTTACTCTCCGTAATGCTTACGAAAGCTCCGTTTTCGACCTTAAGTAAGTAGTTTTTATCGTCGAAATTGAATGAGTATTCACCGCTAACGCCGGAGCGATAGGGGGCTATCTCGAATAATTTTTCGACGTTCACAACGCGCGCCATAGTATGTTCTTTAACACCGTTTTCGTGATAGAAGTAAGACTCTCCGTCTAACTCCTTAATACCGTTAAGAAGCGTGTAGTCGGGAACGATTGCTTCCCTAATTCCTTCCGTGTCCGACAATACGTATCCGATAGGAATATTGTCGTTTAGCACCACAAAAGCCTTTCCTTGGTCACCCAAATGCTCGGTTATAAGCATTTTTACTTCTCTTTCATCACGAACTCTAACTGCGCTATACGGAGCGACTTTTTTAGCGTACAACTCGGTTACGATGGCGCTATCTTCAATGGTCAAGTTGCGATAATTCGTATGCACGTTTTTGTCGTAAATCACCTTGTGAGTGTTCACGAAAGAAACCGTTTCGAAGTCCAAGTTTCTATAGAAGTCGTGTAGGAACGGGTGGAGTATTACAAAGGGCGCACCTTCGAGTTTTAGTTCCGCAATTGCTTTTTCGATAGTGCGCCTAGCCAGCCCTTGTTTGCGATAAGCTGAATCGGTAGCAATACCCGTGAAGAACGGAACTTCTAGCACCTTACCGAATAGCTTAAGGGAGAAAGGTCTTGCGTACACGGCGCTAACGATTTTCCCATCGCATTCGGTGAACCACGCCCATTTACTTTCGAAGCGGTTTTCAAAGAAAAACTTCGCATAAAAGTCGCCGTCGTTGAAGGCGCTTTTGTGTAATTCTATAAGGCGAGCCTTATTGATGATAGGCGAACGATAAGCGTCGATTTCGTGCATAGTAACCACTTTAACAGTTTGTGCAATTTTGTCGTAACCACGCCCCGTTTTTGCAAAAGGGTACAATAGTCGACACTACCATAATACTAAAATGCGAGCGCAAGCGCAAGCGTTCACGCACACTTTATAAAAATAAATAGTAAAAACGCCTTGAATATCCTTGCTATTTCTTTCGTACGTGTTATTATATTTATAATATTAAATAGGTGGGCAAACCACACCTTCGGAAAAGGGCAAAAACAACAATGAAAAAACACGCAATTCTAATTTTAATTTTAATTCTCGCTATGTCGTCCGTCATATATTTGACGGCATGTGGTTCCGTTGAACCGGAAAGCATCATTATCGATACCAATTCGCAATTCAAAACCGACTATTCAGTAGGCGATGATTTTGACGTAACCGGAATAAAAATTGTTGTTGCCAATACAGATGGTTCTGTAGAGATTATTACCCTTTCCGACATTAAAGGCAAATACAAAATTCTTGGTTTCGATTCCAAAAAAATCGGAGACCAAACCATAACTATCGTATATGAAGAGTGCACGACCACGTTCACTATCAACGTTGCATACGAGCAAAGCGCTCTTATCAAGCACGTCGTATCGTTCGAAACCGGCAAAGGTAGCAAAATCGAACCTATAATCGTTAGCAATTTCACTACGGTTACTGCGCCGGAAGACCCTGTACGTGCAGGATATGCATTCGACGGTTGGTACAAACAAGACACTCTTGTTGACGAATGGAACTTTACGTTAGATAGAGTCGTTGCGGACACAACGTTATATGCCAAGTGGTCAAAGGTTTACACCATAACGTTCCACCCGACGGAAGGCAGTGATTTGACTCCGATTATCAGGAACGTAAAAGAAGGTGGCTCTCTAACGGATATCCCGCCGGTACCGGAGATAGAAGGTAAAGACGGCGTATGGGATAGAACGGTTTTCGATAACGTTATGTCTAATATCGATACGTATTCCGTTTACAGTCCCAAGACTTTCACCGTTAGCTTCTATTACATGAAAGAAGACGGCATAAGCCGAGCAGAGCTACGCATATTCGAAGACGTTCCGTACGGAACCAATATGAACACCGATCCCGAGTATGAACAAGCCGTTAAAGATTTGAATTCTTTAACACCTGAAACACTAGGTAGCACCCACTTTAGTGGAGAGTGGGATACGCGAGTAGACTACGTTGTAGCTGATTTAGACGTATACGCAATATATGTAGCTAACCAATACGACGTCACGTTCAATTTGAACTACGACGACGGCAACGGTAGCACTTATTACGTTGAAAGAAACGTTATTCACGGCGATGCGATTAGAGAACCCGTAGCTCCCACGAGAGAGGGCTATCGATTCGACGGTTGGTATACGCAAAGCTTATGCATAAACGCTTGGGATTTTGCTACAGGCACGATTGAGAGTGAAAAAACGTTATACGCAAAATGGACGCAATTACATAATGTATACTATTTGATTGACCCCGCATACGATATCAATAACGTTTTGGCAGATAAAGAAGACGTTACCTTCGATGAAGGTGGCGTTAGCGTTACGTACAAACTTTATGAAAAAGTCGTAGTAGAGCACGAAGGCTCTTCTAACATTCTACCTGTTCCCAATATGGTTGGATATAACGCTGTTTGGGATAAAGAACAAGTTGCGTTGATGAACATTACAACGGACGTAAAAGTCAAAGCGATGTTCACGATAAAGACTTTCGACGTAAACTTCTACAATGGTTCAGAGTTATTGAAACACGAAGTCGTCAGCTATGGTAGCAGTGCTACGGCACCTGAGAGCAATCCTACCCAATACGGATATAATTTCACAGGATGGAACGTTGATTTCAGTAACGTTACCGATTCAATCAACGTACTAGCTACGTTCGAAGCTCAAGATTGTAACGTAGTACTTGTCAAGAACAACGGCACTGCGAACGAAACTATCGTTGTTAAGTTCAATTCAGCCGTAAACGTTCAAGAGCCCACGTATAAAGGTTATAGTTTCAAGGGTTGGTATAGAGATTCCAACTTCCTAGAAGTATGGGACGTCAAGAACGACGTTATAACCAAAACGGAAGACACGTACTTGTACGCAAAATGGGCAGAAATCTTTACCATTCAATTTGTTGATGGAAAAGCAACTACGGACGTGACGGATGACGTTACGTACAGTTTGAGCGTTGTAGACGGAGATAAGATTCCAGTAGATAGAGTTCCCGCTTTGACAACGTTCGAGGATAAAATCGGCGTATGGAAGAGTGGAACTAACGTCTTTGACGTTAATTTACCGATTACCAGCTCTGTTGTTTACGTAGCTGAATATTCCATAAAAGTATACGACGTAGTATTCAAAGTCGAAGGTGAAACTTATTGGACGATAGAGAAATCTCACGGTTCTACCATTATCCAAGCAGATATTCCGGAAGACCCCAAAGTAACAGGCAAAACTTTTGCACGTTGGACGCCCAACCCCGTTGATACTCCAATTACGGAAAATACTGAATTCTCTGCGATAATGGAAACCAACGAATACGAAGTTATTTGGTATAGCGACGTCAACGGCAACGTTGAGTTTGCTAGAACTATCGCTAAATATGGTACAAGACCTAGTGCACCGGAAGAAGACCCGATTTTAGAAGGACATTCATTTGCAGGTTGGTACAGCAAAGAAGACAATAGCGTATCTCTAGCAGATATTCTTGTCAATGGTGAAATTGAATTAGTTCCCAAGTTTACTCTTAACACGTACTCGGTAACTTTTGAGAACGAACATGATGGCAGTGAAATCGCTAGCGAACTACGCGTAGATTACAATTTATTCGTAAGTCTAGACGACGTAATTCCCACCAACCCCACGAGAGAAGGCTACACGTTTACGAGTTGGAAGATTTCTAACTTCGAAATCTTCTACGGAATAACCGTGGATACGTGGACGCTAAAGAATAGCGACTCCAAGTACGATGCTACGGAAGTAATCGCATCAGACCTTATCATAACCGAAAACGGTTTCTATGTATCAGGTGGTTATGGTGCTGATACGGAAGCCAAACTATATCAAGGCACCTACAAGTCTTGCAACAAGCTAGTTAATATCGGCGAAAACGGTTGGTCCAACGGTGGTGTTCCCGTCAACGCAAAGGATATAACGTTCGATGGTAACGTTTATTACGTAATTTCGAAGAACACAGACTTCAAAGCTCACTTCGAAATCAACGTTTACACGGTAACTTACGATTACAATATCGACGGCGTTGCGGACGAAGTAAAAGAAGGTACGCACGGCACTACGCCATACGTTCCTGCAGAAAAAGAAAGAGACGGATACGTATTCCTAGGTTGGTACCTAGACGAAGACTTCTATACGCTATGGGATAGTAGTCAACCTCTAGTTTCTAGCTATACCGTATATGCAAAGTGGGAAAAGGTTGTTTTGAACTATACTCAAGGCGTAACGTATGTTAGAAATCAACAAGGTACGGCGTATTCGGTTAGTGGATATACGACGGATGCAACCGAAATCATTATTGCTAACTACTTTAACGAACTTCCCGTTGAGTCTATCGCAGATGGCGCGTTCAAGGGCAATAAGGGCTTGAAACGCATCGTTTTACCACAAACCTTGACGAGCATAGGAACGTCGGCGTTCCAAGGCTGTATAGCACTAGAAGAAATAGAAATTCCTTCGCTAGTAACAATTATTTCACAAAACGCGTTCTATGGATGCTCCAGTTTAGCAAGAGTTATCTTTGCTGATAACGCTAGCTTGAGAACGATAGAAGGTTATGCTTTTGCTGAATGTAGAGCACTTAAGTACGCTTCGGGAGCTAAACCTTTCGAGCTATCTGATGGACTAGTATCTATCGGTGAAGGTGCGTTTATGAACGACGTTCTTATCGACCATGTCAACGTACCAAGTTCGGTATTAAGTATAGGGGATAAGGCTTTCTCAGGTTGCGACCTAATGAGATACGCTAAGTTTAATTCAGCATCTCCGTTGAATTTAGGAAAAGAAGCTTTTGCCGGAAACCATACGCAACATAAAGTTTTCCGCATTTACGTTCCTAGCGTAGACAAATACACCGTAGATAATGCAGCTAACGATAATTGGAAAGGCTATTCTTCAATAATTAACGACATCGATAATATTTCCGATGACGGCGAATGGGCGTTCGTTCCGGTAACTAGCGTAAACGCACGCATTATTCAATATTTAGGCAATGGTACCGACGTTACCGTTCCTACGCAACTATACGTTCGTGGAGCAATTATTGACGTAGTCGCATTAGACAACTATGTATTCGACGTTGACGTTGAGAACGTCAGCTTCAATTCGGGATTAACGATAGATAACAACACCTTCTCGGCAGCAACCGCATTAACAAACATCACGCTATCTATCGATATTAGAGCGTATAACGTTAACGGTGCATATCTAGCTAATGCGTGGGAAACATGTCCCAACCTAGATACGTTCAGCGTTTCACCGACTAGAACGCTTGTAAGCATTTTCGACAATAAAGTTCCTAGTGGATTAAGAACGCTAAATCTACTTGCCGATAGCAACTACGTAGTAGCAGGTATGCTAGAAGGTTGCCATAACGTTAAGACCGTCAAGATGACCACGCGTGTTACCGAAATAAGGAGCAACGCATTTGCTAATTGTTTGGGACTAACCGACTTCTATATCCAAACCACAACAGGATATATGAGTGCAGAAGCTTCCAAACTCCAAGTACTAGGCTCTAACGTATTCAGGGGTAGCGAAAAACTCGTTAACTTCTGGTATGCAAGCGATATTGACGGCGAAAACTATGTAAAAGCACTACCGAACACAATCACGACGATTGGCGAGAACGCTTTTGATAACACGAGTTGGCTATTGAACAACGATAACGAGTTTATCGAAATCGGCGATGGTATTTTGTATAAATACACAGGAAACAGCGCTAACGTAGTTATTTCGAAGTCGGTAAAAGAGATTTCACCTTACGCATTCAGCAACAATCCTAATATCGTTAACGTATACGTTTACGGTGCTGAATCTGGCGAAGCTCAACTTAAGACGATAGGCAAATATGCTTTTGAAAATTGTATTAGACTAGAATACGTAGCACTACCCGCATCATTCACTGCTATCAGAGAATATGCATTCACAGGCTGTAGAAACCTACAAGTTATTTCGAGTGCAAATTCGAGTGCCGTTTCAATTAGTACGGGTACGTTTGACACCAACAAGAACGAATCGCTTGTTGTATACGTAGAAGAAAGCGACTTTACAACGGAAGCTAGCTTAAACGATTACAGAAATAATGGTTGGGGTAACTACGTATTGAAAGCCGTTACCGGCATTGAAACGGAACAATATTTCACATATTGCGCAAATAACGAGAACCCAATAGGTGCAGTAGACGTAATCAAGAGCTTTAGTACAGAAGTTGCAATTCCAGAAATTCTAGGTGGAAAAGCGGTTGTTGCAATGGGCGACTACGCAGTATCTAGATTTGCAACGAGCATAAACTTCTCTATGGGCGTTGCGACTACGAGTAATACGTTCAAGGGCATTAAAGGACTAGAAGAGCTCACAATCAAAGGCGTAGCAAGTCTTGCTAACGTAAAACTAGACAAAGAAGGTTTATATAGTCTAATAAATGAAAACGTCAATCTTTCAGAAATCGAAATCGGCTCGCGCGTAAGCGTTAAGAACGTACTCGGTGGCAAAGTGCTACCTGCACACGTTAAATCGGTTGTCATTCCGAAGGAAGAAACGACTATTGCTAGCGATTATTTGAACGATTGCGTTTACGTAGAAGAAATTTACGTATACGTATCGGGCACTAAGACTGCGATATCCAGCTGTGGAGCTAACGACACAATTACATCGATAGGCGCTAGAGTATTCCGTAATACGGCTTGGATGAACAATAAGGATACTGATTACATAGCTATTTTCGATGGTATCCTAATCGACTATAATGGTAGCGAATCTATTCTACGTATCGGCGACGGTATCAAAGTTATCAATGATAACGTATTTGAGAACGATGATAGTATAGAAATCGTTTACGTCGGCGAATCGGTTGAAGAAATCGGCGAAGGCGCGTTTAACAATGCAAGTAGGCTAACGAAAGTCATTATTAACAAAGCTGGTGCAACTCTTCCGACGTCATACAGCTCAACGTTCGTAAATAATGCAAAGGGCTTCGAGATTTACGCTGATTATGAAGGCGTAGGCGCATGGAACGCACAATCACCACAAAAGATAGACGCTAGCTTCGTATTTATCACGGAAGAAGATATCGTAAAAGAAGAAGTGGTTGATGGCGAGAACTACGTAACGAGCAACAACGTAGAAATCATTATGAAAGGAAGCGAGCTTTTGAGCTACGTTTCATACAAGAAAGTCGCCGTTGATGGTCTAACCAAGAGCGTTAAGTATGCAACCAGCCTAGAAATCCCCGAAAAAATCAACGCAACAACGATTGATAGCATAGGCAATAACGTATTCTTATCCAAGACTACGGAAATCCGTATTGCATACAACGATAGCATCACGAACAATACGTTTACGAACCTAGACGGTTTGGAAATTATAGAGATTAGAAACACGCATCTAGAGCGCAAGATTCTTGGCAAACAAATAACAGACGTTATTAAAGCAACTCACGCAGATACGATAAGATACGCAGGTGACGTAACGTTAGACGTCTTGCTAGAATACAAAGAGAGCACGGACCCGTTAATAAACAATCCGAGAACGTATCCTGACGATGCTCAATACGGAGAATTGCAAGGCACGTATCTTGTTAAGAACGTAGAAATTCTGGAGGGTAGCGTTACAACAGTAGACAGCATGCTCGCGGGTTGGGTTGGTATAGAAAACATTAAGTTTGCAGACAGCTTGATGAGCATTGGTATCAACGCGTTAGAAGATACTAATTGGTATAAGAATTACAATAACCTAACGTACGGTGGCAAGAACTTTGTCGTAATCAACGACAAGATACTCTACAAATATAGGGGCACAAACAGTAATGTTAATATTCCCACGTCCATTATAGTAGTTAACGCAGGCGCGTTCAGTAACGCTACTGCACAAGCAGACGGCGAATGGATATGGGAAAAGGCATCTAGCGTAAGCTCTATTAGCTTCACTGGCGGTAGCAAGGCTACTACTATCGGTGAATACGCATTTGCTCAGTTAAATACCCTGACTAACGTAAACCTACCTAGCACTATGAGAAATATTGCTCATACAGCATTTGAAGGCACGAGTTTCTCGACAGAGAACGGAATGCTTCTAGTTAGTGGCTCAAATACCGTAGGCAAGACGCTAGTTAAATACGTAGGAACTTCAACTACGATTAATATTCCGGCTAACGTAATCAATATCAACGCTAACGCGTTCAGAGATAACGTTTATATTGAAACGCTAACAGTTGAAGAAGGTGGATTGCTATCGGTTATCGGTGAATACGCATTTAATGGTTGCGCTAATTTGACTAGCGTATCGCTAGGTAACAGCTTGACTTCTATTGGACAATATGCTCTACACGGTACTAAGTGGCACACTGATTTAGGTAGAGTTGATTCGGTAGATAACAGTGTACACGCACTAGTTACCATTGCAGGTAAGGATAATAAAGATATCATTTACGACTACGACGTACAAAGAAGTGGTATGGCATATACCATCTCCACGAAGGTATTATCTATAACGCCGGGCGCATTGGACGGTATTACTTCGCTTACGTTGGCAAGTGGCGCTAATATTCCACAAGAAGAAATGTACAGAATTATTAGCCACGAAGCACTAACGAGTTTAACGACCGACGGTAAGCGCGCATTGAGTGACTTGATTGGCTCGGAAGACACCTTTAATAACGTTAAGACGTTAACGTTTGAATACGGAGCAACACAAATTGCCGACCACTACGCATACGGTTGGGGAGGCGTAACCAACGTAGCATTTGCAAATAGCATCAAGAGCATAGGCAAAGAGGCTTTCGAAGGCACCGCATGGCTCAATAATCAATCGAGCAACTACGTAATTGCAGGTGGTACCGGTATCCTTATTAAATATAAGGGAAGCAACACGGAAGTTGAGATACCGGAAGATGTAAAAGCAATCACGTCTGACGTATTCCGTGGTAACACGAACGTCACGAAAGTAATTTTCGTATCCAACTCTGCAGTTACGGAAATCCCCACGGAAAGCTTCATGGGTTGCACGTCGCTCACAGAAATTATTCTTCCCGCTAACGTTGCATCGGTAGGCGAGAGCGCCTTTGACGGCACACCATGGTGGGATAATAAAGATAGCAACTACTTGGTAATTAACGGAATGCTAGTTGATTACAAGGGTACAGACGGCAAAGTAGTAATTTCTTCAGAAGTAGAGAAGATTTACTCTTACGTATTCCGTGGTAACAACGAAATAACTTCAGTAACGTTTGACAAGAACTGTCAAATTACAGAAATCGAAGAGAACGTATTTGCAAACTGCATTTCACTAACTTCGGTAACGTTGAACGAAAATATCATTAAGATTGAACCTAGTGCGTTTGCAGGAACGGCATGGTTCAATACCAACAACTATATCTACTATATTGATAATACTAGAGGAATTAAGAGAATAGTTTACTATGCAGGAACGAGCAACAATATAAGAATACCTGCAGACGTTACGGAAATCAGCCCGTACGCATTCCAAGGTAACAAGACGATAGCATCACTTCAATTTGATAGTGGTTCACTTGTAACGAGCATTCCTGATTATGCGTTTAGTGGTTGTTCATCTCTAACTAGCGTAACCTTGCCTTCTAGCATCAAGCATATTGGCGAAGGCGCATTCGAAGGCACGTTGTGGCTCAAGAATCAATCTTCGGAATTCGTTATCATTAACGGCAAAGTTATAGGTTATAACGGTGTTGGTGGCGAAGTAACGCTCCCCAACAGCGTAAATGCTATAGATGCTGACGCGTTTAGTGGTAACGTAATCATTACGTCTATTGATATGAGCGCGACGGGCATTAAAGAAATTCCCGCAGGTGCATTTGCAGGCATGACTGCACTAGAAAGCATAATCTTCAGTCAAGCTATTACGGCAATAGGTGAAGGCGCATTCGAAGGCACCGCATGGCTCAATAATCAAGTTGCTGAATTCGTAGTAATTAACGGCGTACTAGTTAAATATAACGGTGGTGCGAACGCGATTGTTCCGGAAGAAGTAGCCTACGTCAACGGAGACGTATTTAGAGGTAACCTAACGCTCACTAGCGTAGAATTCCGAGGCGAAGTAAGCCTTGCAGAGCGAGCATTTGCTGATTGTGCAAACTTAACCGATGTAATTGGTAATATAAGCGTATGTGGCGAAGGCGCATTTGACGGAACGGGCGTTAACTTTACGGTTGCCGACGATTATAAAGTCATCGATGGTATATTGATTGATTACGTTGGTTCTGGCGACGTAGTAATTCCTGCAGAAGTCGAATATATTCCTAATTACGTATTCGCCGGAAGAAAGGACGTTAAGAGCTTGAGTTTCGCATCAGGTGCAGACGCACGTGACGTATATATCGAAGAAAATGCTTTCCGTTCGGCAGTAAATCTAGCTACGGTAGAGCTATCCGATAGAATAATCGGCATAGGCGCTAACGCTTTCTATAACACTAAGTGGCAAAACGAGTATGCTAGCGATTACGTTGTATACAATGGCAAGCTAATGGCTTATATCGGTGAGGCTACTGCTGTAGAAATCCCCTCAGACGTAACCACGTTCATAGAAGGTGTATTTACGGGTAACGATTATATCGTAACGGTATCGTTCAATAAGACCAGTTACGTAAATATTCCTGCAAGAGCCTTTATGAATTGTAAGAAGCTCAATACTATTAGCTTCCCGACTGTAAGATTTGATATCGGCGAAGATGCATTTTTAGGTACGGCATGGCACAATAACAAGATAAATTACGTAATCGTTAACGGTATGCTTATTGATTACGTAGGAACTGAAACAGATATAACGATACCTAGCTCCGTAACCAAGATTTATGATTACGTATTCAAGGGTAACACGGATATAACCTCACTAACGTTCGCAACGGGAACGAATATCACCACCTTAAACGGCGAACAATTTGTTGGTTGCACGTCACTATCATTAGTAACGTTACCCAGTAGCTTGAACGACGTTGACATTAGGAAGACCTTTAATGGTACCGCATGGCTCAATAACTATGCTAATAATTTCCTAATTGTGGACGGAGTATTGTTAGCATCATTCGTAAACGGACCAACGGTTATTCCGAATAGTGTAACGAGAATAGCAAAAGGCGCGTTTAACGGTGCATACGTTACTACAGTTTCATTCGATGCAGATACTACTGTGACCGCAATTCCAGAGAACCTATTTGCAGGACACGTTGAACTCGTTTCGGTAACTTTACCAGAAACCATAATCAACGTTGGAGTTAATGCGTTTAGTGGTACCGCATGGTATGACGGACTTAAAGACGGCGCATACATGGTAGGTGGAACGTTATTATTCTATAAAGGCAATGCAACCGATATAGCTATATCTACAGACGTAAGATATATTGCTAGCTCGGCATTCGAAGGCACCAGCGTTAAGAGTGTAGAATTTAGTTCAACTAGCCCTGTATCGATTGAATTAGGCGAGAACGCTCTTATTAATATGGAAGCTATATATGTTCCCGCAGAAGGCGTAGTCGCTTACAAGAGAGCATGGCTACAATATGCAGACAAAATTACCGCGAAAGCGTAATTTATAGAACAAAATAAACCAGAAGGAGAATGACCATGAAGAGAAAAACATTGATTATTGTACTAGCATTGGTGCTAATTGCTTCAATGACAATGACACTAATCGCATGTAACGGTGACTCGACAGGTGACGGTGGCAACAACGGTGGCGGTAACAAAAACGGCCAAATTGTCAAGACGCTTGCCGACCTAGTCGACTACGGCAAAGCCCAATACTACAACGTTCAAAGATTGAACTACGGTTCGACCGCAACGGAAGAAGCTCAACTTCAAGAAAAGCAAACTGAAGAACGTGAAGATGTTATTGGCACGGAAGAAGAGTGGGATAACGACAAGTATTACACCTTCAATTTACCTTACTTTGATGAAGAAGACGCTTGGATAGATGATGAAGGCGAAAATACTTTCACCAAGATTTTCTGTTATTCAGACCCGGCAGACTTCATTGAACGTATGGCAACTGCAGCCGTTGACAAGGACAAAATGCAAGCAATCGTAGCTTACATATGCCGTGAAGATGAAGAAAACAGAGAAAAGGGCGAAGGCTATATTCTAACGAAAGGCACCTGCAGTTTGATAGAAGACTATAACCAACTTGACGAAATCACCAATATCTACAATGATTTTGATGATGAAAAGACAGAAGACGGTGATAGTGATGATGATACTGCATACGGCAGAACGGAAGAAGAATGGTCAGATTTAGCTAACCTCAAAAAACGTAAAATGTACGGCGAACTATTCACCATTTTCGGCGATGCAGCAGACCAATTTGCTAGATTCGCAATCGAAGAAATTTCTTACGGTTACGAAGTACTAGATAGCGTTATGCTTCCTGCATACAACAACGATGCTAACAATGCAGAGCTCGACTTCAATGATTATATGAGAGAAGAACTTTTCGATTATAACACCTTGAGCTACATGCTAGCTTTCAACGAAATGGGCGAAATGGACGAAGCTAACTACACTGTAGAAGCACGTGGCGACCTAATGACGCTTTACGGATATTACTATCAATATCAAAAAGCTGACTACATGGTATTTGCTGATGCTCAAATGAACGATAAGATGTATAAAGATGGCGTTACGGAATATCAAGATTTCTTGAACTTGAGCCACGAAAACTACTTCGCAGACCACGTAGACGCACTTCGTTACCGTGACTATGACCACAGACAATACAGCACTTCATATCGTTATTCTGCAGACTTCTACAAGAAGTACTACAATATCCAATACAAATTCCAAGATTTGCAAGAAGCTTATGATAGAGAAATCTACGTAGGTGGTACACAAAACAAATACGCTAACGGTATTGGTTATGCACAAGGCACAATGACCTATGCAGAAGAAATGAAAGACGCTCTTGAATTTGGTCTATCAGCAACTCTAGAAATTTCTGACGTTAACTACGAATATACCGATAACGACAATAACGTTAAAGCATTGAACAGCGCACAACGTGATTGGGAAAGAAGTGAAAAGAAAGAGAATCAAAGAGACCTAATGCTCAAGGTTAAACTAGAAATTCAAGAACTTAAGAGCCAACAATACACCGTTGACCACAAGACTATTAGTAATACAGACCTTGACAACGCTCTTAAATATCAAATTAAGTCATACAGCGCTGACCTAGTATCACAAGTTCAAAACGCTAAGAAAGACGACGTTTACTACGTAAAACAACTTGAAAGAGCTGTTAAGATGTGGGCAGGAATGAAAGGTTGGGACGATATTGATACTATCGAAGAATTCGAAGCACAAAACGCTCTCGGCAACCTAGAGGAAAAATACGTTAGAGCTCTTTACAACTACCAAGAAGATATCGGCAGAAACAACGCAAAGAAAGCTGACGTAGAATATAACCTTTCACAAAGCAAAGCTGAATCACAAATCGTTCAAGCTAACAACAACTGGAAGAACAACGACACCAATAGCGTATCTTACAACATTAAGACAACGCTAGCAATCAACTATCAAACCTATGCAGACAACTGGAAATATGGTAAACCCAACGTAGACGAATACTTTGAGGACAACCTAATCAAGAAGACGTATAGCTGTGGTGGTACGTTCGAAGAATGTAAAAATGACAATGGCCACGCAAATTGTTCTACAGAATACGACGAAAGCTGGGAACTTTCACGTATTATCTTCAATAACGAAGACGTTATGAGACATACAATGGGACAAGCGAAAATCACTATGAAAGCAGTAGGTTCTACAGGTGCCAACGCAAAGGATGACGTAAAGAAAGCATTCTCCAAGATTAAAGTAGCAGACACCGTTAGCCATGACGTTTGGGTAGCACCTAGTGCAGCTCTTGGATACAAGACGGTTGCTTTCGTAGATTATGACGACGTAACTCTAGAATCAGGTGATCCTATTTCAGCGGTTCTCAAAGAAAGCAACGGTGATTATAAGTATATACCCAAATACGTTTACAGCTACGTAAACGACAATGGAAGCACTATTGACGTTGCAGAGCCAACGCAAGATTATAAGTGCTTCCATGACGGCAAACTTTACTACTATGAATTTGCAGGTTGGTTCGTAGATAACGAATGCAAGTGGCTCGTAGACGATGATGAAGAATTCGACTACGACGTAAGAATTTACGCAGGCTACAGAGTAAAAACCTCCGTTGGCACAAAGTAAAAATTCCCTTCTGAAACAATAATAAAAAGGATGGCGAAACGCCATCCTTTTTTATTGCATAACGAGTTTTTTTGATGCATATATTTCACTATGATATCTAGCGTATTGATGTTATTTGCAGGGCTAGGAGCCTTTCTTGCAGGAATGAAACTGATAAGTTATTATTCCGAAGCGATAGCAGGGGGAAAGATAGAAGAGCTACTTTCCAAGCTGTCTGACAATAAAATAGCCAGTATAGGTATAGGCGTAGGAAGCTCGGCAATACTTCAGAGCTCGTCTGCTACTACGGTAATATTGATAGGGCTAGTTAACGCGGGGATAGTTAGCCTTTTTCAAGCGACTTGCATAATAATGGGCGCGAATATCGGCACTACCTTTACAGCTATAATTATGTCTTTGAATTCCCTTCCTATCAGCGAAGTTTGCGCCTTTTTAACCTTTGTAGGCATAATGATGGTTATGGCTAGCAGGAAGTCGACTACACGCACGATAGGCTGGATAATAACGTCGATTGGGCTTATTTTTATAGGCCTTGATATCATAAAAGCTTCCGCCAACGCCTTGAACGAGAGTGATACTCTTACCAAAGTGTTTACTTCCATTAACAGCCCGATGATGTTACTACTAATCGGTGCGATATTCACAGCAATAATCCAGTCTAGTTCTGCTACAACGGGAATGCTTATACCACTTGCTACGCTAGGAATAATGCCGGTTGTATCCACTTTTTACATAATAATGGGTAGTAACGTAGGCTCGTGCATGACGGCAATAATTTCTGCGATGGGAGGTAGCTTAAACGCCAAAAGGACGGCGGTAATACACTTTATATTCAACGCAATAGGCGTTATTGTGTTCTTGCCTATAGTGATAATTTTCAACGCTAAAATCGAGAATTTCAAGGCGTACGTTAGTCCGTCTGCGCTAATAGCATACTTTCACGTAATTTTCAATTTATTTACGACGATTATACTCATACCGTTTATAAATAGGATAGTTAATCTTGCGGTGAAATTCGTTCCGAACAAGAAAGAAAAAAAAATTAGCTAATTAAAATAAAATAATTGACACTATACCTTGTTTAAGTATATAATGTGTTTAGATACCAAAACAGCAAGGAGTGGCAAATGTCAAAGCCTATCAAAAATACGAATTACGCACAAGAGAGTTTTCCTGCAGAGATGTGGGACAAAATGCAACACATAATGGAGAATTACAATGACCATATGGTGCACGTATCTATCAAATTCGACGGCGAAATCGACGTAGAGAAGATGAAGCTTGCATTCAAAACGGTTGTAGACGGCATACCCGTATTACGTTCGGTTTACGTGCAAACGTTTGTGAAAGCGGAGTGGATAACGTTAGAGAATTTTGAAATAGACGACGTATTCAGTGTAAAAGAAGTTGACGGAAACGCGGACTATGAGAGTGAAATGTTTCTTGTGCAAAGGATAAGGGAAAACAGAGAAGCGCAATTCAAGGTACAAATATTGAAGTGCGAAGGCAAGGACACGATGAATATTTTAATGAATCATATGTGCCTAGACGGAGCTGATTTCAAGGAATTCATATACAAAGTTGCGGGCATATACAGTGATTTAGTCAACGGAATAGAGAGAAAGTACCATATTAAGAACGGTTCTAGAAGCCATATGCAAGTTTATGAGAACATGACCGAAGGCGAAAAGGAAGAAGCCATGGGACTCATAAGCTACAGCAAAAAGCAAA
Organism: Clostridia bacterium; assembly: GCA_017533005.1. Taxonomy (GTDB): domain Bacteria; phylum Bacillota; class Clostridia; order Christensenellales; family DTU072; genus RGIG6449. The sequence continues at coordinate 1,104 of JAFXIQ010000014.1, read as the reverse complement.
AGGCAAAAATCTCATACCCATACGAAAAAGTTTCAAGGAAGAAAACGCATCCTAGATTTATAAGCTACAAACTCGACGCAGAAACTTTCGAAAAAATCAAAGCTAATGGCAAAATGCTCGGCGTATCGGTAAACGATATAATATTAGGCTGTTTTTATAGAGCAACCGTCAAACTTTGCACCATAAAGGAAGGGGAAGCGCTAGGTATACCTAATATGGTAGACTTAAGAAGATACACCAAGACGGGTAAAACGGGAGGCTTTTGTAATTTAACGTCTATGGTTGTTGCTAACCTAGGCACTAATATAGGTAGCGACGTTTTCGAAACCATTCTAAAAGCAAAAATTTCAATGGACGAGTTGAAAGGCCATTATCCGGGATTACACGGACTACCACTTCTCAGCAAGGTTTTCCAATACGCGCCTTATAGAATAGCACATTTCCTAATAGGCACCTTCTTCAAGAACCCCTTAATCGGCATATCAAACATTGGTTTGTTTGATGAGAAGAGATTGCAATTTGCAGGACGTGAAGTCGTAGACGTCTATATGACAGGTTCTATCAAACACGCACCGTATATGCAACTTTCGTTATCCACATTCCGTAATGAAGTAACCCATATCGTAGCTTCTTATGTTACTGACAAAGATTACGAGATGTTCGAAACGATGTTCAAGCACTATGATAGCGAGCTACGCGAATTTGCTAATTTAGAGCTAACGCACGAAGGTATCGCTAAGTCGTTATTATTGCTTTTACATAACGCAAACATAAATTAATAATGTGCAACAAGAATTGATTTAAGAAAAAAGACTATAGGGAATTTTTGTTCATAATAAAAGTATAGCACACTATACTTCACTAAAAGTGAAATGTAGTGTGCTTTTCATATCCACAAAAGATTAAACATATATGAGTTATATTTTTAGCCTTGTGGCTAAAAGTGATATGCAAAACAAGTTTTGCGTTAGATTGCGACTTGCAGTCACAGTTATATTAAATAAATCCATAACTCGCCGTAAGGCGAATATAACTGCGTAGCAATATCACTTGTCGTTAGACAAATATCACAAATCCGTTCACGGATTTATTTAGTTGCCGAAT
>JAFXIQ010000001.1 GCA_017533005.1 Clostridia bacterium | reverse complement strand
GAAACCTGTATATTTAATAATTGTAGGAAACTACAAAGGCTAAATCTACAAGAGGGATTAGAAGAAATAAAAATGTGGGTTATTAAGAATACGTCTATAGAAGAAATAACATTGCCTAATTCATTAAAAACAATGAGCTATGAAGCATTAGCGAGATGTAAAAATTTAAAAAGAATTATCTATAAAGGAACAGATAAAAATATAATATATACCCTTAAGAAAGAGTATAGTAATCTTGAATTGATATTCAGGGACTTGAAATAGATTACTCTATTTTAGCGTGGGACGCAGACCTTCGCTTTGTTAATGGCGAATGGACTTTTAATAATTTTTCGGGAAGCAAGTGGAATAGGGTTAATTTCGAAGACAATAAGCTATATCTAAAGAATGCATATCGAGTGTTGATGACGCGCGCACGCCAAGGAATGGCAATATTTATTCAATGGGCAATGACGAAGATGTAACACGACCTAAAGCCTATTAATATCCATAATAAGCAAAATAAAATCAATTCAAAAGATTTTTCTTTAAGAGAAAAAGATAAAAATATACCCCGCTGAAATAACAGCGAGGTATAAGAAAATGGACGTTTTCTAATTAAAACTAAAAGAAAAGACAGTAGCGAATTGATTCTGGGTTCGCCACTGTCTCACTTGGCGGAGAGAGTGGGATTCGAACCCACGGAACTGTCCCCAGCTCACACGATTTCGAATCGTGCGCGTTCAACCAGGCTCCGCCATCTCTCCATTTCCTCAATATAATACTATATTATTTTCGCTTTGTAAATTAAATCTTGAATTTTTTTTGCAATAGTGGTAAAATGTTTCATATACTACATTATAAATAGGTGGATTATGAAAAAAATTATTGCAGTAGTTGGTAACGCTAGACCACCAGTAGGCTCGCTTAATGAACAAATTGCTTTCGAAGTCGGTAAAGCAATCGTGGACAATGGCTATCGCTTACAATGTGGTGGTTTGAACGGAGTTATGCTTGCAGCCTGTAAAGGCGCGCACGCTTCAAGTAATTATAAGGACGGCGACGTCATAGGTATCCTTCCGTCGTTTGATATTTCTACGGCTAACGAGTACGTCGATATCGCCATTCCTACAGGTCTTGACGTATATAGAAACGTCATAGTAGCGAGTGCTTCGGCTGTCATTGCAGTTGGTGGTGGCGCGGGGACTTTGTGTGAAATAGCTAATGCTTGGGCACTAAAAAAGCTCGTAATTGGTATGACAAAAGCCACTGGTTGGAGTGCTAAACTCGCCGGTATGAGTCTTGATGACCGCATTCGTTATCCCGAATATCCAGAGGACCAAATCTACGCGGCTAACTCGATAGAAGAGGCTATGGAGTATATCAATAAGTATATTGATGGCTACGATAACGTGCATAAAGGTATCACGCCTAATTTATAGGAATCCAAAAAAGTTAAATAAATATTTTAAATTGTATTGAATTTACTTCGTATATGTTATATAATAATATAAAATATTATATGGAGTAATTCCGTAAGGGTAAGTCATGCGTAATCTAGCAGAACAGAAAAAAATAACGACACCAATCATATGGGCATTTATAATGGCCATTGTTTATGCTATTATTTTCGTTGTGTTATTCCTTAACACCTTCGACGTCAAAGCAGATATTTTCGGCTATCGATTCTACGATTACATGGAAGAGAGTGCAGAAATCGACCCCGATGAGGTTGACGAAGGCGAGAAGATGCTAACTATCAAAGCTGGTAGCAAGATTTTAGTTAAGGCATACGATTACGAAAAAGACCCACTAGAAAAGAACGACGTTTTTGCATTTATCGTTAAGAACGACAAGAACGAAGACGTAATAATAACGCAAGTTTTCTACAACATTTATGCAGAAGACGGTGAGAGCACGATTTACTTGTCACACGACGTTGATAGCATGAATTTGAATTCATATAACATTGTGTCTGGTAATATACTAGGTAAACAAGTTGCAGTCATTCCTTATCTAGGCTTAATTACGGAATATCTTTGCTACTACGATTGGCTAAAATATTTATCATTGGTTCTTCTAGCTTTCATAATGGTGGGTATACCGATTTGGGTATGTGCATACAGAGTAAAAATGAAGAATCTAGGCAGTCCGTTCCCCGAAGGCGTTAACATTAACAAGCTATCAATAGAGAACCTTTATATATACGAAAATATGCGCCAATTCCTACTAGATGGTGGAATGAAGATTGACAAGGGTTATGACTGTGACCTAGTGTACGTAAGAAACGTGTTATTCGGAGTATTACACGTAACTAACGGAAACGTCTACATAAACATCAATAAAGATTTCCAACGTTACGACAACAAACTCGACCGTTCAGGCTACATCTGCATCCCACGCGCATCTTCTTTAGAAACAGCCAAAAAACGCGTAAACAGCATTTACAAGGCATACTTTGCGAACTTACGTGTTAGAAGGAGAAGAGCACGCTAAAAGTTAAATACACAAATAAAGCGCCCTTAGGCGTTTTATTTTTTCTCTAAAATCATATAATGGAGTAATAAATGTTACAACTTAAGAACGTTATCAAGAATTATTATGTAGGAGAACAAACAATAAAGGCGCTGAAAGGCGTCAATATTGATTTTAGAAGGAATGAATTCGTATCTATTCTAGGCCCTTCAGGCTGTGGAAAAACTACGCTTATGAATATAATAGGCGGGCTTGATAAATACACAGACGGCGACTTGGTAGTAGAAGGAGTTTCGACCAAGGATTACGCTAGCAGAGATTGGGATAATTATAGAAATAAACGCATAGGATTTGTATTTCAAAGCTACAATTTAATAACGCATTTATCCGTATTAGGTAACGTTGAGTTAGCGCTCACAATATCTGGAATAAGCCTAGAAGAGCGCAGAAGAAGAGCAAAAGAGGCTCTCGTAAAAGTTGGGCTCGGAGATTACCTCAAGCAAAAGCCAAACGAATTATCCGGTGGACAAATGCAAAGAGTTGCCATAGCAAGAGCTATAGTAAACGAGCCGGAAATTCTTCTTGCCGATGAACCAACAGGCGCACTTGACACCGAAACGAGTGAACAAATCATGGAGCTGATATCCGAAATTTCTCGTGATAAACTCGTCATAATGGTAACGCATAACCCGGAGCTTGCGGAGCGTTATTCTACTAGACTTGTCAAAATGCTAGACGGCAAAATTATAGACGATTCTATGCCGTACGTTCACGAAGAGAAGTTAGAAGAAGCTGTAATCGTTCCGGAAGAAGAAATCATTAATCCTAAGAAAAGGCTCCTAAAATTCAATAAAAGGAAGACCAAAGACAAAAAATCGTCAATGAGATTTTCAACTGCATTGTCGTTAAGTTGGGCTAATTTACTAACGAAGAAAGGACGCACGATTTTAACTTCAATCGCTGGTTCTATCGGTATAATCGGTATAGCGCTTATCCTAGCAATATCGGGTGGCCTTAATAATTACATAGAAAAGATTCAGCTAGATACGCTTTCCGTTAGCCCTATAACCATTTCAGAAATGGCTCTAGACATCGACAAGGCGATGGACACGCTTTCTTCTGCTACCGAACTAGAAAAGTTCCCAACAGTGAAAAAGATATTTGTTAAGGAAGCAAAGAAAGTAACCGACTTTTTTGCAACTAACGTTATTACACAGGAATACGTTGACTACATTGAAGAGAATCTAGATGCGGAATGGTGCGCTGATATCGTTTATAAGACGGATATGACCATACCTATTTATGGCATAAAAGAAGGGGAAGAGAAATATACTTCCATGAATACGTCTAACTGGCAAAGACTACTTAAGAAGGAATTTATTACTTCGCAATACGAGGTAGTAGAAGGTGGTGGGCGTTATCCTGAAAACAAGAACGAAATTGCTATAATAGTTGATGAAACAAATCACATCCATGAAGATATTTTGGTACGATTAGGTATTTTGGAAAATGATTCTATCGTTACCGAGTATACTTTTGAAGAAATTTTAGGCAGAGAATACAAACTTATAAAGAACGACGAGCTTTATTACCAAAAAGATAACGGCATATTTGCAGTCAATGCAAACAAAAATATTGATTTCTACAACGCAGAAACCTTGACAATAGTAGGTATTCTTCGTATTAAACCATCTACGCAAATGGGCGTTTTATCAACGGGCATAGGCTATTTGGAAGAGCTCTACGACTATCTACAAGAAGTAAATGACGAATCGCTTATCGTTAAATATATGGACGCAAACCCTGACTTTAGTCCGTTTACTGGCGCACGTTACGCAACAAGCGACGTTACTAACGCAAATAAGAGAGAAGAAATGTATCGTTCTCTCGGTGGCGAAAAAGTTCCTAACGAAATACTTATCTATCCCAAAGATTTCGAGAGCAAGGATTATATAAAAATCGTTTTGAATGGTTACAATATTGGCAAAAAGAAATCCGAACGCATAGTTTTTACCGATTATTCGGAAATAATAGCATCAACGATTAAATCTTTCGTTGACATCATAAGTTACGTACTTATTGCTTTTACTGCGATATCACTTATCGTTTCGAGTATAATGATATCGATTATAACCTACGTTTCCGTACTGGAAAGAACAAAGGAAATCGGTATTTTACGTAGTATAGGTGCAAGGAAAAAGGACGTTATGAACGTTTTTGTCGCAGAAACTTTTATTATTGGTGCGATTTCGGGTATTATCGGCATCGCAACGACTTATTTACTGACGGTACCTATCAATTTAATTATAAATTCGCTTATCAACGTTGAAAAAATCGCTAGTTTACATATAGGATACGCAGGCATTTTGGTAGGAATAAGCATAGCGCTAACAATGATTTCCGGCATAGTTCCAGCTTATAAATCGACCAAGAAAGACCCCGTAAAGGCTTTACGCACGGAATAAGAGAGCGCGTGCGCGCGCAATTATATCATTTCTTCTTGCTAAATTTCTATTTATATAATATAATAGAGATATGTCGAAGAAAGAAACCGTTAAGGCGAATAGTGAAAAAGTAAAAAAAGAGCCACTTTCGCCCCAAAAGAAGAAAAAAATAATCATAATAACAGTTGCATCCGTGCTTGTACTTGCGCTAATTGGTACAGGTATCGGCCTATACGTGCATTTCAATAAGCCCGAAACCCCGTCAGGCGTTTATACCAGTCCAGAGAGTCGAGTATATCATTACGCCATACAAGAAGGGGATAGTTCGGGTTTTTCTATTGATACCAGTTGGTTAAACAATATTCCACTTGAAAAGGTTTCTATTAGTTGTGAAGATAAAGTAGGCTTGACGCTAACTTCGGACTTTATATTGAAAAACGAAAGCGCAGAATTGGGCGATAGTACCACCTTTAACGTAATATTTGACGGTGCAACTATTTCAAAAATCACTGTTACAGTAGTCAAGGTGGATGCAACGATTTCTAGCCTAGACGAGTTTATCGCGCTTTCTAATGAAGAAAATACACAAGGCAAAGTTTACATACAAACTGCTGACATCGATTTACAAGGGCAAACCGTAAGCTTTAAAGAATTCAAAGGTTCTTATTTCGGCAATAATCATAAACTCAATAACTTCAGTTATGCCATAAACGGTGGACTTTTCAAAGAAACACGTAGTGGTGAAATAGTTGGTGTAAATCTAACTAACGTCGTAGGTAACGTAGAAATAAACACTTCTAGAAATTGTGGCGTATTAGTAGAAAAAGCGCAATCAACGGCGATATTAGGTTGTTATGTTGACGGCGCAATTGGTATTACGCAAAACACCACCGTACCACTAACGGTTTACGTAGGTGGTATAGTAGGATATGCTACTTGTCAACCAAGAAATTACGACTATAGCGTTTCGGCTGAAATCAAAGACTGCTATTCTAACGTAAAAATCGACGTAAGCGCTAGCGGTAAAAATTACGCTATAGGTGGCGTTGTTGGTGGAAGCAGAAATTATTCAATCGTAAATACCGTTTACAACGGAGCCATTAACGTTGGTATGGCTAATCCCGATACGATGGAAAACATTTACGTTGGTGGGATATGTGGCACTTTAGAAAAAGTTTATGAATTCGCACAAAATGTTCAATACCTAGACTATGGCAATATTTTAGAGAATAAAGGCAATATAACCATTTTGATAACGGGTGGTGCTGACGGAAAGACGTTATACGTTGGTGGTGTATTCGGTGCGTTAAATAACCAAAGTCTAATAAACGTCTATAACTCAGGCAAGATAGATATAAACGCAGGGCGTTGCAATACTTTTGCCGGAGGTATCGTGGGCAACGCCAAAAATCTAACCGTTATGGAAATGGAAATGAGAGGAATTTCCGTAACGAATGAAATTAACGTTTCTTCATCGGGTGCCGTTTACGCGGGTGGCGTAGCCGGTTATACTAATGGCGTAGAAGTGTTAAAAGTTAACAACAGTATAACTCCCACTATAACAGGTGGCGACACTTCCAAAACACAAACTGCAAACAACTCGGTTGGTCGAGCAGAATAGATATAATTAATCGTTTTCGGAGGAGAAAATGAATTATAATACTAAACGTAACAACTTTAGCAACTTCAAGGTTTTCAAAGACAACCGTCTAGTAGGAAGGGCATATTTTATTCCTTTTTCTACGGAAGCTAAGGCTCAAAGTGCTACAATCGCTAACAAACGTTACGTTAGCGACAAGGTCAAGTGCTTAAATGGAGAATGGGACTTTAAGTATTTTAGTCGTGTGCAAGATTTACCCAAGGTTCTTGATACCGATGCGATGAATTTTGACAAGGTAAAAGTACCTTCTTGCTGGCAATTTACGGGATACGAGCCACCTGTCTATACCAATGTTAAATATCCGTTTAAGGTAAAACCGCCTAAAGTTCCCACGAGTGCACAAGGCACGTACAAAGATGCTGTCGACGGTGAAAGTTACGTTTTGAATGGTAAACAATACAATAGTGTAGGCGTTTATCGTAAGTTTTTTGATATCGAAACGCTAGATAAAGAGTATATTTTATCGTTTTTGGGAATTTCTTCTTGTGGAGAAATCTATTTGAATGGTAAATACGTAGGCTATAGTGAAGTTTCGCACAACACGGCTGAATACGATATAAACAGCTACTTACAACTAGGACAAAACGAACTCGTTGTTATCGTTTATAAATGGTGCACGGGTAGCTATTTAGAAGACCAAGATATGTTTAGAAACAACGGTATTTTCCGTGACGTATTGTTGTTTGTGAACGAAAAGAGTTACGTATACGATTTTGAATTTAATACGACTAAACGCGCTGATTTTTATGATGCAATAGTTAACGTAGACGTAAAAGCCCCCGATGGAGCAACCGTTGTTGTTACTTTACAAGACAAAGGCAAAGTAGTTGCGATGCGTAGTGTAGAAGCTAAAACAAGGACAACCGTAGCCTTTGATAGTTTAGTAGTAAAAGAATGGAACGCAGAAGAGCCTTACTTGTATGACCTTACGATTAAGCTAGTAAAAACGGGCAGAATTTTAGAATGTATTAAGAAGAAAGTAGGCTTTAAGACTATCACGATAAACAAAAGAGTTTTCCTTTTCAATGGTAAAAAGATAAAAATTCGTGGCGTAAACCATCACGATACTAGTGACGTTAACGGATATTATATGACGGTTGAAGAAATCGAGAGAGATATAAAACTCTGCAAAGATTTCAACGTCAATGCAATTAGAACGTCACACTATCCACCAGACCCTGCGCTTATAGAATATGCCGACCAATATGGTATTTATATCATTGATGAAGCTGATATAGAAACTCACGGCACTAAGACTAAGGGGCAAATTTCTAATAAGAGAAGGTGGAGAGAACATTATTGGGATAGAGTTGAAAATATGTATATGAGAGACCGTAACTCACCGTCTATAACGATGTGGTCGCTCGGTAACGAATCGGGTGGTATTAAATGCCAAGACTATTGCTATACACTTCTCAAAAAGAAAACTGCTATACCGATTCACTATGAACGTGCATGCGTATATCCTAGAACGGGTTACGACGTTTGTTCTACTATGTATACGTCAATTAATTGGCTCAAGAAAATCGGCGAAGGCAAAACCATGCCTCCCGGAATTGTTCGCAAGAGTAGCGTTTATAAAAAGATGCCGTTCTTCATGTGCGAGTACGCGCACGCTATGGGCGTAGGCGCAGGCAATTTAAAGGAATATTGGGACGTTTTCTATAGATACGACGCGTTAATGGGTGGTTGTATTTGGGAAATGGTTGACCACGCTGTTAAACACGAGGCTGATAAACCTTATAAGTGGACGTATGGCGGGGATCATGGCGAATATAGACACGACGGAAACTTCTGCGTAGACGGATTGTTCTATCCTGATAGAACGCCACATACGGGCGCATATCAAATGAAAAACGTCTATAGCCCGCTAACTGCCAAGATGGTAGGCGCAGGAATGATAGAAATCACTAATAGACTAGCGTTCCGTAACGCTTCATACCTAACGATTAAAGGTACTATACTTGTGGAAGGCGAAAGAGCGTATACGTTTGAACTTCCATCTGATATAGAAGCAGGCGAAACCAGAAGATACAATTTGAATTTTGATATCGTAGCAGGAACTGATGCTAGCCTTAACCTTGACTATTACGACGGCGAAAAACTCGTTGCAAGCAAAGGTTTGACGTTAAAAGAAGCACCTACCAAAATAGACTTGCCTAGAGCAAAAAAACCGAGCTTGACGGAAACTTCTAACCTAGTTGTCGTAGACTTCGGATATGGTAGCGTACGTTTCGATAAGCATTCAGGCGCAATCATAAGTTATAAGATTGATAACAACGAGTATTTGGCAGAGGGTGCGTTTGAAAGAGGTGGCAACAGAAACGGCAAGATGTATACGTCTATTTATAGAGCGCCTATTGATAACGATATGAATATCAAAAAGGCTTGGAATAAATGGGGCTATAAAGACCTTGTTGCAGAATGCGCGGATATAGAAGCCTACAACTTCGATACTTTTGTAGTGGTACAATCAAAAGTCAACTTGTCGCATAAAGGCAGAGTGTTATTTAACGTAGAAGATAAATATATTGTTGACGGTAACGGTGCTATACGCGTTAAATCTACTTTGAAACCTATTGCAAAAGGTATGCCACTTATACCTAGAATAGGTAAAACTCTTGAGCTTAAGAAAGAGTTTAACGACGTAATATACTATGGTTACGGTGATTACGAATGCTATCCTGATTTTAAAGAACAATCAAGACTAGGCGTATATCGTAGAAACGTAGACGACTTTATGCAAAAGTATATTAGACCACAAGAGAGTGGCAACCGTACTGACGTTAGATATGCAGCTATAAAGAATGCAAAAGGCGAAGGCATAATGATTTTAGCTCAAGACAAACCCTTTAACTTCAACGTAAAGCGCGTATCAGACACCGCGCTTGCAGAATACAAGCATCAGGAAGACGTTAAGCTTGAGGACACGAATTACGTTGCCATCGACGGATATATGCTCGGAGTAGGAAGCAACAGCTGTGGACCTATGACTTTACAAGAATATCAACTTACGGCAAACAAATCGTATAGTTACGGTTTCCAAATCATACCATTTAAGGCAATTAACGACTAAAAACAACTAATCAACGGAGTAAAAATGAAAGTATTTTCAGTAGAGAGAACTGCTATAGTAGATAGCAAATTCGAAAAAGAATTATTGAATTTAGAAGGCTCAAATAGTTACAGCTACGTAGTATCAAGGCACGAGTATTTCGTATGTCAACTTGTTGCAATAGTTGACTATAACAAAGAAAACTTCGCAGTAGAAACCTTTCCGCTTGTAGGCGAGAAAGACGAGAATAAAAAGGCAGTAGTATGCTTTAATACCGATAACGGCAAAGCGAGAAGAACGCTAAAGGTCGTTGCAAAAAAACCATTGCCACTATTTTTCGGTATAGATTTTTCAAAAGCACAAGTCGGCAGTTATATAACCAAGATTAGTCTTGACGGAGAAATCGTTACGTTAAAGTTTACCGTTACGGATGAGCTTGTTTTTAACGAAGGCGCAGATTATGGTGCGAGCCTAGCTAGACTTAAGTGGTTGCATTCGAATAGGGCTGTTAATAAAGCTACCGTAAAAGGTTACGATGCTATATCTACCGAGAAAAACACTTTATCTTTCACGGGTAAAAAAGTAGCGTTTGCAACAGGTGGTATGATTGATAACGTTGAGAGCCATTTCACGGAATCTAACGCTATTGATATGGAATGTAATAAGTCGCTATTCTATAGACCTATGGAATTTCTCATACAAGGTCAAAAAGTCAAATACAATAGACTCAAGATTTCCAACCGTTTCCATACGGCAACGTTAGCTTCCGAGGGTAAGAGCGACAGTTTGAGAGTAGAAGTAAGAGCAACCGCACGTTACGAGGGATATCTTGAATATGCGGTTAAGCTTATTGCGGAAAAAGACGTCGTTATTCCCGACGTAGCTTTAGTAGCTCATTATGCTTGCACAAGATTCGTTGCTTTTAACGGAAAAATCGGCAAGCCTAACGCTGAAGAAAAGAGAACTTTCGCCGACGGCGTAATGAAATCAACGCTATTTGCAGGCGACGTGAACTGTGGCGCTGTAATTAGAATGAAGTCTAGCGATAAACAAACGCTTGTTAGTCCGTACAACTGTGTAAATCGCGACGTACCCGTTGACGGTTGGGATAACCATGGCAAGGGCTATACGCTTGTAATGCCTACCGATGAAGGGCTAGAATTTTCTGCACATACCGGACGTATCGTACTAGTTGCAGGTGCAGAAATCACCTTCAATTTTGAAATCTATCTCACTCCTTTCAAAGCATTAGATATGAAAAAATCTTTCGGTACAAGAGTGGGACAAGATAACGTTGAGCGCAATTATTCAGAAATGATTGATCGCGCTGTAAATGACAAAATGCACCTATTGAACGTGCAATACGGCACCAAGCTCTACAATATAGTAAACTATCCGTTTGATAGAGTAAGGGAGCTCAAAAACATATCTTTAGAAGCCCATAAGAAGGGAATTGGCGTTTCCATAGACTATACGTTAGGAGAAATTCCGGATAACAATATAGAGGCTAATATCTACACGAATATCGACGGAATGACCACGGTATGTAACGATAAAAAAGTTCGTTTAATAGGCGATGGAGTTGCCGGCAACTACTACGTAGAATCACTACAATATCTTATTTCTAACGTAGGACTCAACGGTGTTACCGCGCTAGATCCGTCTTTTAACAGAAATCTAGCTGAAAGAGTTAATAAGGTTCTAGATAGAAAGACTGCAATACCACGTGCATTCAGTCTTGTTATGTCGGATAGGGCTAACGAGGCTAACGGTAACACTTTATCCGTTATCGATTACGTTTCTGTATTGCCATTCGTTGACAAGATGATGAAGAAGGAAGTTATGGATTACAAGACGATTAACCTTGACGAAAAATTCCTTCTATATTCAGGCGTACCTTTCGGTGTTTCGGCAGAGAGCGCAGACGGAAGTTCGATAGTGGAGAGTATGTTGTATGCAATGACTACGACGTATGGCAAGGACGGCACGGTTAGTGAAGCTTTAAGCGATTTATACAAGGAAATCGACGCCGTTGGTATAAGTGAAAGCAACTTTAAAGGCTTTTGGGACAGCTTGAACCCCGTTCGTGTCGATAATAAGAGCATACTTTGTTCTAGCTATATAAACGGTGGTAAGATGGTTGCCGTATTTTTCAATACTTCGGACAAGAAGATTGAATTTGAAGTAGGTATTGAAAACAAACTAGGTTATACAACCGTTGGTAAGAAGGTTTACGCTCCACAAATTACCGGATTGCAAAAGAAGAAAAAAGTCAACTTGGGTAAGCCGTTTAAGCTAAAAGCACACGGTGGACTTATCGTTATCGTAAAATAAAGTAAATTTTTGCGGAAGATAGACTGAAAAATCTTAATAGAAAACAATGATTTTGACCGAAAGTTAACGCTTTCGGTCGTTTTTTTATGCGCACGCGCACTTTATTTAATAAAATTACAAATGTCTATTGAAAATGGCAAAGTTTTGTGGTAAACTTTAGGAGTATATTATGTGGCAAAACGCCGAGTGGACAGGAAAGGAATATGACTAAAAGGAAAATAACACGCTTAATACCTATTTTGTTAGTGCTAGTTGCGCTAATCATTTGTAGCTTTTTTATTATGCGCGCACCTACGCAAGATGCTTTCGCAGACGGAGTATTGAACGGCGAAGGAACGGAGAAAAATCCCTTCGTTATCTCTAATGCTACCGAGTTAAAGACCTTTGCATCTTGGATAAACGAAGGCACTAATGCCGATAAAGTTTATTCATTGACTGCCGACGTAAATATGCAAGACGAGTCGTTCACTGCGATAGGATACGTATCAACCAAACCTTTCCAAGGCACGTTCAATGGTAACGGGCACGTAATATACAATCTTTCCGTAACAAATACAGGCGTTTTTGGATATACGGCTGAATCAGCATTAATCGATGGACTAGGTGTTTACGGCGCTAGCGTTGTCAATACAAGTTCTAATAACGTTGGTGGTATCGTTGGTTACAACCAAGGTAAGGTTAAAAATTCTTTCTTCAACGGCAAAGTTGAAGGTTACAGAAACGTTGGTGGCGTTGTCGGTCTTAACGAAGGCGAAGTTTCAACGTCATATTCTTCGGGACAAGTTGTTTCTAATCACTATTTTGTTGGTGGTATAGTTGGTAAAAATACTGCAACCCTAACCAATTCATATAGTTTGAGTCAAGTTTACAGTAAACTCGCTAACGCTGTTAACGTTGGTGGCGTTATAGGTGGTAGAGATGGCGATAGCCGTGTAGTTACACCGGTTTTCTGTTATTTTGACGGGGTATTGAATCCCACGCTAAAAGCGATAGGTTACGGCAGTAACGACTGTATAGACCAAGAAGTCGTAGAAGACATTAACGACAAACAAAATAAAGTTTGTGCTTTAACACAAGAAGAATTCCAAAGCCTAACTATAAGAGATTTGTTCGATGAAATCGCTGACAACTCGGCTTGGGTAAGAGAATATAGCACCACGGACCATTCTGCTTATTATGCACCTGCGCTCAAGAAACACGTTCCTGCTTCACCAGATTACGACGTTAATTATTTCTATCGTAATAGCGTAGCTATTCGCCGTTACGGATACGATGGTAAGTTTGGAGTTTGGGGTTCAGAAGAGAATCCATACCTTATCACGAGTAGGCAAGAACTAGACAATCTAGCTTGGGCTGTTAACGAGAAGGCTCAAAATTACGCAGGTTGTTTCTTCCGTTTAACAAAAGATGTCGATATGCAAGGCGAAAACTTTGATATGATAGGCAACTATAATTTGAGAAGGGATTTCCAAGGCACGTTTGACGGCAATAACAAGACGATTTCTAATATGAAAGTCGATTACACAACTACGGGTGAAGAGAGCTACTTTAGCTACGTAGGAATGTTCGGCTCGCTCGGTATGAGCGCAAAAGTTAAGAATCTCAATCTTGACGAAACTTGCACTTTCGTAGGTACGGAAAACGTTGGTAGCGTAGCAGGATATTCTTATGGTGCTACGATAGAAAACGTTAAGTCTAGTGCTAACGTTCAAGGTAGAAATCAAGTTGGTGGTATCGTAGGTCAAGCGTATAGTGGCGCGCTTAAAGACGTTTTGAGTTTAGCGAAGTTTACGCAAACGGTAGAAGTTGCTTATCCACAATTCTACGGTATAATCGGTGCAATTAGTGCATCTCAACCCACAATGACGAACGTTTGGTACGTTGCAGATACAAAAATTGAAGGCGAAACAAACAGATTTACTTCAACAAACAACCAAGGCAACGTTTTGATAGTAGACGTAAATAACGGCGCGATAGTAGCTACCAAAGCTAACGACGGTACTATAACGTTTACCGATAAAGGCATCGATGCTGATTGGAAAGCGCAATTCAGACGTTCTAACGAAGAAGTTGTTACACGTAATACCAGCTACAGTCCGGACAGAAATATAACTTCGAGAACGGATACCGTTTACGCACGTTTCGTAAAAGAACTTGAACTAATCGAGCCGAATTACGGTGTAACTATGAGCGTTAACGGAGATTATAACGAATTTTATGAAGGACAATCGGTGGTAGTAACTATTAGCATCCCCGATTCATATTTCGTTAAATCAGTTGACTTTTACAATGAGAGCTCTGCTCTAGTCGAAAGCACCGGCATATATACGGCAGGACAAGCAGGTTCGTTGTTATATAGCACTACAATGCCAAAAGACGCTAAATCGTTGGCAATAGACGTTAACTCAATTAGTTGGACGAGTGACGCTATTCTTGAGCAAAAGTTCTACGACGGCACACCTACGACTTTTGATATTACCAAGATAACTACACTTCCCAACGACTTAACGGCGGATACGATAGATGAAGGCGACTTCCGTGCTAGTGTAGCTTATGATAATATTACTCCTCCGGTAAAAGCTAACGTTAATGGACAAAGCTACGCTTTGAACGTTATTTTCAAGCGTATGTCGAACGGCAATCAAGTTCAAGTTGGTATTCGCAAGTTTGAATTTAGCATTTTGAAAGCAAGAACGATAGAAGTTCCCGTTAGCGCAGTAACGCTCCAAAAGGAATACGACGGAACTAGAAACGTCTACATACCGACAACCGTTGACCAAACAAGAAAAGACCCGCTTGACAGCGAGAGCGTAGGTATAAGTGGTATTTATGGCAACGACGACGTTGTTGTTAATGCGGAAATAGCTTTCGTAAATGCTGCAATTGATACGAATGCATCGGTAAAGATAAGGTATAGCTTGACAGGTGCAGACGCTGCTAACTACGAAGTTCCTACAGAAGTAACGGCTAACGGCGTTATAACCAAGAGAACGCTTTACGTAAATGTAATCAACCGTGATATGGAGTACGTAGGCGCACTAGTTGCTCCCACTTATGCGTTGGAAAACAAGGACGACCCCAAACTCGAAAAATGTGAACTCGCGTTTGATTTTATAGAAGACGGTGGTGTAACAGGTGGTAACGTAGGTAGCTATAAGATGGCAGTTACTTGCACCACGGGCTCTGCTTACTACGAAGTAGTATTTAGAAACGAAGACGGAAAACTCAACGACGCTAGCCACTTAAACGTAAGTTACGTAAACATTAACGTTGTTCCAAGAAAAGTAAGCGTTACTTATGAGAACGTCAACAACGTTTCTTATGATGGTAGCGAAAAGACGGTTAATGCATATTATCTAGACGTTAATAAGAACAAGGTAATTTTAGCCGTAGAATATTCACAAAACGGTACGCCTATAACCGCTCCTATAAACGCCGGAGAATACGTTGTAACGGCAATGAATAGCGATACTAATTACGATATAACTGCGACTGAAACCACCGTTCTAGTAGTAAATAAAGCTATTCCAGAAGATATTTCCGTAACCAGCCCAGCTACACACGTTTTCGGCTCGAATTACGAAGTTACAATAGATAAAGATGGTGAATTTAGCGTAACTATAGACGATGCTAGTACGGGCAATGCAACGATAAACGGCAACGTTTTGACACCTACAAAAGCAGGTACGTTAGAGTTGATTGTCACTAAGCTCGCTACCACTAATTACGAAGCAATTTCCACGAGCTTTACGCTAGAAATCACAAAGAAAGAGATAACTATAGCGCTTACCGCTACTACTACAACTTATAGTGAAGACATCGAATATAGTTTCGTTTTCGATGGCGACGTAAACAATCCTGTACCACAAGGCTTTGTTGCTCCTGACGTTTATATAACCATTGGAGACGAGCGCGTGATACTAGACACAACGCTAGATTATCCTGCAGGTAGCTATGATATTGATTTTGATGCTAGCACGCTAGTTAGCGACGGATACACTATAGTCGCAACAGAAACGTCCGCAACGCTAACCATTAATCCCAAAGAGATAGTAGTCCGTGCAGTTGCAGACGGCCACGTTTACGGTGAACAAGACAAAGAATTGAAATACACCGTTGACGGATACGAAGAATTAGTTCTAGAAGGTTCACTCTCACGCGAAGAAGGCATAGGAGTAGGCGAATATGATATTCTTCAAGGCACGCTAAACAATGAAGACGGCAGAAATAAGAACTTTGCTATAGTTGACTTCGTAAGTGCGATTTATGATATAGAAGAAGCAACGATAATCGTTACTATCAATTCTCAAGAGAAAAAATATGGTGAACAAGACCCTGCTATCAAATACACCTTAAGTGGATTAGTTGGCGAAGATACGGAAGAGAGTATCGGCTTTAGCATTGTCGGCAAAATAGCTCGTGCAGAAGGTGAATCTGCATACGTTTCTTATGAGAGTTATAATTATGCTACGTATCAATACAACGCGTTAGCTACTAACTTTGCGCACGTTTCTAATAACTACAAAGCTGAAGTCGTAGTAGACAGTTCGGCTGTACTCAAGATAGTTCCCGTTGCACCTACGACGGATAATGCGCTAATTGTTAACGTTCCTTACGGTAGCTCAATAGGGGAAATCGATCCTCAAATCGCTATAAAAGCACCTATTTATAGCGCAATTTATGGTTGGCAAGTAAATGAAAATATCGAATGTTCAATGCAAGGATATCTAACTCCCGATGCAGTTCCGGACTTCAGCAACGTAGAATACGTTGAATATGAATATAAGTTTGTTCCTGTTGATAGAAACTACACGGAAGTTACCTTTGTGGTAAAGGCTCTTCCCGTCAAGAAAGAAATTACAATTAGTTTCGCTGGCACTCCAAGTTCGTTCACTTACACCGGAAGTAGCGTAGCAAATAGCATTCAATATTCATTCAGTGGCGTTGAAGAAGGCGATGATTTGGGTGCAACGATTGAATATGAAGGAAATCTCAAGAACGTAGGAACTTATACCGTAAACGTAAAGATTTCTAACGGAAATTACCTTGTCAAAAATACAGCGTCCTTAACAATAAACATTAAGAAAGCAAAACTAAGCGTTTCATTGATAGATATGGAAATCAATGAAGGAGATGAACCTGCTAACTACTCGTTCATTTATACAGGTTTCGTAGGAAACGATAGCGTAAGTAGCTTAACAACCACACCTAAGGTTGATTTCCCGAGCGAACCCGGCGTGCACGAAATTGCACCTTATGGCGCATCTGCAGATAACTATACAATAAATTATGAAAAGTTTACTTTCACCGTTAAAGCTATTAAATTAACGAGCAAAGACAATCAAATCGTTGTCAACGGCACCTTCAATCCCGACGTAGAAATTAGCGTTGAAGAGATAACCGAGGGTGGCGAAAAGACCAACGTTGATCATGCGTTTGATAAGGCAAAAGACGCTTACGATTCATTAGACGGAACAGCGTTAAAAGCTATCTACAAAATTGTAGGAAAAGTCGGCGATGAGAACGTTGATAAACTAGGCGTATCTAGCTTTGAATTCGTACTCCCAGAAGATTTGTTAGCATCTGTAGAAACTCTCACGTTCCTAATAATGACGGAAGAAGGCGACCTTGTATTGAGCTATGCAAAAGTATCCGATGGTAAGGTTGCAATCGACGTTGATAATGCTCGTTACATTGTCATTGCAGAGCCTCAAGAAAGCAATACAATGCTATACGTTTTGATAGGAATAGGCGCTGTGGCAGTAATATTAATTATAATCTTTATTGCAGTTGCAGTATCTAAAAAGCGCAAAGCTCGTTACATAGTATTTAACGACTAATCGCTAGAAAAACAAATCAAAACTCGACGAAATTCGTCGAGTTTTTTATTGTAAAGATGTGAATAAATAATCAACAAATACAGCATTTAAGGATACCCGTTATTGTAATTTAGAAACCCAAATAGTGCAATTAAATATTGAACGTAAATCGAGAAAGGAGCGTGAAATTTCGCGCGCGCGTTCGCGTACGTTTATTCATTGACATATGTTGTGTTTTATGATAGAATAAAGCATAATGGAGTAAATTCAAGTATTTAAGGAGTTTTATGAACAAAAAATTTGAATTGACAGAAAATGAAATGCAAGTAAAGATTGAAGAGCTCGCGAGTCGTGCTGCAGATAGTACTATCATTGACGCTAAATATTACGAGCAGTTTGAATGCAAAAGGGGACTTCGTGACATCAATGGACAAGGTGTTCTCGTAGGTCTTACGGAGATTTCTGACATTATTAGTCATAAGGTTAACGAGAACGGCGAGCGCATTCCTTGTGAAGGCGAACTTTACTATAGGGGAATACTCATTGACGATATAGTAAAAGGCTTTGTAAAAGAGAAGAGATTCGGCTTCGAAGAAACCACATATTTGTTACTATTCGGAGAGCTCCCAACAACCAAACAATTAGGCGAATTCAATAAGATTTTAGGTAACTATCGTTCGTTGCCATTGAGCTTTGTTCGTGACGTTATTATGAAAAGACCTTCGGTTGATATGATGAACGTTCTACAACGTTCGGTATTGACGCTTTATGCTTACGACGATAATCCCGACGATATAAGTATAAAGAACGTACTTCGCCAATGTCTTAAGTTGATATCGGAATTGCCACTTTTATCGGTTTACGGCTATCAAGTTTATAAGCATTATTATGATGACGGAACGCTTGTTATTCATAAGCCCGACCCAAGCAAGAGTACTGCAGAAAATATACTTTTGTTGCTTCGTCCCGATGGCAAGTATTCGCCACTAGAAGCCAAACTTCTAGACCTATGCTTGGTATTGCACGCTGAACACGGTGGTGGTAACAACTCTAGTTTCACTACTCACGTTGTAAGTAGTTCCGGAACGGATACGTATTCGGCTGTTTCCGCGAGCCTTGGCTCTTTAAAAGGACCTAGACACGGTGGTGCCAACGTAAAAGTTGTTAAGATGATGGAAGACATCAAAAAGCACTGCATGGGTGCTAGCGATAAGGAAACTAAAGACTATCTATGCAAGATTTTGGATAAAAAAGCTTTCGATAAGAGTGGACTTATCTACGGTATGGGACACGCAGTATATTCTTTGAGCGACCCGAGAGCAAAAATTCTCAAGAGTTTCGTTAAACAATTAGCAATAGAAAAAGGCTTGGAAGACGAATATAGACTATATCGTAAGATTGAAACACTTGCCCCAGAAGTTATTGGTGAAAAACGCAAGATTTACAAAGGTGTTAGTGCAAACATCGACTTCTATTCAGGTTTCATATACAGGCTACTTGGGCTACCAATTGAGCTTTATACACCTATATTTGCTATTTCTCGTATAGCGGGCTGGTCTGCACATAGAATAGAAGAACTATCCAATAATGGCAAAATCATCCGTCCTGCTTACGAAGCCGTTGCAGAACATAGAAACTACGTTAAACTTTCCGAGAGAAAATAATATAATTTAGGAGTAAACATGATAAATCTCATTCCAATTCCAAAGTATTATAAAGAAAGATTCGGTGAATTTATATTGAATTCAGATACCACCGTATATGCAGATGAACAACTTAATTTTGCTCGCGATTTTCTTGTATCGCTAACAGAAAGGACTTGTGGATACAAGCCACATATTGTAGTTAGCAAAAAGGCGAACGTTTGCTTCTTGTATGACAGAAGTATTGCAAAAGAAGGTTATATCATAGATTGTACTACTAACGAGCTAAAAATTTCTGCATCAAGTATTGCAGGCGCGTTTTACGCGGTACAAAGTTTAAGACAACTTATGCTTGCAGAAATTCTTGAGAAACCCGGTGTTCTCAACATGCATGCGATTTATATTGAAGACGAGCCACGTTACGAATACAGAGGAATACTACTAGACGAAGCACGTTATTTCTTTGGTATGGACGTAGTTAAAGGCATACTTGATATGATGGCTTTCCACAAGTTAAACGTTCTACATTGGCACTTAACAGACAATGAAGGTTGGCGCGTAGAAATAAAAAAATACCCGAAACTTACTGAAATTGGTTCGAATAGAAGGGGAACGCAACATATTGCTTGGGGAAACAAGTCGGTTGACTGGACTCCACAAGGTGGTTTTTATACTCAAAAGGAAATCAAGGAAATCGTTGCTTACGCAGCACGTTTGAATATTATGATTGTGCCGGAAATCGATATGCCTGCGCATTTTGCAGCTGCTATTGCATCGTATCCAGAATTAAGTTGCCGTAACGTTAAGATAGAAACTGCTTATATGCACGGAAACTGCGAAGGTGGGCATCAAAACATTATCGCTTGTGCAGGAAAAGACACTACGTATCAGTTCATTTACGACGTTATAGATGAGCTAGCACCACTTTTCCCAGCTCCGTACTTCCATATCGGTGGCGACGAAGCTCCCAAGACTGAATGGAAAAAATGTCCTGATTGCCAACGTGTAATGCAAGAAAACGGACTTAAAAATGAAGAAGAGCTACAAGGCTATATGAATAACAAGATAGCCGTTTACTTAAAGAGAAAGGGCAAACGTCTTATTGGTTGGAATGAAATATTAAAGACAACGAAAGATTTAGAGCATTCAGTTGTAGTTCAATATTGGACACCCGCTAACGACAGTCGCGTAGCTAACGCTCTCGTAGAAGGAAGAAACGTCATTATAAGTAAGCATCAAGCTTTTTATCTAGATATGACTTATGCACAAAATGGTCTAAAAACCACTTATGAATTTGAGCCCGAGAAGATAGGTTTAACGGGTGATAATTCGGGCATTTTAGGCGTAGAAGGTACATTCTGGAGCGAGTGGATACCCACTAAAGAACGTCTTGAATTCCAAATGTATCCTAGACTAGAAGCTTTTGCAGAAACAGCTTGGTCACCAAGAGAAAACAAAAACTATAAAGACTTCTACGCTAGGCTAGTTAAGTTCATGCCCACTTTGAGAAGAATGAACATAGTTTCGTGTCCTTTGCATATGACGAACGTTAAGAACAAGCTTAAGGCGTTCCATATGAAAAACGTATTCGTTACAAAAAATGCGCATGCAGAATACAACAGAGCAATGCTTTATAGAAAAAGACATCGTAAGTAATTATGAAAGTTCTTGACTTAACCGTTTCGTTGACGCCTTGTGACGTTAATAAGCATTTAGAATACGAATTTGAATTAAAAGAAGACGTAAAGTCGCTAAAAATTGCTTATTCATACGAACCCAAGATATATTTCGATGAAAAGAAATCAATAGAGCTTATCAAAGAGTGCTACTCAAGATACGGTCAAGTTATAGATGAAGAAAAGGCGCGTCAAGAGTTGCCGCTTAATAATTTAATAACGCTAGCAATAAGTGCTCCAAATGGTATGGTTGGTAACGCGCATAGACACGCGAATAGAGCGACTTATGAAATATCAACACATCCGTCGGTTGGGTTTAGCGCAATAACGCCTAAAAAAGGTGTGTGGAAAGTGATATTGAGTACGCACGCAGTTTTGTCGGACGTAGTTAACGTTAAGGTGGACGTTTGGTATGATTAGATATTATCCTTATGAACTACATACCCATACCATTCACTCGGACGGCAGTATGAGTCCTACAGAGCTCGTTGCAACGGCAAGGAAACAAGGCTTGTCGGGGATAGCGCTTACTGACCATAACGCAGTGACGGGAGTGGAAGAAGCCGTTAAAGCTTGTGAAGGTAAGAGTTTTAACATAATCCCAGGCGTGGAATGGACGACTTTTTATGGGCATTTAACGGTGCTTGGTGGTAATACGAAAATAAATTATCAAGAAGTTAACCCATCTAACGTGCTCGACGTGATTAAAAAGGTAAGGGCAGAGGGTGATATTATTGGAATTGCGCATCCATATAGAATAGGGTATCCTATATGCACTGGTGGCAGTAACGATTTTAATATATCCGATTATTCGGGAATAACCCACTACGAAGTATGGAGTTATCTGTCGCCACAAAAAGAAAGAACTAACGAGTTAGCAGACAGGGAATACCTACGACTTATAGAGCACGGAAATAAAATTGCTTGCGTTTACGGTAGAGATTTCCATAAGGTAGAAGACGGCGCGTACGCAGCCACATATCTAGGAATTGACGGCGAAAACAACACAAAAAACGCCATAGAAGCTATAAAATCGGGTAGAACTTATATATCTCTCGGTTTGATGATGGAAGCGTCTTTGAAAAAAGACGGCAAAGAATACCACGTTGGTAGCACGGTAAAAGCCGGTAGTTATTTATTTAAACTTATGTTGTTACCGGTAGTAAACTTTTGTAATAAATACGGAGTTTCTATGGAAACGCTTACTTTAGAAGGTAGCGCACTCGAAGCCCCAATAGTAAGGAATATTGCAACAGGTGGATACGGTGCACTAATAGATATAACCCCAGGCTATTTCCGTATAAAAGTAACTGGGAAGGTAGAAGGGGAACAAGGAACGCTACTCATATCGACACCATTCTACGTCGAATAACACATATAAAGGAGAATGCTTATGTTAACAGCACACGGTGGAGCAGAAAAGACAGGAAGAAATACTTACGCGTATTTCGACGCTATGAAAACAAGAAAAATGGAAGCCATAGAAGTTGATATTCATCGCGTAGGTGGCGAACTTGTTATCGCCCACATTATGCCGTCTTTGATTAAGTCTAGACGCATTCCATTGAGATACGTTTTTGAATACTGCAAAGAGTACGGTTTTAAGGTTAATTGTGACGTTAAGAGAACGGGACTCGTCAAATACGTAGTAGCGCTAGCAGAAGAAATCGGAGTTACTGATAAGATATATTTTACTGGCTCGGTTAGCGCTGACGATTTAAAAGATTTAGGCGACACTGTTGCATATATGAACGAGCTCTTTTTCGGCTTGAAATATCCTATTTCAGTTGAAAATATGCCTAAAATTAAAGCGTATTTAGACAGTTTTGGAATTCCAAACGTAAAAGGTATAAACGTTAGTTACGTACGTGTAAACGATAAAATTTTGAAGAAAGCTCAAGAAATCGGTCTTGGCGTATCGCTTTTCACTATTGATAATGAAGAAAAGCTCAAAGAATTTTTGCAATACGATATAGATAACGTAACTACGAATTTGATAGATAAAGCTCTTGAATTAAGAGAAGAACTCGCACGTTAGTTTGTTTTAAGCTCAAAAAGTCGCTTAAAAAGTTAGATAACTCGTTAGTACGGTTTAATAATGGAGAAATAATTATGCCAATTTCTTTTAAAGACGGTGCTATTGTTCGTGAAATGAAATTTCATGAAGATGCTCTTTACGACGTAAGCAACAATCTTTTAACGGCTCAATTCGACGGCAGATTTAATCTTTCTAAATATGCTGTTGTTAATAAATGGGATTTTATTGATTGTTGGTATACGATGATTTCCGTGAATGGTGAAAATCTCGATTATTATTGCAATAAAAAGGTTACGATGGTAGGCAAAATCCAAACTACGGAGATAGACCTACCTCAATCTCAAATTGTAGTACGTCAATTCGTTGATAATAACGTCAACGCCGTATTTCAAGAATACGAAATAATTGCAAAGACCGATACTACGCTTGACGTCACGTTTAATATGGGGATAAATATGACGTCGTATTTGAAGAATTTTTTCTCCGCAAGGTTTTCTGTAAGAAACCTTATGCGTTTAATATTTGGTACACTTTGTACACACCTAAAAGGACATAAAAAGCAAGAAAAAGGTGATAAAGTTAACGTTTTTAGAAACGAATTAATAGAGCGTTTTTACTTTGACGTTGCTATGTCTAATAACCATTCTGAAGGGCTAGAAAGCACCTCTCTTTACTGTAATCAGTATAGAATGATGCAGTCTGTGAATGCGGGCGAAAACGGCAAATTAAGAATGGTAGTAAGTATGGGTACGAGAGGGGATTTCAGCGAAGAAAACGTTGAAGAATTGTTTAATAAATTTGATTTTTATAAGGAAAAAGCCCAAGAATATGCAGATAATCTACCCGTTCCGACTTCTTGTGATACCGAGTTTTTGAAAGCATATTACAAGAATTTATATAACTGTTCGTTGTCTATGTATAAGGAAGTCGGCGACTTTAAAGGCTTTCTTGCAGGGATAGTATATCAATCTCCCGCACGAACTTATTTTAGAGACGGATATTGGACGATACTTTCGGTTATTTCTAATCGCCCAGACCTAGTTAAAAACGAGATACTGACGCTTGCTAAAGGCATAGATAAGGACGGTAAGTGTCCGTCGGCAGTTAAGTATAATTTCAAGAATTGGTGGGGAAATCACTATGATAGCCCGTCGTTCTTTGCAATTATGCTTTACGACTATGTAAGAATAACCGGTGACGAAAGCATTTTAACGCTTCCTTGGCGTGGTAAGACTATTCTTGACGCAGCGATAAAGGTGGTAGAAAAACTCGCGGAATATACCGACGATACGGGACTTCTATACAAAGGTGGCGAGTACAATAGGCGCGACTGGTGCGATAACGTTTTCCGTAAAGGATACTGCACTTATGACGAAGTGCTTTTTGCTAGAGCGTTACAAGCACTTTCTGTGATGACAAGAACTATAGACGTAGTGCTTTCGGAGTCGTATAACGCTCGCTATGAAAAAGTAAAGAAAGCAATAAATAAATTGCTTTGGAATCCCAAACTTGGTTATTACGTAAACTATGTTAACGAAGATGCTGTAGAAGACAATTTATCTATAGACACCGTCGTGGCTGTTTTATTCGGTATCGCAGATAAGGAAAAATCAATAAGTATGCTCAAGAAAATGGAAGCAATTCTAGAGAGTAAAAACAACCTTGAGCAGAAAGCAGGGGATTTCGGAACGTTGTGCGTTTATCCATTCTATGCTAACAATGCAGATGTTGTTTTGAAGTCCAGTTATCCATACTACTACCACAATGGTGGAGATTGGCCTTATCTATCGTCAGCATACGCTTATGCTAAACTTATGCACGGAATGGATTACGCGTATCCTTTGACAAGGTGGTGGGAATACAATTTGGAAAGGGGTAATAACACCCCTGTAGAGTTTTTTGCGCCACCGCATAAAGATGGCTCACTATTGCAAGCTTGGAGCAGTATGGGTGCGTTTGTGTTGTCTTATCCGGACGGCAAATTCTTCGACTAAAACGCGTGCTCGTGCTTGACAACGCGCATAATTAAATGCGCGCAGTAAATAAAAAGTATTTTTTACCGCTCAACATGGTGTTCGGGCGGTATTTTTTTGTAAAAAATCACAACAAATTTCGATTTCCTATTGCATATTATATTTATTTAATTTATAATAATATTCGAGCGCGAGCATGCTTGCGTTTTATAAGGCATAGGAGTGTACTAATGCGTTTTAACCGAATCATCTTTTTGACAGTATTTTTGCTTGTTATTTTTACGCTATGTTTAGTCGGTTGTAGCGCTACTTCTGACCGTCAAGACCCAGTTGTAAAAATCCAAATCGACAATATTGAAGAGATTTATGTTTATCGTGGTAGCGAATTAGAAATAGGCGACGACGTTAAGCTCATTGTAACCAAAGAATCGGGCAGATTAGAAGAAGTTACAGTAACTCCCGACATGATAGTAGGTTACAACAAAGAAGTCATAGGCAAGCAAACCGTCAAAATTTCATACCAAAATTGCGAAACGACGTTTATCGTCAACGTTCGCGATATGGAAATCCAAGCTATAAAAATTAAAAAAATTCCTAACAACATTACCGTTATGCAAGGCTCGGAAGAGATTCCTTTGAGCGGTATTGTTTTGGATGTTGTTTATCAAGACAAGACAATCGAATTTACCGGCTTAACTATGAATAACATAGAAGGCTACACCAAGGACCTTGCACCAGGTAGACATAAACTTGAAATCGTTTATTCTAACTGCAAGGCTTCTTTCTACGTAACGGTAAAAGAGAGAGGCGTTAAATCTATAGAAATTCAAGAGAAACCGGTTAAGATTTCTTATTTCGTAGGCGACAGTGCAGAAGGTAACGATAAATTCGACCCCACCGGACTTGTTCTCAAAGTTAACTACGACAACAATACTTCAGAACAAATTTCTTATGCAGCAGACCAAGGCAAAAACATCAAATTTGAATACGATTTCAGCCAGGTAAGAGCTGCAGCAGTAGTTACCGTTACTTACGGTGGCAAACAAACTTCTTACACGTGCGTTGTTGCAGAGCCAAAAGTCGTTAGACTTGATATCAAGACGCTTCCTGTTACCGAGGGTATTAAGCTAGACGGTGTTATCTATTCTTCTTCAATCGGTGAAATCGTAGAAGGCGATAAAATCGACTGGTCAAAAGGTATATTTGACGCTATTTACGACAACGGATACGTAGAGAGCAATATTGAGATGGACAGCACGGAAGTCTATTTGTACTATAACAACGTGATGGACGCTTACGTTGCTAAAGACTTTAAGTATGAAACCGTTGGCAATTTCACGATAAAAGTTAAATACAAGAATTACGACCAAGCAATGGGCACCGTAAATATTACCGTTAGAGAAAAAGTTCCTTATAGACTTGAGCTAGGTTGCATCACAGACAAAGTTAACAAAGTCTATAAAGACGGTAACAAGCTTACCACGGACTTTTTGAAATATAACATTTTGTATGACAACGGTACGTATTTGTGTGACGTGAACGACGTAGGCGCATGGAAATCTCTCTCTGCGACCGAACTCGCTGATGGAAGTACGTTGAATCTTTCGGTAGCTCGAACCGACGAGGATGGATACCAAACTATCAACTTTAACGTAAACGGCGTTACTGCAGGATATAGAATTAAGGTGGAACCTAACGATGCAAAGAAACTCGTTTTGACTGCTCCTAAAGTAGATTATCTTGCATTAGGCGCAGCGCCTACGCTAGAAGGGGCTTCTTTATACGTTGAATACGAAAATACGAATTTCGAAACTATCAATCCGATACCAGAGAGATACGTTACTTACAAGGACCCCAATGGTATTGCTATGGCAGGCAATACTTTCAGTGAAGTCGGCGTATGGCAAGGCATCGTTACGTATGGTGGCAAGAGCGTAACTTTCGACGTAAATATCGTTGAGCCGGAAGAAATAGTTACGAGCATTATCCTTAACGTAAGCGAAGGCGAAAGACTAGAATTTGCACAATTTGAAGATATAGATTTTTCCGATTACATCATAGAAGTTACCAACGTAGCAAACGTTATTTCACACGTCATTGTTACGGAAGATATGCTTTATGAATATAATCCCAACAAGATAGGCAATCAAGACGTTGTTTTGAGATATAGAGGCAAGACCTTCGTTATGCCAATCAAGATAGTTGGCAGAAGAGCTGTTGCTATAGAAATCAAAACTGCACCCAAGTCCGAATACGTTCTAGGTATTGACACTAAATTAGACGTTAGCACGCTAGAAATTATCAGAAGATATAGCGATGGAATAGACTCTAACGTAAGCAGTTTCGATGCAAGATATTGGACTTTCTCGGGTTATGATTTAACGCAAATAGGAGAACAAACGGTAACCGTTACGTATGACTATTACGGTAACGTTTGCACGGCAAACTTCAGCATTAAAGTAAGCGAAAACGTCGTCGAGAGTATTTCTTTTGACGAAGAACAACTTGGACTATATGAAGAAGACGGCAAAAAAGCAATACCTGTAACCTACAAGGACGACCTTAACACCACCTATATTATCGTTGACTATGACGACTACGACAATCCAATATATACCGTTGGAGAATTTTATATCAACGTCAAATATAAGGGTATCGACACTCCGATTAAGAGAACGTTAAAGGCTTCTTACGTCGATTATGATAAGAACGTTACCCACGTTGATGGAGATGGAAGACTAATTACTTTACGCAAAGCTAGAGTTAATTACGATGGTAAGAGTACGGAAATTTACGTTAAGATACTCGACAGAGTGTTGGTTTCTATTGAAACGTTCCAAGCTCCTGACGTTTTGATTTATGCAGAAGGTCAAGCATTAAAGAGCGACGGTGGTATCATTAAACGTATTTACAGTGACGGAACTTCAGACGTATTGCCTATGACGAACGGACTCGTTCTTCTAGACGGATACAACAAGACACCGTTTACTACGGCGGTAAACGTTGATAGAGTAACGCAAACGGTTAACGTTTCATATAACGGCAAGAGTACGTCGTTTGAAGTTACGACGCATAAGAAACTCAACGCAACGCTTAACTTAACGAACATTGTTTCATTCTACGGCTCGGTAACGCAACCTATTGTAAGCGTAACGCAAGTTATTGCTAGCTTCGCTACTCCCGACACGACAGTAGAATACTACGTAGATGGAGTTTGGACGGACGTATTGCCTTCAATTCCGGGCACGTATCCATTGAGAGTTACCGTATTCGCTAACGAATATTATAATGCAGGCGAATATGTTTCAGGCGAAAACAACGTTAAGAGTATGACTATCGCTCGCAAGGTTATCGACGTTAAGGTAAGTTCGTACAGCAAGTATTACGGCGAAATCGACCCCACGTTTGAATACGTTATCGATAGTTCCACACCATTGGTTGGTGACGACGTTCTTGCAATTAAGCTCTCAAGAGAAGACGGCGAAGACGTCAGATTTAACACCGACGGCACCGTAGGTAGCTACGATATCCTATGGCAAACCGACACGAGCGTAGTTAACCAAAACGAACGCTACTACATTAACTATAGCGTATCTACCGCTAAGTTTACGATTAGACAAAAGGTCATTGATAAGAATGCAAAGGGCGAAATCGTAAAAATCAACTGGACACAACCTGCAAGTTTGAATTATGACGGAAACGCAAAAGCATACAGTGCATATTTCGTAATCGACGGCAGTAACTATGCAATCAAACCTCAAGACTTAATTTATCGCAATTCGAGAAATGAAGTCTTAATCGGCGCTCCCGTAGAAAGAGGCACTTACACTGTAGAAGTTAGTGCGAACTACAAGATAATGAACGATTCTGGCAAGATTACGTTCAGTATTATTTAGGCAAAGTCCCGATAGGGCAACAATGAATATAAATTAAAAGGTATAAATAAAAGGAGAAACAAAAATGTCTGAACAAAAGTTTGCTATAAGTGAATGGCTAGACCCACAAGTTATCTATGATGAACTCAAAAACCTAACAGACCAACCAATTTGGAAAATTAGTGATGAAGAACTAGAAAAAGTTAAAGTTCATTTTGATACAAAGTGCGCTAAGTCAAAAGAAATCACCACCGAAGCTAAGAAATACATTCCTGGTGGCGTTCAACACAACCTTGCATTTAACTTCCCATTCCCAATTTGTATGGATAAGGCAGAAGGTGCATACCTATATGACCGTGATGGTAACGAATATATCGACTTTTTACAAGCTGGTGGCCCTACCATTCTAGGTAGTAACTATCCTGCAGTTAAAGAAAAAGTTATAGAACTTCTTAACACTTGTGGACCCGTTACAGGTCTTTTCCACGAAGGCGAAATGCTCCTTGCAAAGAAAATCAGCGAACTAATGCCCGCATGCGAAATGTTCCGTATGCTTGGTTCGGGAACGGAATCAGTTATGGCAGCTATCCGTGTAGCTCGTTGCGCAACAAAGAAGAAGAGAGTTATAAAAGTTGGTGGCGCATACCACGGTTGGTCAGACCAAATGGTTTATGGTCTTAAGATTCCTGGTAGTCGTCAATTCCTAGAATCACACGGTATCGCAGGTGGATGCTATAAGAACACAGACGAAGTACGTCCTAACGACCTAGTTATGCTTGAAAAAATGCTCAAACGTAACAAGATGCTCGGTGGAACGGCTGCAGTTATCGTAGAACCAGTTGGTCCAGAAAGTGGAACTCGTCCAATTTCTTTGGATTATAACGAAAAGGCAAGAATGCTTGCTAAAGAATACGGCGCATTATTCATTTTCGACGAAGTTGTTACAGGTTTCCGCGTAGGCACAAGTGGTGCAGCAGGATACTTCTTCGGCAAATATGATTATGACAAAGAACTACCTTTCGAATGGATAATCGAAGACCGCAAGATTGAAGACGGCAAAGTTGTTAAATTCAAACGTCAAGCAACCGGTAGAGATATGTATCCAGACCTAACCGTATTCGGCAAAATCGTTGCTGGTGGATATCCCGCAGCAGGTGGCGTAGGCGGTAAGAAAGAATACGTTTCTTTGATGGCAGCAGGTGTTGCAGGTATGGGCAAAAAAGCATACGTTGGCGGAACGCTCGCAGCTAACCCATTGTCAGCATACGCAGGATACTGTGCAATTTGCGAAATCGAAAAGAACGATGCATGCGTAAAAGCAGGTCGTGCTGGTGACCGTCTAGCAGCTGGTCTTAAAGAACTTGTTAAGAAGTACGGACTACCTTACGTTGTTTACAACCAAGGCAGTATCGTTCACTTGGAATGCACAGGCGCTATGTCATTCGACTTCAGCTCAATGAACCTATTGAAATCTGCAATTCCTATGCTTAAGAAGAAAGCAGAAATGCTAGATAGAAAGAAAGCTATGGAACACATGGGCGCAGCATACATGGCTAACGGTATCGTTACTCTTGCTGGTTCAAGACTATACACTTCTATGGCAGACACCGATGAAATCATCGACGAAGCACTTCGCCGTTTCGAGAAAGTATTTGCTACAGTAGTTAACACAGGTTCAAAGTTTATTGCAAAATAATTCAACTAACAGATAGACAAGGAGTATAGATATGCCTTATATAATTGCACACGATATGGGCACTAGCTCGGATAAAGCCGTTCTAGTCGACTTCGAAGGTAAAATAATCGAGTCTGCAACCACCCCTTATAAAACATATTATCCTTATCCTGCTTGGGTAGAACAAGAACCCGAAGAGTACTGGCAAGGCGTTTGCAATAGCTCAAAAACGCTTATCAAAAAAGCTGGTATTTCACCCGAAGAAGTTAAGGGTATGGTATTTGCTACTCAAAGTATGGGCGTTATTCCCGTAGATGAAGAAGGTAACGCACTATATCGTAACATTACTTGGGTAGATGGTAGGGCACAAAAGCAAGCCGACAAGATAATGGGTAAACTAGGTGGCAAAAAGCTCTTCACCCTTATCGTAGGTACGCCCATTATGGGAAAAGACGTTGTTGCAAAAATCGCTTGGATTAAGGAAGAACGTCCCGACATTTACAAGAGAACCAAGTACTTCTTAGACGTTAACGGATATCTCAAGATGAGATGTACTGGCAGAATGGTAGCAGAGCTATCAGGAGCTTCTTCTTACGGATTCGACCTTAAGAAAAAGACTTGGATGGGCGCACTACCTCTTATCGGAGTAGACGTAAAGAAATTACCTCCGCTAGTTAAATCAACCGATAACGTAGGTGGACTAACTAAAGAAGCAGCTGAACAACTAGGACTTCTAGAAGGCACCCCCGTATTCGGTGGCTGTGACGACGTTCAAAGTGCAGCTATTGGTAGTGGTATGACCAAAGACGGCGACGTTCACATTTATCTAGGTACTTCGGCTTGGGTATGTGCATCAAGTAAAAACCAAACCAAGTTTGTAAATGGCGCTGCTGCAATTCAAAGTGCAGACCCAAATATGAATCTTATTGCTGGTATTACGGAAGCCGCTGGTAGCAACATCGAATGGTTAATGAATCAATTCTTCAGCAAAGAACACGAGCAATACGGTGATGGAATCTACGCGTATATGGACGATTGCATCAAGAAAATTCCTTGTGGCTCTGACAGTTTGATTTGCACGCCTTGGATGTTAGGTGAAAGATGCCCGGTAAGTAGCACTACGACTCGTGCAACCCTATTTAATATTAATGAGGAACACACGCGCGAGCACCTTATGCGCGCAGTATACGAAGGCATAGGCTATAACCTACGTTGGATACTAGAAAACTTCAAGAAAGATTACAAGTTTTCTTGCCAAACGTTCCGTGTAATCGGTGGTGGCGCACTTGATGATGCTTGGATGCAAATAATTGCAGACATCACAGGTACGGAATTTAGCGTTCTAGACAACCCAAGAAACGCCGGTGCTCTAGGTGGTGCAGTTATAGCTCTTATCGGTTTAGGTGAACTACCTAGCTTCGAAGAGGCTTATAAGTTTGTAAAAGTTGCTAAAACTTACACACCAAACAAGACAAACCACGAGATTTATACTAAACTATTTGCATCATACAAAGACGTTTATTATGGACTAGAAAAAGCATACAAGAATGCTAACGGTACTAGATTTGCATCTAAATAAGGAAAGTAATATGGAAAATAAATTTATTAAGCAATTATTAGAATATTGCGCAATTCTAGAGAATGACAAGTTGACCGAAGTCGGCGACTGCATTAGCTTGCGTGCAAAAGGTGGTATATACATCACCGATGCAACCAAAGCTATGAAAGATATGACTGCTGACGACGTTAAGTTTATTACGGAAGGCGCAAACGAGATTGAAAAGTTGCACTTTGCAATCTACAATGCAAAAGAGGATATTAATGCAATTATAATGAATCACGCAACTTACTGTGTAGGCGTTGCTAAGAAATGCAAGAAGCTCTATGCAGTTCTAGACGATATGGCACAAATAGTAGGAAGAACGGCAAAGGTCGCTGCTTCTTACGATGAAGACGTAGTCGTAAATACCTTGAAAGGTCGTGATGCTTGCCTTATCAAAAACGGTGGTGTAATTGCAACTGGAAGAACTCTTGATGAAGCACACACTGGCTCGTTAGTGCTAGAAAAGGGTGCCAAAGCTTACGTTGAGGCAACCATATTGGGCAATGCCGTAAAAATCGGAGTTATCGATGCGTTTATTATGAGAACTGTTTATAAGCTCAAATACAGCAAAAAAGACCAAAGCGCAAAGCTTGCAGAGATGGAGGAATAGTGTTATGACAGAAAAAGAAGTAAGACAAGCCGTCAAAGATGCAGGCGTAAAACTTTTAGAGAGTGGGCTCGTTCAAGGAACGTGGGGAAACATCTCCATAAGACTTGATGAAAAGCGTATGGCAGTTA
The DNA here is from genome assembly GCA_017533005.1 of Clostridia bacterium. Taxonomy (GTDB): domain Bacteria; phylum Bacillota; class Clostridia; order Christensenellales; family DTU072; genus RGIG6449. The sequence goes on along the minus strand of JAFXIQ010000001.1, from coordinate 29,864 downwards.
CTCCGTCGGCTATGGATTATATCCGTATGCAACCGGAAGACGTAGTTATCGTAGATATCGAAACTTTAGAATACGATAGCCCTGTTAAACCTACTTCGGAAAAGAAAATCCACGCAGCAATTTATCGTGACAGACCAGAAATTAACGCAGTAATACATAGCCATCCACTATGTAGTTCATCCGTAGCATCCGCTAGAATGGAAATGCCCGTTATGAGTGAAGAAATGGAAAGACTCGTTGGTGGCAGTGCTAAATGCGGTAAATACGGTATGCCTAGCACCAAGACTCTTACTAACGGTGCCGTAGAAGCTATGAAAGATAGAAACGCTTGTTTCCTAGCTAACCACGGTATACTTGCTTGTGGCAAGTCGATAGAAGAAGCTTTTGAAGTATGTCGCGTTATGGAAGACAGCTCTCGCGCATTCGTTGAGAGTGAAGTTATGAAGGCAAAAGGTAAAGATACTTTTAGTATGGAAGACCTATTTGACGTTTTTTACAGCAAAATTAAGTAACAAAAATATATTCCAAGGAGATTGAGATGAAAGAGAAACTAAGAAAATTGAACTATGCTTTGTTCGCTGCTAAAGAAGGCGACGGCGACGTTCAACCTAAAGAAGGCTGGGCTTACAGTATTGCAGGCTTTGGACAAAACTTCATTTGCACCATTATTGGTAGCTATTTGACAGTTTTCATGACGGACGCCCTAGGCTTTGATATCAACGCTAAAATCGGCGCATTAACCGGTGTTGTAGCAGTTGCGGTTCTAATGCTTGTTACCCGTCTATTCGACGCATTTAACGACCCGAGTATGGGTAGTATCGTTGATAAGACGAGAACTAAATGGGGTAAATGTCGTCCTTATTTGAAATGGATGGCTATTCCTATCGGTCTTGCAACTATAGCTTGCTTCTTGCCTGTATACCCCACGAATTTAGGTGGATTTATCGCGCTTTCACTTGTTTACGTAGTTTGGTCGGTTGTTTATACGGTTGCTGACGTTCCTTATTGGGGATTAACTTCTTGTATGACCAATAATACCGATAAACGTGCTAACCTACTAACCGTTGCAAGACTTCTTTGCACAATCGGTGCTGGTATCGTTACCGTTTTCGTTCCTATTATTACGGACCTAGTTACCAAACCATACAAATACGGCGCACTTGCAGTTCGTCTTCCCGGTTCAACCGAGGTTGTTACTGACGAAGCAGCAAAAGTTTTCCTAGACAGTTCAAAGAACTTCTTGGGACAAGAAAGCTGGTCATTGAAGGCTGGTCTTGAAGAACAAGGCTACAAGATGATGGAAGGTCTACTAAGACCTGAAATGGCAATGCAAAACCAAGAGACTCTCAAATGGACGTACTTTATTATTTGTGCAGTTCTAGTTATTATTGCTATACCTTTGTTCTTCGTTGGCTTCAAAGGCACAACCGAAAGACACGGTGCTATCGACCCTGAAAAGGTTCCTAGCATGAAGCACAACTTGAAACTTCTATTCAAGAACGACCAACTTATGCTTATAGTTCTTTCTGGTGTCCTTGGTGGTGCTAGAATGGTTTACACCTATACTGGCGGTCTTTATTTCTGCAAATACGCTCTACAAAACGAATCTGCATACTCACTATTAACGATGCTTGTTATCCCAGGTGGTCTTATCGCATCAGTCTTGACTCCGTGGCTATCCAAGAAGTTTACTAAGAAGTGGACATATATCGGCACGCACATTATCGGTGCTGTAGCAATGGTAATAATGTTCTTCATGTGGGACTTCAACCTAGGAACGTTCAGACCAGGCGGACTCGTAGTTGTAATCATATGTATGTTATTCATTGGTCTACCACAAGGTATTAACAACATCATGACATACGCTATGATTGGTGATACCATTGAATATCTAGAATGGAAGACTGGCGAAAGAGGAGAAGGTATCTGCTTCGCAATGCAAACGCTTATCAACAAGATTGGTATGGCAGTTGGCGCATTTATCGGTGTTATAGCTTATGCTATGGCTGGTATCAGCCCCACCAACCCCGAAGGCTCAATGACTACCGAAGGTCTTAACAAGCTATGGCTCATGCTCGTATTGAGTGGTATGCTATCATTTATCGCATGTATCATACCTATGTTCTTCTATAAGATAACGGAAAAGAAACAAAAAGAATACGTTGCTATAATAGAAGAGCGTAAAGCAAAAGCTGCTGCAGAAATGTAATTAACTGCAGAGAGAATTAATTTAGATTGTAATAGGGCGTTATCGCGCAAAAACGCGCGATAACGTCGGATAAATAGTTTTTTTGAGGAGGACAAAACTATGTCAAAAGTTAAAGCAAATAATACTACTACGGCAGTACATTTTTACGTAGAAGTAGAAGGTAAAAAGGGATTACAAGTCTTTGCATCTGACGTTGCAAAGCAATATTATGTAAGTTGCATGCAACAAGCAGAAGCTAATTCCCCCATAAAGGTTAGAGCATTTAGTATTTCTGCTAACACGGCTCGCGTAATTGTTGATAGTTACGACCAAGCCCCCGGCAGTTGTAAATCTTTCTTTGAGAGCGTTGCTGAGGCATTCTGCCAATACTTTAGCGAAGTTAACTCAGTTGCAGGCGCAGTATTGAGAAAGGGCATAAAAATCAAGAGTGTCTAGAAAGAAAACGTCGAACAATACGCTAATATTCTAACTGTAGACGGACAACTTCCGAAAGAGCTCAATTTCATAACGAAAAGAGCTAAATTTAACGACGTTATGGATTGCGTTCTAGCTGATTATAAAGTAAAAAACGTTAGAGCGATTCCTAACGACGTAATGCATCGCATAATTGCAGAAGTTAGCGAAAGAGGCAACTTCAAGTTTGATTATATCGTTAAGAAGATAGGCTTAGGCAAGAAGAATCGCTACGAAATGCTCCTCAAAGTCGTAGTAGAACTTGTTGTTAATTTGAATTTGAAATACGATTCAGCATTGAACAATTTAGGCGTTAGTTTCGAAACGAGAGAAGATGCACGTGAACTTCTCGTCGATACCATTTACATGATAAACAACTGGAAGGGCTATGCTTTCGATTATATCCTTGGTATGATGGGATTGAGATTCCCCAATGACGATTTGCTAGCTGACGTTGTTAACGAAATTTGCTACATGCAAAATTGCTCTATCGCAGCAGGACTAAAGAAACTCGGAATCATAACCGAACTCCCCGAAAGACACGCTTATATTCAAGCTAAATATCCTAACTTAAAGGCATAGTTTACTTATAATTGAATACAATTTAACGTAAGAAATCTCAACGCATAGGCGTTGAGATTTTTTTTGGTGGTAATAGTAGGATAGCTTTTTTCTCGCGCACGCACGCGCCCCCGAGTATTTTTATAGTAAATAATGCGCGCGCACGCGAGATAAATCGCGTTAGACTATTGCATTATACGCGCACGCGCGTTATAATATCTACAACGCACGCGCTAGGGTATGTGTGCGCGTGTATTAGAGGTGTATATGAATAGAAAACTCTTGATTATTTTACTCGCAGTTGTAGTTGTATCGGCATCACTCGCTTTATTTGCCTGTGGCGAAGACTCCGTTATCGACTATATTGAACTTTATTCGGCGCCAAAAGCTGTTTATACAGAAGGTGAAGCTTTGGATATTTCTAACGCTAGCATCAGAGTTGTTTACAATGATGGTAGCGAAGAAGTCGTTCAAATTACTCCCGATATGATTTCAGGATTCAATCCCAACACTATCGGCAAGCAATATTTGAAGATTTATTACGAAGGAAGTAGTACTACTTTTGTCGTAACTGTCCAAAAAGAGGCGGTTGTATCCGTAGTTCCTTTCATACCCGAAGGTCAAACCGACTACATCGAAGGTCAAAACCTCAACTTAACAGGCGCATACTTAACAGTTGTTTACGCTAACAACGTTACGGAAAAAATCAGCATTACGGAAGATATGATTTCCGGTTACGACAAGAATCTAATAGGCGAACAAGACGTTTATATCACTTGCGATATCAACGGTGAAGAATACGTCCACACCTTCAGAGTTAACGTTGTTAAGAGAGAAATCAGCGGTATAGAAATCGACACTCTTCCCACAAAGAATATCTATTATCTAGGCGACACCATCGACCTTGTTGGTGGCGTACTATTCGTTCGTTACGATAGTGGTTATTCGGAAAAAGTTGCAATGACGGATGCTTACGGTGAAGCAATCGACGGGCTAGAAGCTACGTATGACTTTACAAAAGTCAATAGCAACTGTTTCGTTACAATAACCTACGGCTACAAAACCACGCGTTTCTCTGTAGACGTTAAGATAAGAGACGTTGAAGAATATGAGATTTTAGTAGCACCACAAGAACAAATACAAAATCTAGAACTTGATATGACGGGAACCGTCGTAAAGGTTATATACAACAATGGTGAGAGCGAAACGATTACCTTGCCAAGCGAACAAATTCGCGTAGAAGGTTACGATAAGACTAACGCTAGCGAACTCTACCAAACTGCAACGCTAGTATTCTCATACGGTGGCGTTGAGCTTGCAAAGAGAGGGGAAATTGCGATTAAGATTATTCAAGAAGAAGCTGTTGGAATCGAAATCGTTAAAAAAGCAACCGTTTATCAAGATACAGCTATTAACCCTGACCTCAATTGGAAATATGTTTTAATTTACAATAACGGCAATCGTTCGGAAGAATTCGACTTTAATTCTTCAATGATTGATTGGGGCAATTCGACTGCCGTTAATTCATATGCGGAAGTCGGCAATCAAACGTGGCATATCGTATATAGTAGTGCAATCGACGTTTACTTTGATTTTGAAGTAGAAGCTCTAGAAGTTACCAATATTGAATTCGTAGGTGCGGAAGACGTTATCGCATATTTAGGTGGAGACGTTGTTATCGATGGTATAACTATGGACGTTACGTACAATAACGGAGAGACTGTAACAGGCGTTGCGCTCGAAAAGAGCATGATTACGTTTGACAATACTAGCGTTGGTTTGAAGGTTGTTACTGTTGACTACAGCGATGAATACGAAGATAGCTTTTTAGCTGATTTCTATGCAACCGTAGTTAAGAAGATTAACAACATTACGTTGACGCAAGCTCCTAAGACGCAATACGTTCTACACGAAGCATTCGACCCAACCGACCTTATTATAGAAGTCAATTACGATGGTTCATACTCATCACAAACCGTTAAAGCAACCGATGCTAATTTTGCTAACGAATGGACGTTCGAAGTAGAAGACGTTTTCACGAAAGTAGGCGAACAAACTGTATATCTACTCAACAAAGGTTGCGAAGGCGCATTAGAAATTACGGTTAACGTAACTAACGAACTTATTGCTATTGGACCTATCTATCAACGTATAGAAAACCCATTGACTGGCGAAAAAGACCTTTACATTGAACAAGGTTACTTCGGACAAGTAGTAGCAGGTAGCGAAATTAACCTAGAAGACTACTTCCTATTGTTAACTTTCGAAGGTAAAGATATCAATAATAAAGAAGAAAACTACACGGAATACTTCGCGCTCACAAGTGCACAACTTGATTATCAAAAAACGAACACTACTTTAGGCGAGAGAAGCGTAACCGTTTACTATCCGTCTAGAGAAAACGCTGAATACACGCTACCATCTTCGGTTACGGTTGTAAATCGTAGCGTAGTTGGTATTAGAATAGTTTCAGCTCCTACGAAAGTAAATTACGTTTATACCGCTAACGGCACAACGCCACTTGATACGGCAGGCATGAAGGTTAGCCTTGTTTATGACAACGATACTTCTACAACGCTTGATGTAGAAGCAGAACTTGATAGTGGTAGATTAGCAACTTCTGGCTTCGATTCTGGTAAAGTTGGCGAACAAACCATTCGTGTTTCATATAATTATCAAGGCGAATACTATGAAGATACTTTCAAAGTAACCGTTATAGACTCTGCTGTAAAGAGCATGGTTTGGAATACAAATTACGGTGAAAGACATGAAGAAATTTATTGGGAAAACGGTACTATGCCTTCTACCGAAATCCCTGCTGGTACGGAATTCGATTTAGCGAGCATAACCACGAGAAAGGTAGGCGAATATCCCATGATGTCGCTTATCGATAATACGTTCGTAACGATTACTTATGATAACGACGTTAGCGAAACCGTTGCTCTCAATACTATTTATAGAGATATGTCGGTTGTCGACTATAGTAAAGAAGCACGCACAGTTCAATACGTTAAACTTTATTACGGAGATGCTTACGTTACTATCGTTACGTATATTTCCGAAAGAAAACTCGCTAGCATTTCATTGACGGAAGATAGCCCTGCACTAACTGCAATTCAAGGTGCAGACGTACGTCTAGGCAATGCTAAATTGCGTTTGGTATACGAATCAGGTGCTCCTACGATTATTCCTATGAGTCTTGATTATATCAATTATGATGCAGGCAAGAATCCTAACGGCTACGACAAAGAAACCGCCGTTACTGGAACGTATCCTGTTACTATCGTATACACTCTCGATGGAATTACCAAGAGCTGTCAAGTTGATATTACGGTTTCAGCACCACAACTTATCAAGATAGAAATTAACGAAGTTCCAAAGATTGATTACATAGAGGGAGAAGCCTTCCGTCCCGACGGACAACTTTTGAAGGGCTCTATTGTTCTAACTTACGATAACGGCAAGACCGAAGTTAAACAACTAGCAGATGCGACAGAAAATAGTTCTTCGTCTACTTTCAACATCAATACTATCAACTTCAATAGCCAAGAGTTCTCGGGATATAATAAATCTCAACGTATAACGGTTACATATATGTTCGATGAAAAGCCGTTTACGACTGGCTACAACGTTATCATACACGACCGTAAGTACGTAGAAACCATTTTCAATGCTGGCAATAAGTACGAGTTTACTTACGGCGAAGGAGAAGCTCCCATTCTTGATTTGAAGGGCTATAATACGTTCAATTCAGAAGAAAGAGAGCTAACGGTTGCTAAAGACAACTACAAAGTTAAATACGTTCCTGCGAGCGTATGGGAAGAATTGGGCGTTGCTAGATTTGACGACGAATATACTGCATTCCCGACAATGGCTGGTACGTATTACATAGTAGTATATTATCCAGGCGACGCTATCCATAACGAATACACGGATGATAGCCAAAAGATTGTTATTAATAAAAAAGCACTTTATATCAGCTTTGAACCAATGAGCAAGATATATGGCACTAACAATCCAGAAATACGTCTTGTACTCAAGAGCAGTAAGGATGCAGAAGTTCTAGAAGACCCCACAACGCTATTTGTCACTGGCGATAGCTTTACTTCTCCGAACTTTAACGCATCACCTGTTGAATATAATAGCATTTGTTATTTGGTTTACGGTTCAGAAAGAATTGAACTTAACATGTTCGATATCGTATTCCTAAACGGTAGTGGTGAAGAAGTCGCTATCAACAATCTAACTAACGTATCGACTTACTACGTCAACGTTAGAACGCCTATCGATAGCCCGAACTACGAAATAACTTACGAAAATGCAACGTTTGAAGTTGTAAAGCGTAAAGTCAACGTTATACCTATTAGCGCAAGCTATGAATACGGCGAAGGTATGCCGAGAATTGGATATACTACAACGGCTGTAGACGGTGTAGCAGATAGTGGAATCGTTAACGATGATGAATTTGAAGGAGTATTGTATCGCGAAGACGCAGACAATAATAACGTTGGTAAGTACCTAATAACAAAAGGCACTTTGAAGAACAATAACTACGAAATCATCTTCGTAAATGAAGAAGGTGCTGATGCTAAATATATGGAAATCACACCAAGAAACATCAAGGTTAGAGCTAACAGTACCAGTATGGTAACGTTGGTTGACGATATCCCCGTAATGAATATTACGTTCTATCGTGAAATCGACGACGTAGCAAACACGAATAACGTATTTGCTAGAGGCGATAGCGAAGAAATATTCAAGAGAGCATACGTTATAACTCATGCCGAGGACGTTTCCCGCCCGGGTGAATATACACTTTCAGTTGAATATAAAGGAAGTGTATTGACGGAAGAAGAGTTAGCAGTCGTTAAGAATTACAACGTAACAACTACTAGTGGTACTTTAACCGTTAATAAGATGCCTGTTACAGTTACTGCAATTGCAACTAGCAAAGAATATGGCGAAATCGCCAATGAAGACGGCACAATCGGCGACCCCGCTCTTGAGTACGTCGTAACCGTTAGTGAAGAAATCGCAGTTAAACTCGGTTATAGCGAACTTACGGAAGAAATTCTTAATACAGCATTTGCCGAACCTATAGCATTTAGTGGTGGACTAAAGAGAGATATAGGTGAAGAAGTAGGTTCATATAAAATCGTTATAGGCGATTTGAATTGCGAATATTTTGCAATCAACTTCGTATCAGCAAGGTTTGATATTGTAAGCAAGCACGTTGTTATTAGTGTAGCAGAAGACGCGTTAGGAAAATACTACGATGGCAAAGAACCACAAATTGCTAGCTATACCTTATACGACAGCAATGACAAGAGTATCAGTGGTACTATAGCAAATGATATCAAGGAAGCAATTAACTTTACATTTACGAATGGCTCAAAGAATCACGGTAGCTATCCTGTTAACGTTGCTTCTAAAAATAATAGCTACACGTTCTCGCTAGCAGAAGAATATGTTTATGTGATTTCTAGAAAGAGCGTAAGCATTTCTTACGTAGATTTACCTGACGGAGAGGAATATAAAGGTGATGCTTACGTAGTATCTGCAATCGTACCGGAAGAACAAAGAGCTTGCGAATATGATTATGACGGAACGCCAAAAGAAGACTCCGATGGTAACGTAATTAGAGACGAAGTAAGTGTTGTATTGTCATTAACGTCGGCAACGACCGTTGGCGAGTATAAGACGAAAGCGTTATCACTTTCTAACGATAACTATTATCTAGAAGAAGCTAACAATCAAGAAGTTACTTTTAATATTATTCCTAGAAAGATTTATATCAATCTAAACACCGACGCAACACTTGTATTTGAAAAAGAATACGATGGTTTCGAAGCACAAATTTATGCTAACGATTGTATATTGAAGGTTAACGGCGAAGTTGTAACGAATACAGTTTTCGGCGAACCAATTCCTGCATTTGCGTTGTCAGTTGGCAATAGTGCATCGGCACCTAGTGAAGTACTTTATGATGAGAATGGTGCAATTAACGCATATTCCATCAATATCAAAGAAAATTCTTCTGATAAGAACTTCGAATTTGTTCTTGCAGATGAATATAAATATAGAATTATTCCTAAGACCGTTACTGTTTCAATTCCAAGTAACGAACTATCTAAGGAATACGATGGACAACAACCTAGAATAAACGCATATACCATTTCAGAAACCGATGCAAATGTTTCTTCACAAAGCTTAATATTTAGTTTCACAAGAGAAACTGCAAGCGACGGTAAAGATAATACTGCAGTTGGTAGATATGGCGTAACACTCACTTGCAGAGATTTGAACTATGCAGTTTATTTGTCTGACACGTATATTTACGAGATTACCAAGTCGACGGTTGCGTTCAGCGTACTAACAGCATCCAAGACGCGTGTTTACAACGGTCAAAATGCTTCATTAACGTATAACGATATCAATTTCCCGAGAGCATTCTCAGGAGATAAACCATACGTTCGTAACTTCATGTACGGTACAGGAAATTCTAACTTCCTAGAATTCCAAAGCAAACTTGAAACTATAACCAATTTGGTTGCAACGGCAAAGAGCGACGTAACAAACGTTGATTCTAAAGATATTGCTTCACAACAACTAGCTCTAGAAACTGCTATAGAAAGCGTTGAAAATGCGTATTACGCAATTCAAAACCACGATAACGGCTATGACAAAGTTATAACGGAAGAAAACTTCAGCAACCTAGAGAACAGCCTATCGAACGCATACAATAGACTAAGAAATGCTGTTTCTGAGCTAACCAACTCTGTACAAAACGCAGTTTCTGAATATCTAACAGCAAAGAGCGCGATAGACAATGCGTTTAGAATTATCGAAAGAGAGAATTCATACTTAGCATTTATTTTCGGAACAGAGGGTACGACAAGCGCAAAAGATAAAGGTAGCTACATTATGCAATCTGTAGTTAGCGACTATAATAGAGACTTTACAATCACAGGATTCAACGTTGATAGTAACAGAACGTATACTATTACGGCAAAGACCTTGTCTGTAAAAGTTGAAGATATAGAAGTTACTTACGGTGATTATAATTCAACGTCTCCAGAACCTGATATCAACTACTCGTTAGTTGATCCGATGACTGGATTAGACTATTTCATTGATGAAGCAACCGGCATAAGAACTTACTTTATTTACGATGCAGGTGCAATAGGCAATCCGAAACGTAGCGAACCTACGAACTTCAACGCAGGTGAATACAATATCCTTATCGGAGACGTAGCTATAGAGAATACAAACTATGATTTATCTATAACTATTTCCGCTAAATATACCATTAAACAAGCATTGCTCACGATTATGCTTAACGATATGGGCTATGCTGACACTAAGGTTTATTACGGAGATGCAGTAGGCGTTGCCGATATTGGTAATTCAGGCTATCAATATATCGAACCTAACCTAGATTACACCGAAAAAATTGGTAAACTAGCAGGTATCGAAGCTGGTGATAGTGAAGTTGTTAAACTTGAAAAATTGAGAGCTGCGTTTGGTGGTTTGAGAAATGGTGAAAATTTCGCAGACGTCATAAAGACTGACCTTATTAAGTATTTATTCTACGTTTCAGAAGAAGATAAGACGTCACTACTAGGCGAAATTGTAGGCGTAGGCGAATACGTTATTTCTGCAACTGATATTTATACGCATAAACAACCGGGTGCACAAATAGAAAACTACGTTGTTAAAATTATTCCTGGTAGCATCAAGATTAGCAGAAGACCTTTGACTATTAAGTATCAAGACAGTAACCGTTGGATATACAAGACCTACGGTGATAGCACTGTTGATCTAGAATTTGAAGGAAATATTGATGACAATCTGGAAAAATTAATGGTTTATGCTATTAATTCAACAACAGGCGAATTGACACCTACCGGCTATACGCTAGGAAACTTCGACTTCTTGTCAAAGAAACCTGAACATAGCATAGCTAACAGCAGGGCAAGAGACCCATTAACGGCATTTACGGGAGCAACTTTACCCGTATACCTTGACGCTAGTGGATATTGCTTAGAAAACTACGACTTTAGCATTAATAACGAGACGGAATATAGCCTATACATCAACAAAGCTAATTTGACGCTCAACGTTCTAGCAATGAACGGAACGAATAGATTGAGCACAATTTACGGCGAAGCTCCAGAATATAAGCTCGTTTATAACGGACTAAAGAATGAAGAAACAGCTGAAGAGTTAGGCCTTGATATAGGTGGAGCCTATGCACATGTAATTGACTTCAGAGTAATGGCAGGTAGCTATAGTATCGGAACAGAAGCAGTAGGTAACGTAATTTCCGTAAACTTCATCAGCGAACCACAAAACTATATCGTAGATTTCGTTCAAACCACAGAAGTTGAAGTTGCAAAGAGAACGGTTTACGTATATATTGATGGTAGTCGTTATAGCGATGGCAAACTCCCCGCTATGTACGATTCAAACAGCCCCAATGGCGTAGATATTTTCCCATATATTGTCCAAATAAACTATGAAAAAGTTACAGAAGGTCAAGAAGAAATATTAAAAGCCAGATCCGCGGAAATCACGTCGGGCGCATATAGCTATTTAGACTTTAGACTTTGCCTAGCAGATGGTAGCGAAGGTATTGTAACCGCTCCTGGTTATGACGATAAGTTAGAAGAAATGTTTAGAAAGTATGCTTCAATGACAGAGGCAGCTTTCGGTCCGACAGATACGACAGGAATGACCAGAACGATTATAGGCGCATACGATAAGACGTACGTACACGATTTGGTTGTAAACATTTCTACCCATACGGCACAATTAAGCGGTATGATACTTACGGATACTTACAAGAACAACTACGACTTGAAGTATAAAGCTATGCCGATTAATTTGTACTCACATATTACGGCACTTAACGTTGACGCTAGCCAATATCTAATTTATGGCCAAGACGACGCTAGAGACGTTATAAAGATGAGTGGTATTGATGAACTCTTGCAAGAACATGAATTCACAATGTCTTCACCGTACATTACAAAGACTGCGCAAAACATTCCTACTTCTGCAAACCAAAACGGTTACATTAAGGTTAGACTTGATAAATCGTATGTGATTTATGCTCAAGACCCGAACTTCGTAGCTGTTCACGAAGGATTTACAGCAAGATTCGGTAGCACGTTTAGCAGTAATGCAGTCGTTACTAACAAATCGATAGGTGAAAAGACTATCGTAGTTAGATATTACAATGGTAGCAAGCAAACGATAGAAACCGTTTCACCCACGTTTACCGACTCTTTAGGCAACGGAATTAAGTATCGTGATGCATTAGAGGAAGGCGTTTATACGGCTGGCGATGCGATTTACGACAGAATTAACCTAACGGCTAGATTTAAGGTAGGCGATTATGCTTCTGCATATAACTTCAAACTATTAATTAACGGCACGTTCGAAAAAGGAATGTGGATTGAATTTAATAATAGTAATAACAATTATGTAAGCATAGCCTACAATTACAGTGGAACAATAAAGTACGTACAATACAAGCTCCCCGCAAACAACTTGTTCGATGGTAATGCACACAATATAAAGGTTTACCTAGAAAAGAGGGCTGGTACCGTAAGAATTGCTGTCGACAATAAGTCTGGCGCAATACAATCAGTATCGGGTGTTGTTGACGTTATTTCCGACATCGTAGAGAACTCAAGCGTTGCATTCGAAACGACTAACGTAACGATGTATTTAAGAAAGTTTGCTTATGCAACACAAGGTTACAACGATAACGTAGGCACGTTTATTAGACCACAAGTTGACGGCGAAAATACTTTAGTAGTAAGCGTATCAAGTGGAGCAACGAGCGCAACTATCAACACTACTGATATGTTTGACTCCGCAGTACCTACTCTAGAAAACTACGTAATTAAATACTATGTAAATAACGGCAGTGAGCCTACCGTAGTTAAATATGGTGATACCGCAGCAAGACTCACTCTTGAAGAAGGCAAGAACGCAGTAGTTGCACTTCTATATGAAGTAAACGGCGAAACAGAAACCTTGCTTGCAAAAGACGTCCGTTACGTAAAAGTATCTTATGCTCCTGCAGAAGTCTTAATCATAAAGGATAACGATACGTTTGAATTGAGTGGCAATAACGTCTTGAGACTATTCGAAAAAGATGAGAACGTAGTCTCAGAAGACGTTGGCTCGTACGATGGTTCTGCAATCAACTATGAGCTCAAAGCTATTGACGCAAACGACGACTTTATGCCGATAACTGCGTTAGAAGTAACTACCAAGATTGAAAGAACTAAACTATACCACAGTCAATCAGGCCAAACAGTTTATGAGCTACAAAATAGCGAAAGACAGTACCCCATTTCAATTAGTATGTTCAATACTGCATCATGGGGAGACGTGACGCAAATAGGCAGTTCCGGTAGGGGTATTTCACTCAAGATAACAAGAACGCAAAGTGAATCAAGCTACTCGTTTGCAACGGATTTAGTAGCTGTTAATAAGTACGTACTTTCTGGCAACACAGTTTCACAAACCGGTGTATATAGATTCTCACAATCGATTAATTATGATGACGGCGCAACGTACACGTTCGGTATTTACGCAGATAGAATTGGTAACGCTAGTGGTAATGTTGACGATATGGGCGCATTGAGTGGTAACGTTGGCATTAAAGTTATCATTTATAGAAACGGAACTCCGATTGCTGATGAATATATCGATAACAACACTGAAATGAAACTCGGAACTTCTTACAGTGAAGCTGCTAACACCACGAAAGTCGACGTAAGAGCCATAATTGAGAACGCATTGAAGAGTGGCGTAAATACGCATACGTCAATTTACGGATTTGCACATAAGCTAACTCTATACAACGTAGTAGCTAACCCAACTCCGGAATTCGATAACGATTACCTAATCGATGGTAACTACGTTATGAGAAACGAAGTAGACGGTAACGTAATAGGCGACACGGCAAACACCTCGGTGGTAGCTCAATCCGATGCAAGAAATAATACGTTATTCAGTAGCTATAACAATATGCTCGTTAAGTTCAAGTTGAATGACAAGGCTACCCAAGACGCAAGCTATGAAATCGATTTGAAGAGCATCTATAGTAGACTTGAAGCTGATAACAAGCGTGGTGTTAAACTAGTAGCGACAAACGACAAGCTAGTATTCGTATTCTACGATGGTGAAAACGCTTATCTAGCACAAGAAATCGACGTTTCAGCATTTGCAAACGGTATGCTTGAAAAAGACAAGCTCTATACGATAACAGCGAGCTTCGATGGAGCTAGAAGAACTACTTCATCGAACCTAGTAAGAGAAGGCGTAAGCTTAACTGCATTTAGTGAATCAGAAGGCTTTATCTTGAGCTACGGTGCGGTTACGATTACTATTAGTGATGGCATAAATAGCACAACGAGTGAATGTTACTTCCCATACTTCAATAGTGGTTACGGCTGGTACACGGATATCTATAGCGATGCAGCAAATGGTGGCGAAGGTGGATATATCGTAGACACGGCTTCCATAAACTACATGAAAGAAACCAACGTTCGCACGGTATCACAATTCGTAACTAACTATTCTTATAGTGCAATCACCTTGAACGGTGATGAAATTACGCTTTATAACTATGATACGGCAAGGGGCAACCTAATCGAAGACCAAACGCTATCCACAGATAGCCTAGTCCCCGCGCTATAATAAAGCGAAAAGATAACAATAAACAAACGAAAAGCTAACGAGAAATCGTTAGCTTTTACGTTTAATAGTATTCATAAAAATAAAAATCCCAACCGAATAGTCGATTGGGAGTAATATTGGCACCCTCAAGGGGATTCGAACCCCTGTAGCCGCCGTGAGAGGGCGGAGTCTTGACCACTTGACCATGAGGGCATTTCAGCTTGTTAAGTATAACATAGGCTAACTTTGTTTAGCAAGCATTTTTTGCGCGCTGTTTGAATATCGCATATTTTTATTATTGTTTCGTAATTTAACGTAGGACTTGACAATGATTAGTTAACAATATAAGATATTGTTATGAGAGATTTTTCGGATAAGTTAAGAGAATTACCACTCGCGCCAGGCGTTTATATTATGCTCGATGAGTTCGGGCAAATTTTGTATGTCGGCAAAGCCAAAAATCTTCGCAATAGGGTAAGACAATATTTCCAAAATTCCACTACAAAGACCGAAAAGACTATGCTCCTTGTGGAAAAAATCGCAGATTTCAGGTATATAATCACTAATACCGAAGTGGAAGCACTTGTTTTGGAAAACAACCTTATAAAAGAGCATAAGCCGTATTATAACATTCTTTTGAAGGATGACAAGACATATCCATATATAAAAGTTAGTGTAAACGAAGACTTCCCTAGAATTAGCGTTACACGCAAATTAAAAGCCGACGGAAGCAAATATTACGGCCCGTATATGTTGGGGCTTTCGGCTAGCAGTATTATGGATTTATTGCACAGCATTTATCCGGTTAGAAGCTGTCAGAGCGATTTCAAAAGGCACGCGCAACGCGAATGCTTAAATTATCATATAGGTAGATGTTTAGCTCCGTGCACGGGTAGAGTCAGCAAGGAAGAATACCGCGAAACCATTAAAGAAGTTATGAACTTTTTATCAGGGGACGATAAAAAGGCAAAAGCACTTTTGAATGAAAAGCTCGCTCGCGCAATAGAAAACGAGGAATTTGAACTTGCTATCGTTTACCGTGACAGTTTAGCTCTTCTCGATAAACTTATTAGAAAACAAATTGCTAATCTTCCACGCGATTTAAATCTAGACGTCTTTACATTGGTTACTAACGGAATATATTCAGTTGTAAACTATCTTGTTGTAAGAGGTGGTAAGATTTTAGGTTCAGAGAACTTTGCCGTTAACGAAATTGGTGAGAGTGAAGACGCTTTGTCTAACTATGTTATGCAGTTTTACGAGAAAAACCCCATAATATGCGAAGAAATTTGCGTTTCGCACGAATTACCGTTTGCTGTGGAATTACAAGACTACTTGTCGCATAAAAAAGGCTCGAAATTGAACCTAATTTGCCCGAAAGGTGGTATAAGAAAGCAACTTGTCGAGTTGTCGCAAAATAACGCTTCAGAGCATTTAGAGAAGGCTACAGCGCGTGTAGCTACAGCAGAAGCTTTAACGCTTGGAGCAGTTAGTCAGCTCAAGGAAATGTTAGAGCTTAAAACCCCACCAAAGCGTATGGAATGCTATGATATTTCTAACATCAGTGGTACGGATAAAGTCGCTAGTATGGTAGTGTTTATCAACGGCGAGCCTGCTAGGGAAATGTATAGAAGGTTTAGAATAAAAACGGTTAGTGGGATAGATGACTTTGCGTCAATGAAAGAAGTCGTTACGAGAAGACTTAACGAGCTAGACTCCACGGACGTTAGTTTTTCTGATAAACCGGATTTAATTATTGTAGATGGTGGAAAAGGTCAGCTTTCTTCAGCGTATGCAGTTATCGAGCCGTACGATATAGAAGTGGTAGGGCTTGCTAAACGCGAAGAAGAATTATTCAAGCCTAACGAAAGCGAGCCACACGTATTGCCTAGAGATTCTCTCGCATTGAAGCTATGTCAAAGAATAAGGGATGAAGCGCATAGATTTGCTATTACCTATCACAGAACGCTTCGCAAAGCACGTCAAACACGTTCGAATCTAAAGAATATAGAAGGAATAGGCGATACGAGAGCAAGACAGCTTCTTACGCATTTCAAAAAGATAGAAAAAATTGCTGAAGCATCTGTGGAAGAAATTATGGAAATCAAGGGTTTTTCAAAGAAGCAAGCCCAAGCAGTATACGACTACTTTAGGAGAACTAGTGATGAAGTATAAACTAATAGTATCCGACTTTGACGATACCATTGTCGACGACAGTCAAGTAATGAGTGATGCTTTTAGAAAAGCAGTTGCAGACTACCGAGCAAAGGGTGGAATATTTGTATTTGCGACAGGAAGAATGATTTCTGCTATAATTGACTATGCTCGAGATTTGGGACTCAAAGGCGAGCTTATAGGATACCAAGGCGCAGTTATTGCTGATATTGAGAGTGGCGAATTTTTGCGCACTACTCCAATAAAAAAAGAAACAGCGCTAGCTATAGCACGCTTTTTAGAAGAGCAAAATCTTTACTATCAAATTTATGACGACGATACGTTTGTGGTAGAAAAAGTCACCGATTATAGCTTGTTGTATTCACGTTTTACCAAGAAGGATATGATAGTAAGTGGAGCACCTTTAACAGAATACATAATCAAAAAAGACCTTTCGCCGGTTAAAATGTTATTGGTTTGCGAGCCGTCAAAAGTTAAGGAATATATGGCTAGTTTGAATAGGGAATTCGGAGAAGAAGTACTTATCAATACATCTAAACCGTTCATTATCGAAATAATAAACAAGCACGTCAACAAGGGACAAGCTGTTAAGAATTTAGCAGAGAGCTTGGGAATTAAAAGGGAAGAAGTTATTTGTATAGGCGATAGTCAGAACGACATACCTATGATTGAATATGCGGGACTAGGCGCAGTCGTAGCTAACGGCTCACAAGAAGCGAGAGCCGTTGCCGACGTGATAATACCTGCTAACGTAGATGACGGAGTCGCATATTTAATAAATAATTATGCGCTAAAAGATTAATATATTTAAGTCAAATTGAGTTCGACGAATTGCTTTATTCCTCGTCAATGGGAAGGTAATCGTCGAATTTTTTCATATTTACCAAATAGGTTATTAGCATAATGATTGCTAAAATAATCAAGTAGAATAGTAGTGGTAGATTGAATTCATTTGATTCCATCATAGGCTTAACTCCGTGTGCATAAACGGTACATACCAACATGAACGCAGAGCAGATAATGGCGATGATGGGTGAAATTAAAGTTTTGAAGGTTAATTTACCGTTGGTCTTTTTTAACTCTTTAATATATCCAACGTAGATTGGAATATACAATGGATAAGTTGTTAAAATAGGTAGTTCGCTCGAGTCGAAGTTAAAGAGCCAAGTACCACCTTTTAAGAAGCCAAAGAAGAAGTACACGAACCATAAAAATACTAAAATTAAACCGAAGAAGCCCGAGTACATAGGCATATTGAACTTGGGTGAAATTTTAGACATTTTTTCGCGTAGGAAACCTTGGTTTCTAACCGCAATGAAGTATTGTGATCTACAAGAAGCAACCATCAAACCGTTGAGAGTACCTAGACAAGAAACAACGATAAAGACTTTAAGTACCGTACCTGCGAAGGTGCCGAAAAGTGCTTTGATTGCCATATCTGCAATAGAATCACTAGAGCTGTTAAGTGTATCAATATTAACCGCACCAGCAAGGCCTATAAAGTACAATACGTAAATAACTACGATTACCGAGCAACCACAAATGAGAGCTATAGGCAGGTTTTTCTTTGGATTCTTTAGCTCTGAATTTATAGAAGTTGCGATTATCCAACCCTCGTAAGCGAATGCGCAAGCACAAATTGCTGACAACATAGAAGCGGGATTTGTTTTGTTGGAAGCGTGTGAAAAAGCTGTTGCCGTATTGCCGTTAATGAGGCCTACGATTAAGCCGACTACTGCGATTAAACATAGTGGAACAAGCTTGACGGTAGTGGAACTTACTTGGAAAACACCAGCGAGTTTAGGTGTGAACATGTTTAGTGAGAAAATTGCTAATATGTATGCAATCGCAACCACTAGAGTAAGGTTAGAAGTTATATCGTAGTGTCCGAATAATTCGAGGGTGTATCTAGCGGAAACCCAACCTAATACCGACGTCATGGACGGATAGAGCATAAATGATAGGAAGCTCGCCAAGAAGTAGGCGAATTTCTTACCGACGTAAGCTTCTGCATAGTCTACGATGCCGTTACATTTGGAGTGTTTGGTAGCAAATTGTGCGAACATATTCGCAGAACCTACCATAACCAATCCACCTAGTAGCCAGGAAAAAACACCTAGCATCATATTGTTTTCGGTGTATTTAAGGACTTCTTCAGCCTTGAAGAATATACCTGAACCGATAACGATACCGACAACCATACAGATTGCCACGAATAAACCATATCTTTTCTCGAGTTTGTTTTTCTTTTCCATAATTAGAAGATTTTAATTGCTTGTGGGCCTAAAATTCCGGCGATTTCTTTACCTACTTGTTCGAGGTTGTTGACTTTTGTTTCTAGTTCATATATTTGTTTTTTGTATTGGAACTTAACTTGATTTTCTCCAGGGTGCGCTTTTAATATTTTTCTAATTCGCTCTAATTTATCATCGGCTTCTTCCTCGGGGAGCAAGAAGTACAATGTTCTAGAATCTAGTATTTTAGGTTCCTCTTCGTGCTCGGTTAGGTCCCATGGAGCAAGGTTTGAGCAGTAGATACGCGCTTCACCATCTCGTAACGATAGCCTGCCGTTTAGTCTAACTAGCGTTTCGGTCTTTAAGTGCTTTTTGACGGAGAGTAGGGCGCGAGCCATAATTATGACTTCTATACGGTCGTACATATCTTCTACCGTTATGATAGCCATTTCTTTACCGTCGCGCGTACGTTTGATGCTGACGTCGGTGATAAGTCCACCCGTTCTAACTTCCATATTATCGTAGATAGAGCTTTCTTCTTGAAGTTCATTGAGATTTTCTTCGTCTTCGTCATCGCTTTCAGCGTTTTGTTTAGGTAGCATAGACGTATTGAAGTTAAAATCTTCAAATTCCTTTTCGTAGCCAGCTAAGGGGTGTCCGGTAACGTACATACCTAGTAGTTCTTTTTCTGCAAGAAGCTTGTCACGATTGGAGTATTCTTTTATTATGTCGTATTTATATCCGACTTCTTCTTCGCCAAGCATAGCGAATAAGTCTAGTTGGTCACTATTTTCACGTTTCTTTTTAGCATCTACGAAAGATATAATTTGTTCGTAATTTGCGATAAGAGTAGCTCTAGACATTCCGAAGCAGTCGAACGCGCCACCGCGTATTAGACATTCTATCATACGTTTATTTAAACGAGCACGGTTTCTATAGATGAAGTCGTACAAATCTTTATATAGACCGTTAGTTTCACGTTCTTTAATAGCTTCTTCCATAGCCGACATGCCGACGTTTTTAATACAAGCTAGACCGTAACGAATGCTGTTGATTTCAGGCGAGAAATAGGGGAAGGACTTATTGATATCGGGTTGCAAAATAGCTATACCCATATCCTTGAGAACAGCCATATATTTTTTGGTGTCGTCGGGTTTATCTATACGGTTATTGATAACGGCAGCCATAAACTCTACAGGGTAATAGCGTTTATAATATGCCGTGATATAGCTCAAAACCGCATAAGCAGCAGCGTGCGACTTGTTAAAAGCGTAGGACGCAAACTTTTCCATTTCGGCAAAAACTGCGAGAGCAATGTCTTCAGGAATGCCGTTTTCTATACAACCGGGTATTTTTATATTGCCGTTTGCATCGCGAACGAAGTCGCCACGTTTATTAGGGTCGTCGGATTTTTCACGCAAGCCGTGTACGAAAACTTCACGTTCAATGGGGATTTTATCCACCTTTTTCTTGCTTATAATAGCACGGAAAGCGTCTGCACGCGTCATATCGTAACCAGCAAGTTTACGAGTAATCATCATAGCTTGTTCTTGATAAACCATAATACCACTCGTAACGTTAAGAATAGGTTCGAGAGAATGATGCTTATAGGGAATATTTTCAGGGTGCAAACGGTTCTCGATAAATTGTGGGATATTATCCATAGGACCGGGACGGTATAGGGAAATACCTGCGATAATATCTTCAAGGTTTCTTGGCGTAAACTTTGACATAAACTTACGCATACCGCCGTTTTCAAGTTGGAATACGGCAGCTGTATCGCCTGCTGAAATCATCTTGTAAGTTTCTTCATCGTCGTAACCTAATTTATCGAAATCGACGTCCACTCCATGCGCTTTCAATACGTAGTCGTGCGCGCGTTTAATGTCGGTGAGCGTCATTAGAGCGAGAAAGTCCATCTTCAATAGACCTAGCTTTTCAACTTCAATCATATTGAATTGAGTGGTTATTTCATCGCCGTTTTTTGCAAGTGGAATGGTTTCCATTGCAGGGTTCTTGTAAATAACTACGCCGGCAGCGTGCATACCGGTATTTCTTGGCATATCTTCGATTTGCGCAGCAATATCTAGGATTTTTTTGTATTGTGGATTGGTATTGTATAATTCCAGAAGCTCGTTTACACAATACTTTCCGTTCGGGGTGAGCATATCCATTATGTGGACCTTTTTATCGTCACCACCGAAGTCGATGTTTTTAGTAAGAGTGGATACTTCGGAGAAAGGCAAGCGGAAAACGCGAGCAACGTCCTTAATTGCTTGCTTTTTCTTCATTTTACCGAAGGTAATAATTTGGCTGATATGGTCGGCACCGTACTTATTTTTAACGTATTGAATAACTTCGCCACGTCTATCGAAGCAGATATCGATATCGAAGTCGGGCATAGAAGTTCTATCTTTATTCAAAAATCTCTCGAAAATCAAGTCGTACTTCAACGGGTCGACGTTAGTAATACCTATGGCGTAAGCGACGATACTACCAACACCACTGCCACGACCGTAACCTACGGGAATATCGTTAGCGCGGGCCCAGAAAATGAAATCCCAAACAATCAGGTAGTATTGCGGGAATCCCATACTAATAATAACGTCGAGTTCTGTTTCTGCACGTTCTTTAATTTCGTCGGTAATAGTACCGTATCTTCTTTCTAGTCCTTCATAGGTTAACTCACGTAGGTATTCAGCAGGGGTTAAATTTCTAGGACAAGGATAGTCCGGTAGTTGATATTCGTTATAAACGAACTTAATATCGCACTTATCGATAATTTCATAAGGGGTTTCTAGTGCTTCTTCACACCAACCTAGCACTTCTTCCATTTCTTCACGATTTTTCAAGTAAAATTCATCGTTAGGGAAGCGCATTCTATCCACGTCGTCTTCATACTTACCGGTTTGTATACATAGCAGTATGTCTTGCATTTCGCTGTCGCTTCTGTTGATATAGTGAACGTCGTTAGTTGCTACGCACTTAACGCCGATTTCGCGAGCGATTTTGACGAGTAGTGGGTTTGTTTCGTGCTGTTCAGGAAGCCCGTGGTTTTGAAGTTCGATATAGAAATCGCCTTCAGCAAACATCGATTTAAGCTTAAGAGCATATTCTTTTGCGCCTTCGTAGTCGTTTTTGAGTAGAAGTCTAGGAATTGCACCTGCTAGACACGCAGATAAGCAAATTACGTCTTCGGTGTAATCTTTTAAGTGTTCAAGGTCTATTCTAGGCTTGTAATATTGACCTTCTATGTATGCCAAAGAAGAGAGCTTCGAGATATTCATGAAGCCCTTATGGCTTTTTGCTAGTAGCACCAAGTGATAGGGCTTGTTGCTTTCGTCATTGATACGACCTTCTTTTCTATACATATCGTCAACGACGTAGAGCTCGCAACCGATTATAGGCTTAATGCCTTTTGCTTTACAAGTGTCGTAGAATTGTATTGCACCATACATATTGCCGTGGTCAGTCATAGCGATAGCAGGAGCACCTTGCTTAATTACATTGTCGACGAGTTTACCGATTTTTGCAGCACCGTCTAGAAGGCTGTATTCGGTATGAACGTGCAAATGTATAAAAGGTCTTTTATTCGCATTTTCATTAGTTCCCATTATCATTTTCTCCTTCTAGTTGTTCTGCTATTTGTATAATTTTCTTTAGTCTGTGATTTAATCCACTTTTCGATGGATGGTCGGGTAGTAATTCAGACAATCGCGAGAGTGGCGCATCGGGATTTTCTAGTCTTGCGTGAGCCGTTTCTCGCAAAGGACTGTCTAGATAATCTATTCCTTTTAGGTCAATAATTCTAGAAATCGCCACGATTTGTTTGCTAGAAGCCTGCGCCATCTTATCAAAATTCGCCATTTCACAGTTTTGCGTGCGATTGATATTGTTGCTTGTCCAACGCTCTGCGATAAGCTCTTGTAGCTCGAAAAGTCCTTGGATTGCACCGATTAAAGCAAAGAAATCGGATATTTTTTCGGCATTTTTGAGATATACGGAGAAAATATTTTTTCTCATACGCATTTTTGCATCAATACCGAACGTTAGTAATAGTGGTAGTAAATCTTCAGCTACGCTTTCCGACGTTACCGACATTTCTAGATGATAACCGTTATTGCTGTTACTGTGGTCGTCACTATTCCAAGACGGCAGTGAGAGCGCCCCTGATGCAAGGAATAAGCCTTTTAAGAACGAGCGTTTACAGCATTCGTTTGCAATTATTTCGGGAGCGATGCCGTCGATAATCTCATACGGGCTAGGACAAATCCAAGTGTCTTTTAGCAGTTTACTTGCGAATTCTTCGGGGAAAAGAAGTTCATAAACCACTTTTGTGCCTAGTCGTCTATCTTTTTCTTTTTGATAGCAATCGGGAACCGTTCCGGTTAAACTTTTTACGACGTAAGAGCACTTGTCAAGAAGCTCAAGAGAAGAATGTTGAATAACTAGACCAAAACCGTCCTTTTTTATATACAAAGAACCTGCTCCACGGATAACGCCCGATAGAAACGCGCGTTTACAGCATCCTGCGTGGAACTTGGAATCTAGTAATTCTCTTTTTATTGTGTCGTAAATTCCCATATTTCTTTTCTATTCGTTAGTATTTTTATTTCTGGCGTGAGAGTGATGCCGAACCTTCGTTTAACGGTATCGCGTGCAATAGCTAATAATGTCAAATAGTCGCTTGCGCTTCCACCGCCGTTGTTCACGATGAAGTTCGCGTGTGTAGGGGATATTTGCGCGCACTTCGCGCGCGTACCTTTTAGCCCGCATTTATCGATAAGATACCCTGCGGGGAGTGTTGTTGACTTAAAAACCGAGCCGAGTGAGGGCTTGTTAGGTTGAGAATTGCGTCTTTTTTCTCGCAAAGCTCTCGAAAGACTCGCATCGTATCCTTGTGTAAACCCTGTGAGTTTAACGCTTTTAATGAATGCGTTTTTGAACGAGTCCCCCGAACTTCTATACGAAAAAGCTATATCTTTTGCACCTATAGTAAGTTCGCGTTGCGTTGCAAGGTCATAACAAGTTATTTCTTTGATAAATTCGCAGATTTCGATGCCGTATGCTCCCGCATTCATAACACAGGCGCCACCCAAACTCGCAGGAATTCCCGACAACCTTTCTAATCCCGATAAGTTAAGTCGCTCTAAATATGCGTTTAAATAGGGGATAAGAGTGCCTGCGCCGACGGTGAATTCGTTGTTGTCACGAACAATAGTGTTTAAGTTTTTAGTGCAGACGACAACACCATCGAAACCGTAATCATCAATGAGAGTGTTGCTACCGTTGCCAAGAAAATAGTGTGGAAAGTCCCTAACAATAGCTAACGATTCATTGATATTATGGTCGTTTGGAGATATAACGAGTTTTACAATCCCACCACCCTTGTAGGTTGATAACTTTTCTGCCGAAACGTCATATTCGTAATCGATGTTTTTCTCTGCGAGAAAATTCTCAATGTTAATCATTATTGTATCAAATACCCCCTATAATTTCAACTACTTATTCGTGAATTTACCTTAATTATACGCGCGCTAATAAATAGAGCTAGTATTAGTGCGAGCAATACGACGATGCTAGCGAGCCCGACTACGGGGTAAGCGTAAGAAACTATACGCGAAAAGCCGAAGAAAGAAAAAACCGTAGCAACAAAGAGAGCAACTATGCCGTGAACGATTTTCCCATCGCTCACTATATTCATAGTGGATGTAAGAGTGGTAAAAATGGCAACAAAAACGATAATGGTAGAGATGCTTTTTAGTTTAAACACAGTTGCTAGGGTAATGATAGGCATATCTGCAGAGCTAACGTTTCTTGTAGCTAGTAACACTATAGTCAGAAGTACGGCTAAAATTATTCCCGAAAAAATGGATGCGCATACCACTTCTTTTTTTGCTAAATCTCGTGACAATTTGCTAGAAATAATCCCCGAAGCAAGTACGTTCATTCCCGCGTAAAGGAAAGGAGAAGATAAATTGAAATCGCCACTTAAATTGAAGTTTTGTGCCATAATGAATAGAATTATTACGAAAACAGTTACGAATGGAACGATGATTGCATTAATTTTTGCTACCCATTTAGTGCCGGTTGATGAAATTACAAGCCCAATTAGTCCCACTAGAAATCCCATACCGAGAACGTTGAAATTTTCTTCAATAATCTGTGTGGTAGAGGCAATCATACTAGTTAGCACCACTAAACTGATAAGTTTAGTCATAGCTGATAACGCGATAGAGAGCGAATTAGGCATAATTTTGAAGATTTCGCCCCTTGTTTTTCTGCCGATTTCCATGAAAACGTAGCCGAAAGCTCCACAAAGCAGTCCTGCTAATATGGTAGTAAATATGCTAGAATTAGCGAAAAAAGAACAGATTTCCTTTCCTGTTGCAAATCCTGCACCAATAAAGGTTCCAACGAAAGCAAGTGATAGTTTAAAAGAGCGTGAAGTCATAGTATATACTATTTATCCACGCTCTTAACTATGCTAGAAGAATTTTCTAATGAGTTTTTCTATGAGAGAAATTATGAGATACATAAGTGTAGCTAGGATGCAAAGCATAATAGTGCTTGCCATTACAAGGTCAAGTTTAAAGATTTGTGAGCCGTAAACCAGAAGATAGCCTATACCTTCGCGAGAAACCATATATTCGCCCATAATCGTACCTACCCAAGACAAACCGACGTTGATTTTTAGCACTGACAGTAGAGTGGGAATGTTGTAGGGGATTACGAGTTTAACTAATATTTGCCACTTGTTCGCACCCATTGCACGCATAAGCTCAATTTTTTCCTTGTCTACCGATAAAAATCCCGACAACATACTAATAATCGTAATTATGAGCGATATTAACAACGCCATAGTTATTATTGCAGAAGCACCTGCACCTACCCAAATAATTATTATGGGACCGAGCGCGATTTTTGGTAGAGCGTTTAACACGACAAGATAAGGTTCACTTACTGCACGAGCTAGGGAATTCCACCAAAAAACTATTGCGATAAGTGTGCCGAGAACGGTTGATAGTAGGAAGCTAACTACGGTTTCCCATAGTGTTGCACCTATGTGTTTGAAGAGCTCTCCGGTTCTCGTTAACTCTATAATAGACTTAACTACGCGGGAAGGACTACTAGTTATGAATGGGTCTATCCAGCCGAGTTCTGCTGATAACTCCCATAAACCGAACAAGAAAATCAGCAACCCAATTTGAATAATACGGATAACCAATTTCCGTATTTTTTGTTTTTTGAGATATTGAACGTGCTCTTCACTCATCATAGTCCTCCAGTTCTTTCCATATCATTTTGAAGTAGATAGGAAAAGATTTTTGTTCACGCCTTTTTATAGGCGGTAGCGACTTGTCAAGCTCGATATTGAATATACGTTTTACGTGAGCAGGGCGCTTTGATAATACGATAATTTTATCCGACATAGAAATTGCTTCGTTAATGTCGTGTGTTACTAGAATGGCAGTGCGTTTTTCTTCTTTGATTATGCGCGATACGTCGTCGCATACGTTAATTCGCGTTTGGAAGTCGAGCGCAGAGAAGGGCTCGTCTAGAAGTAGTAGCTCGGGAGACGTGACTAGCGTTCTTATGAGCGAAGCGCGTTGTCGCATGCCTCCCGACAGCTCACTAGGTTTCTTTTTTGCGAAGTCTATCAGTCCATACTTTTCTAGTAGACGGTCTGCGTATGCGATTATTTCAGGCGTTTTGTTACGCATAATTTCCGGACCTAACAGTACGTTGTTTTTTATATTGCGCCATTCAAAGAGCTGGTCGCGTTGTGGCATAAGAGAAGTGGCCGTGGGAGTTTCTTCGATAGGCTTTCCATCGAGAAGTATACTTCCCGACGACTGTTTTAGAAGTCCTGCGAGAAGAGAGAGAATAGTTGACTTTCCACAGCCGGACGGGCCGACAATGGCAACGAACTCCTCTCGCTCTACGGAGAAACTTATATCTCTCAACGCCTCGGTTTCTCCTTGCTCGCTGTGATAAATATGCGATACGTTTTTGAGTTCGAGTAGTGCCATTGTTTCTCCTTTTATTTTGTTAGCGATTGCGCTATACTGTTATCGATAATGTCGCTGAATGCAACACGTTCGTCAATGACGTCTGCAAATTCTAGAATGTCGAGAAGTGTGTTAAAATCTTCTTCGCTCATAACGGGAGAAGCCTTCCAAGAATCGATAGCTTTATAGGCTTTTACGGAGCTTGCTAGAATTTCTACATCGGTAGCGGGGAATGAAGGAAGTAGTGCGTTAGCTACGGTTAAGTCATCGCTTTCCATAACGAAGTCGATACCTTTAATAACTGCGCGCATAAAGCTTTCTACGGTCTTTGGGTTATCGTTTATATAGCTTTGAGTAGCCATAAAGCAGGTATATGGTACTTTACCGGCTTCTGCACCTACTGAAGTTATGGAGTAACCTTTACCGTTTTTTTCGTATTGAGATGCACCGGGTTCGAACATTGTGCAGTAGTCGCCGATGCCACTTTCGAAGCTCGCTGTAATTAAGTCGAATTGCACGTCATAGTTTATTGTGACGTTTTCTCCGTCAATTAAGCCGTTCTTGTATAGTGCGTATTCAAGGCACATTGCGGGCATTCCACCGGGTCTACCACCTATAATTTCGGAGCCTTCTAGCGATGACCAAGAGAAGTTGTTTGGGTTTGTTCTGCCAATTAAGAAGGAGCCGTCTTTTTGAGTTAGTTGGCCGAACACTTTCGGGTAATCATTTGAGCCTGCGAGTTTGACATAGACGGCAGTTTCAGGGCCCATGAGACCGATATCTGCTTGACCACTCATAACGGCAGTCATAGACTTATCCGAGCCACCACCGTTGGTTAACTCAATGGTTAGTCCTTCTTCTTCGAAGTATCCGTTATTTATTGCAACGTAGAAAGGTGCATAAAATACTGAATGTGTTACTTCGTTTACTTTAACCACAGACGCGTCCTTTTCGTTACAACCTACGAACACGAATGCGCACAGCGTAAAAATGATGATAATAGTAGTTACTTTTAGAATTAGTTTCAATTTTATCTCCTTATTGACACTACATACTATGACTAAAAATGCTGTGAAGTTTACAAAATATATATTGATATAATATTAAAAGTCGTTGGCAAGAACTCTTGAAATACACGCGTATTTATGGTAAAATATATAGTATGAAAAGGATAACGAAGGTATTATTTATATTCGTAACGTCGATTTTAATCGCAGTGACTGCGAGTGGTTTGGGTGTGAGTATTGTAGCTAGTGCAGCGAGTGATGCTAATCAACCTACGATAGTGTTAATGCCTAGTGACGGATGGACTACGAGCGTAGTCGTACGAATTGACTATCCTAGCGATGCTACTTACAAAAAATATTGTATTATAAATCCCGATAACACGATTTCACAAACTTATGATTATTTAGGTACGTTTTCGATAAACAAATCTGGTAATTCTACCATACGCGCTTACTATAAAAATTCTAGTAATGAAATTTCGTATATTGAAAAAGAAGTTACGAAAATAGATACTGATGCGCCGAACAGGGGAACGATGCTTAATACAATCAAGAAAACCATCGACCTAACAGCAGAAAAGCCTGTAACAATAAGCGTAGTTGCAAGAGATAGTGGTGTAGGAAGTGGAATAAGAAGGGTGTATGCAGACGTACATTTTTATGAATTTACGCTAGAAGGTGGCGCGGATACGTACGTGCTTGATATATATCACCCCGATACCAACTTATTGAAAATGAATTCTATAGGCGTTGTCGCAGAAGACAACGTTGGCAATCGCACTTCACGCGTGGATTGTTTCAATCCTGCTAGCACGTATTGGAAAGACATAGAAGACTACGTTGCCAAGTATAGGGCGCTTGATAGAGAAGATTACTCGGAAAACGGTTGGAACAAGGTAATTAGCACATATAACGCGCTATCAGTAGCATTGAACGCGACGACTCCGGTTAGTTCGGAAATCGTAAATGCAAAAAAAGCAGTAGATAGTGCGATAGCCGGGGATTTTGAAACCACTATAAAAGCTCAAGGCGAATTTTTTGGTGTCGCAAATATGAGCGCAATAAGCGTTCCCAAATCAGCTTTAGGAAACGTTAAAAAGGGCGAGAAAATTGACTTTTTCTTGCGTAAAACCAATAAGACTGACGATGAATTAGCTTCAATAACAGAAGAGCTAAAGACGTTATCTGCATATAAAAACGCAGGCATATTTGCATTCACTTTTACCGCGCAAGATAGTAAAGAGAGCGCAGTAACCCTAACCGATGATGTAGAAGTTACCATAGGTATACCCGATAAATACGAATACGGCAAAGTCTTCTATAAGGACGGCGACAGTTGGACGCTTGCAGAAATTACCGACATAAAAGATGGTAAAATCTCCTTCAAAGTAGACCACACGGGCGAATACTATCTAGTATCCGACGGCATTGTAGAAGTCGAAAGAAAAGGCGTTGTTATTGCAGGAAGATTTTATTCTGCTGAGCTACTCGGAATAGCCGGTGGTATCGCAGG